>JACMQO010000142.1 GCA_014376935.1 Bdellovibrio sp.
CACCGGATAATGCGGTCGGAACATTCTTAAAAGAATCGGCTCGATTGGCATTAAACGTTTACGTTGTTCCTTCAGTTAAAAATGAAGTTCACGCAAAATTAAAAGAAAAATCAGACGAGCATGCAATTAAAGTTTTCTCTGAAAACGTGAAGCGTGTTTTATTAGGTTCTCCGTACGGGCCTAAATTTATTCTAGGTATCGATCCGGGTTTGCGAACGGGCTGTAAAGTCGCTTTAGTTGACAAAGCGGGTAGTTACGTTTCTTACACTGTGATGCAAATTTTAGGTGACGGTGCTGAAAGAAAAGCGACGACGCTTTTATGTGAAGTCACAAAACAAGTTAAGATCGAAGCGATCGCGGTTGGCAATGGTACTGCTGGGCGCGAGACTGAAACTTTCGTTAAGAAAATCTTAAAAACTTTAGGTAAAGATAAAGAAATTCCCGTGATCATGGTGAATGAATCAGGGGCTTCGGTTTATTCGGCGAGTGAAATTGCACGTGCTGAATTTCCGGATTTAGATATTACAGTGAAAGGCGCGATTTCGATCGCACGTCGATTACAGGATCCATTAGCAGAGCTTGTTAAGATTGATCCGAAATCAATTGGTGTAGGTCAATATCAACATGACGTGAATCAGTCGCAATTGAAAAAAGGCTTGGAAGCCGTTGTTGAAAGTTGTGTGAATAATGTGGGTGTTGATGTGAATACCGCGTCGACTTCACTGTTATCTTTCGTATCTGGCGTTGGACCTGGCTTAGCGGGTGCGATCGTTGAATTTCGTAAGAAAAATGGATTATTTCAAGATCGTTCTGATCTTTCAAAAGTTCCGCGTTTTTCTACGAAAATTTTTGAACAAGCGGCAGGTTTCTTGCGCGTACCAAATGGTAAAGTATTTTTGGATTCAACAGGAATTCATCCAGAGCGTTACAGCGCGGTTCGTGACATGGCGACTGACCTTGGCGTGAATATCAATGAGCTTGTTGGTGAAGGCGCTAAAAAATTATTAGCTGCAAGAACAAAATGGGCCGGCATCGTTGGTGAATTTACTTTTGATGACATCATGAAAGAATTAGAAAAACCGGGACGCGATCCGCGTGATCCATTTAAAGTTTTCAATTTCAAAGATGATATTTTTGAAGTGAAAGATTTAAAAGAAGGAATGATCTGCCCTGGAATCGTAACGAACGTTACAAATTTTGGTGCTTTCGTTGATATCGGAGTTCATCAAGATGGTTTGGTCCATATTTCTGAGATCGCTCACAAATTCGTTGATGATCCTAGAAAGGTTGTAAACCCAGGGGATCAAGTTACTGTAAAAGTTTTAAAAATCGATCACGCTAAAAACCAAATCGCGTTGTCGATGAAGTTAGATGCGGCTCCGGAATATAAAGCGATTCGTGATTTTAAAGAGAATCAAAGACCTGGGGGGCCTCAGTCAGGTGCGGCTCGTCCTGCAAACTCTTCAAATCAACGTTCTGATTTTAGACCACGCGGTAATGATAACAGAGGCCAAGGCGGCGGTGGGCGACCAGCGGCTCCTCCGGTTAAGCCGAGCTCTCCGTTTAATAACCCGTTTGCAGCATTAGTTAGCAATAATACGAAGAAGTAGTTTTAATAGATTACTTCGTTAAATAATTAATATATGACTTCGGTCATCAGGTAAAAAGATCAATCAAGGAGATCAAAATGGCTTTAAAAGTCGGTGGAAAAAGCAAAACGCAAAAGAATAAAAGTGCACGTCATAAAGCTAAACGTATCACTAAGAAAAAAAGAATGATCAAAGCGAACAAAAGAAAATAATTGAAAACTAAAAATATCTACGTCATTCGGCATGGGGAAACGGATTGGAATAAAGCCTTCCGTTTTCAAGGCCAGACGGACATTGCTTTAAATGAAATAGGTCAAGAGCAAGCAAAGGCTCTTGTGCCGATTTTAGGTCGCCTACAGATCGAATCGATCTATTCAAGCCCCTTAGTCAGGGCCTTTAAGACAGCCGAAATTGCCAGCGCTGAACTAAAACTATCTATTCAAAAAGATGATCGTTTAAAAGAAACCCATGTGGGGGTTGCCGAAGGTTTAACTTCGGATGAAGTCATCGCGCGAATTGGTGAAGACACCATTACCAAATGGCGTTCATATGAAGAGCGTTTGTTAGATTTTCGTTTTGAAAAAGGCGAATCAAAAAGACAGGTTATGTGCCGTGCGCGCTCGGTCCTATTAGATATTGCGCAAAATTCAAATCGCAAAAATATTGCCGTTTTTTCGCATGGGATGGTTATGCGGGCATTAACATTCGTATTTGGATCTGGCGTTGCCTGGGATCAACATGCGTTTACAAATGGTTCAATTCATCATTTTTTGTGGAGTGATGAGCAACCCGAATATCTGATCTACAAAGGTAAAGTCGTTTAGATCCCTAGCGATTCTTTCACGTACGAAACTAATTCTTTCTGATTAAATGGTTTTGAAAAAACATTCTTTGCACCTTTTTTAATACACTCACTAACAGATACGTCAGAAAATCCAGTGACAAAAATAACGATTGGTATGGTTGGGTTATAGCTTTTTACTTTTTCTAATAAAGTTAAACCGTCACCGCCGGGCATGCGGATATCAGAAATCAACATGTCAATATTTTCGGAAGTAACGATTTCGTAAGCCTTCTTGCCATTATCGGCTTCGAAAACTGTGAACCCTTGAGCTTTAAAGATAGAAAACATAATCTCACGAAGATCATCATCGTCATCGACGACTAAAATTTTGTATTTTGTTAGATCTTGTTTGGTCTCTTGTTTTACTTCTTGCATGCTACCTACCAAAATCACGTTAGCGAATTCTGGCAGGGGACGCAAAATAAATTGAAGATAATGCCTTTATCATCGGAGCCAGGTCTGGATTTGTTAAAGGCTAAACAAATCTGAATTGCAAATTGTTAACTATTTCTGTGATATGATGTCGTAAGTCGTCGCATCAATGCCATAATTGTCGTTTGATAAAATGACTTGTCCCTTTTCGTTCACATCAGCTGTTAAATAAAATAGATAAACAGGAATGCTTTTGACTAGTTTAACACGCGTCGAAGTTTCTGCTTCTGGAGAAAGATTCTCTGTCGCGTCTTTCAAAGTATCGGCAGACCAATTCATCATGTTCATTGATTGGGTTACTTTTTCGGCGAATTCAAATGGTTTTTCTAAGCGCACGCAACCTGAACTTAGCATGCGATCATTTTTTGCAAATAGATTTCTAGAGTCCGTGTCATGTAAGTAGATTGAATATGGATTCGTCAGTGGGAACTTAATGAAACCGAGAGCGTTTCCTTTACCTGGCTTCTGTACCAATGTGTACGGAATATTATTTTCAGTGACCTTTGACCAATCGACCGAGAACGGATCAACTTCTTTATCTGTTAAATCGTCGATGACCTTCATTCGCAGGTCTAAAACTTTTTGGGGATTGGTCGTGAACATCGGAACTTTATCTTCAAGCAAAATGTTCTGCGGAACAGTCCATGTCGGATTTAAAATGAAGTGAGTCATCGAATCAAAAAGGATCGGTGTTTTACGTTCAAGTTTTCCATTAATCGTTTTGAAATCCATGCTGAGTTCAGAGTTCACATAAAGTTGTAACTGCTGACGCGCTAAATTAACGAAGACGTGAGTTGCGCCCAAGTTATCTGGCAACCAGCGCGAGCGATCGATGCTGATACGAAGTTGGCTGATCTGTCCCGCAAAATCTTGATTTAATACTTTCCACGAACCTGAACCTAATACTCCATCAGCTGTTAACTTTTCATTTTTTTGAAAGTCAGTGATCGCTTGAGTAAGATCGTCTGTCAGAGTGTCTTTTGTCGTGTCGTTCGAGTAGCCTAATAAATCAAGTCGGAAACGCGCATACAAAATCGAACTTTTATCTGTAACGCCGGCTTTGATAGTGGCTAATTGTGCCGGAGCTGCCGTTGATTGACCCGAGCGCAGAACATCTTGATAGCGTTGAAGAACAGAAACCAAAGCCGTGTAATGCGAATTGAGGGGCTTTAAAGTGTTCACTAAATCTTGGGCTGAAAGAGTGCCGTTGACGTATTGATTCACGGCTTCTAACTGGGCTTTCTGAAGTTTTTTAGCGGTGACGATTGAACGATTTTTTAAGTCGTCGGCCTTCACTTGGCCGGTCGCTAGGTCAGACGCGATTTTTGAAATTAAATCAGACATTTGTTTGCGCGCTTCATCGCTTCGGCCAGCTTTGATCAGGTCGGCTAACCGCGTTTCTGCGGAAGCATATTTAGCCTTCACTAAACCTTGCTTGTTCGTTTCAATAAGCAAATGGCTCACTTGATTAATTAATGGATCTGTCGCGGCCACCTGCGCTTTTACTACGGAAGAAAAAGTTGCTAATAAGACTAGGCCTGTGGTTAAGAAATTTTTAGCCTTCATGTTATTGCCCCAGCTGTCTTACGGTTAAGGTTTTTGCGGCGTCTTTTGATAGATTGACGCGAGTATTTGTGTTCTTTGAATTTAATAGCGCCTGTTTCGTTTCTTCAAAATTAGGCTGCGTATTTGACATATAGACGGTCTTAACATCTTCGGCTTTTGTATCTGTTAACGTTTTAGAAAGAACAACTTTGGCCCCTTCATCGTCTTCGACCACTTTTTTGACGTAGCCATTGTCGCCGGCGGCATGGGTTAAAATCGAGAATAACATCACGATGGAAATCATTATTTGCTTCATCAGGTACTTCCTTTAACGTGCGCTAAGTGTTGTCTAACGAGTCGACAAAAGTACGCAAAATGGAAGCTTTCGGCAGGTGTAATGAATTTAAACCCACTTAAAAGCAACTGTTTGGCGCGACTTCTTAGAAATGCAAAAACAGCGCAAGAAGGTGGAAAAGCTTAGAGCAGGCTTGTTATTGATTATATAGATTTTAAAATTTGAGCTGTAATTTCAGCGAATCCGTCTCCGCCTTTTTGGATGGCGACGTAGGTTGGCAGATTTTTGATGGATGTTTGAAAGTCTAAAATATTCGCGACACCGAAACTGTGCGGAAATTTTTCGAACATAGGCTCGTCGTTTGGAGAGTCTCCGACAAAGGCACACTTTTTTAGGATATCGGCTTCTGAAAGACCATATTCTGTTTTTAGGAATTGAAAAGTGGTTGTTAGTTTGTCGTAATTTCCGAACCAGCCATTGACGTGAATAGAGCTGATCTTGGCTTGGGCTCCGGCAGTCTTAAATGTTTGGACTATTTTCTGAATTTCAGATTCGGGTAATTTGGGAACGTCTTCGCAGAAGTCGACGGCTAAATCCATCAAGCGGCAAAATTGATCACTAGATATGGCGCAGCCGGGAACATTTTTTAGAATTTCGCTTTGAATTTGGTCAAGTTTTTTACGATTTTCTATCATCGTTTTGTCGTCAGCGAAAAACCATCTATTCATTTTTTTGTTTAAGTAACGGAAATAAAAACCACCATTTTCACCGACAATTCCGACGACGGGCCAGAAACGTGCGATCATTTCGCACCATCCAGCTGGACGTCCAGTGATCGGAATAACTTTGAGTCCTGCGTCGGATAATTTCCAAAGAGCCGCGTAGGCGTTCGAGTGTAACTGGCCGTCTGTCGTGATCGTATCGTCGATGTCTGTAAGCACGAACTCGATCTTTGAATTAAACTCTTTTAAATTTTTCATTGTGCTTTCTTTAAATTCAGTGTTTTTTAATAGTCTAGAGGAATACGAATGGCGAAGAAAGCTGCAAATACTGAAAAGTCAAATTCTGGATCGGGTTTAAGCACCGGCATCAAGTTAGTGATCGTTGAATCACCGACAAAAGCCAAGACGATCCGTAAATTTTTGGGCAGCAATTACATCGTGGAGTCGTGCATGGGCCACGTTCGCGATTTGCCTCAATCATCAAAAGATATTCCTGAAAAAGTGAAAAAAGAAAAATGGGCGCAGCTAGGTGTGAATGTTGATAAGCACTTTGAGCCTTTGTACTGCATCCCTAAAGATAAAGCGAAAGTTATAAAAAATTTAAGAGATAAATTAGAAGAAGCTGACGAATTATTCCTAGCGACCGATGAAGACCGTGAAGGGGAAAGTATCAGCTGGCACTTATTAGAAGTGTTGAAACCAAAAGTTCCAACTAAACGCATGGTCTTTCACGAGATCACCAAGGAAGCGATCAATAAGGCCTTATTAGACACGCGGGAAATCGATTACAACCTAGTGCGTGCGCAAGAAGCCCGTCGTGTTCTAGATCGATTAGTGGGTTACACAATTTCTCCGTTATTATGGAAAAAAGTGGCTTACGGATTATCAGCGGGACGTGTGCAATCGGTTGCAGTTCGAATCGTGGTCGAACGCGAAAAAGAACGCATTCGTTTTAAAAAATCATCATACTTCGGCGTTTTTGCAGAGCTTGAAAAAGCTGGCCAAGCGTTTGAATCAAAAATTTCTAGTTACAAAGGTCAGCGCGTAGCGACCGGAAAAGACTTTGATGGATTAACAGGGCAACTGTTAGCTGGAAAAGATATGATCGTGCTAGATCAAAAATCGGCTGATCAGGTTTTAGTTGAACTTAAATCAGCATCTTGGACAGTCACTGACGTTGAAGAAAAACCAGTTACTAGAAAACCATCGGCTCCGTTTATCACATCGACGCTTCAACAAGAGTCGAATCGTAAATTGGGTTTAAGTTCGCGCGAAACAATGCAAGTCGCACAAAAATTGTATGAGCAAGGTTTTATTACCTATATGCGTACAGACTCTACTTATCTATCTACCGAGGCCTTGGCCGCCGCACGTTTTTCAATCGAAGATAAATACGGTAAAGAATATTTACCAGCGGCCCCACGCACTTACGACAATAAAAAAGTAAAAGGCGCGCAAGAAGCCCATGAAGCGATTCGTCCGGCGGGAACAACGTTCCAAGATCCAGACGAAACGGGTCTGACGGGCGCTCATTTTAAACTTTACGATTTAATTTGGAAACGCACGATGGCTTCGCAAATGAACGATGCGAAACAAAAACAAGTCAGCGCTAAAATCAAAGCGGGCGATGCTATTTTTAGTTCAAGCGGAACGACGATTGAATTTCCGGGGTTTTTACGGGCTTACGTTGAAGGTAGCGATGATCCAGATGCAGATCTTGAATCACGCGAAGTTAAATTACCTAAATTAGCTGTGAATGATAAATTACAAGTTCAAAAAATAGAACCGACAACTCATGAAACGAAACCACCGGCGCGGTTTACAGAGGCGTCATTAGTTCAGATCATGGAAAAAGAAGGCATCGGCCGTCCGTCGACTTATGCCAGCGTTATCGGAACGATCATCGATCGCGGTTATGTTCGTAAAAATGCCAACGCCTTAGTTCCGACGTTTACGGCGATGGTCGTTTCTAAATTATTGTCTCAGCATTTAACTCAGTATGTGGATTTAGGCTTTACTTCAGAGATGGAGAAGTCATTAGATAACATCGCTGAAGGTGAATTGAATTGGGAACAATATTTAACTTCAGTTTATCATGGAAAAAAAGGCTTACGCGAAACGGTTGAAACTCAGGGCGAGAAAATTGTTCCTGAAGAAGCCCGTTCTGTGAAGTTAGAAGGTCTTGATCAGTATGAATTCCACGTGGGCCGCTACGGCGCGTATGTAAAATCAATGCGTGGTGAAGATAGCTTCAGCGCTTCGATTCCGGATTCAGAAGCTCCGGCTGATATGACTAGTGAACACGTTGAAAAATTAATTGATCAAAAATTAAAGGGCGCGGATTCATTGGGTGAAGACCCGGAAACCGGTAAAAAGATTTACGTATTGAATGGTCGTTATGGTCCTTACGTTCAGTTGGGTGAAAGCGATGATGAAAAAATCAAACGTGGATCGCTACCTCCGAACGTATTGCCAGCTGATGTGACATTTCCGATGGCTTTAGAAATTTTATCGATGCCGAAAACTTTAGGTGTTCATCCAGATACACAAAAAGATATTAAGGCGGGCATTGGTCGTTTTGGTCCATTCATCGTTCACGATGGCGACTACCGTTCGATTCCGAAAACAGAGACTGTTTTCACGATGGATTTAGCGAAAGCGATTGCATTATTATCTGAACCTAAAAAAGGGCGTGGAAAATCGTCTGCGATTAAAGAATTTGGAAATCATCCGATTCATCAGATGCCGGTTAGTCTTTTCAATGGACCGTACGGTCCATACATCAAAGCGGGAAAGACAAACTCAAGCCTACCTGAAGGCGTGACGGCGGATACGATCACGCCAGAAAAAGCGTTTGAATTAATTAATGATAAATTAGGCACAGTTCCCGTCGTTGAAAAGGGCGCTAAGAAAAAAGTTACTGGTAAGAAAAAACCAGCGGCTAAAAAGAAAGCCGCCGCCGTTGAAGAAGCAGCACCGGCTCCGACTAAAAAAATTGTATTAAAGAAAGCATCATCAAAAAAATAATGAGCGATTCAAGTCATAACTCGGGTTCTAAAAAAATTGGTCAGTTAGAGTTGGGTGAAACCCGTTTAAAAGAACCTGACCGCAATTTTAATCGCGGCGGGCGTAGTTTTTATTTTTTCGACTTCGACGATAATATTGCGTTCTTAGCAACGCCCTTAATTTTATTTCACAAAGAAACCGGCGATGAATTGAATTTAACCAGTGGAGACTGGGCGATTCATCACAGTACGATCGGGAAAAGTGGACCATATTCAGAATACGAAATTCTTTACGATGACCAAACTGGAACATTTAGATCGTTTCGTGATCTAGACATGAAAGAAATAGAAAAAGTTGGCAATCGAAAGCAAAACTTTGTTCAAGACGTATTGGCTGCTTTGAATGTTCCTGACATGCAGTGGAAAGGCCCGTCATGGGATTGCTTTTATCACGCCACTTTTAATCAGCGCCCTATTTCGGTGATCACGGCACGTGGTCATTCTGAACAAGTTTTAAAAGACGGAATTTTAGAATTCGTCAAGGCAGGCTATCTGCCATCCGTTCCAAATTATTTAAGTTTATTTGCCGTTAGTAACAAAGATGTTCGCCGTGGATTTAATGACCATGATTTTAAATTGTCGACGGCCGAATTAAAACAGCACGCTATCAGGGCTTCTGTTGAAAAAGCGATCGAAGTTTATGGCTACAGTCCGCATCACAGATTTGGGATGAGTGACGATGATCCACGTAATATTGAATTGATCGTCGAAGAAATGTCTAGACTTAAGTCAAGCTACCCCGAGATGTCTTTCTTTATGATCGAGACTCATAACGGAGATTTTACGAAGCACGAAATTACTCAACGTGGCATCGTTTCATTGGCTGGAAAAGATGTTGAATCACAGCTTGATCTTTTCAATGCGACACGACGTAAGCCTTAACAAAATTGTCATCCAGAACTAGCGCTTATCATTAGCCAGAACCAGGCATATACTTTTAAGATAATTGAATAATGAAAAAGGATATTCATGACACTTCAAAAGATATTTTTTGGTTTACTTATTTTAGCTTCTACTGTGACTTCAACAGTCGCGGTGGCCCAAGCCTCGTTGGACTGCGTTTGGGTTGACCCCATTCAAACCGGCTTTTTGCAAAACCATTTGGTTTTTAAAAAGAAAGATGCAGAACTTCAAAACCGCGTGATCGAGCAATATATCAAACGTCAAGATGGAGCCAAAATCTATCTTCTTGAGTCTGATATCGTTGAAGTGAAAAAGATCATGAAAGACGTTTTCGACAAATTAGCTAAAAAAGAGTGTGGTTTCGTCAACGAAATCCAAGCGATCTTGGTTAAGCGCAGCGAAGAACGTTACGATTACGTTAAAAAACTTTTAGGTAAAGACTTTAAGTTTAATAAAGACGTTGAATTCGTTTACGATCCAGATCACAAGGCACAGCCTAAAACGAAAGAAGAAGCTGAAGAATTCTTAAAAAAATTCGTTCAATTCCAAATCGCCAATTATTTAGCAACAGACATCAAATTAGAAGAAGCTAAAACACGCGTGACTAAAAATTACGAACGTAATTTAAAACGTATGAAAGACACTAAGTTTGAAGAGCTTATTGCTAACTACTTAAATTCTTTCGCGATGTCTTTAGATCCGCATTCAAACTTCTTTAGCAAAGACTACTATGACGATTTCACGATCGACATGAGTTTATCTTTAGAGGGGATCGGCGCGACGCTTTCACAACAAGATGGTTTCACGACCATCGAAGCTTTAGTTCCAGGTGGAGCCGCAGCGAAATCTAAGAACTTAGAGCCGCAAGATAAAATCGTAGCTGTTTCTAAAAAAGACGGAAAGATGGAAAACGTGATCGACATGGATTTAAAAGATGTCGTCAAACTGATCCGTGGTCCAAAAGGCACGAAAGTTAAACTTTCTATTCTACGTAAAGAATCAGACGGTAATAAAAAAATGGATATCGAATTAACGCGCGAAAAAATCTCTTTAGAAGATAACGCGGTTTCGATTTACTACCAAGACCGTGAAGTGAACGGGAAAAAAGTAAAAATTGGTATCATCAACTTTCCTTCATTCTACGCGGACAACAAGCGTGGTGGCCGTTCTTCGGCGGCTGATCTTAAAAAAGTAATCGCTGAAGCCCAAGCAAAAAAAGTAGCGGGTTTAGTTTTAGACTTATCGAATAATGGTGGCGGATCTTTAGATGACGCTGTCAAAATCGGTGGTTTATTCTTTAAAACAGGTAACGTAGTTAAACAGTCTTCGAGTCAAGAAGGTGAAGGCGCCGAAATCGCTTTAGCCGATACCGATGAAAAAGTGGACTGGGCGGGACCATTAGTTATTTTAACTTCTAGAATCAGCGCTTCGGCATCTGAAATTGTTTCTGGCGCATTGAAAGACTACAACCGTGCGGTTGTTGTCGGTGCGGATCACACATACGGTAAAGGTACGGTACAAACGGTACTTCCGGTTCCTGAAGGCCGTGGCGCTTTAAAAGTAACGATTGGTATGTTCTTTACTCCGGGCGGTTATTCGACTCAGCATCGTGGTGTTGAATCCGACGTGATTATCCCAAGCCCTTATAGTGTGGATGATATTGGTGAAAAGAGTATGGACTACTCTTTACCGCCGAAAAAAATCGACGCGTTCTTGTCTAAATCGGCTTACGTTGAGAAAGGCGAAGGCGCTTGGAACATGATTAAGCCTGAATGGGTTAAAGCTTTAAAAGTACGTTCATCTGAGCGCGTCTCTAAAAACGACGATTTCAAAAAAATCACGGATGAGTTAGAGAAAACTAAAAAATTAGGTAAAACGATCAAAATCGCTGAAGTTTTAAAAGACAAAGGCGAAAAAGAAAAGAAAGTTAAGAAAAGTCGTTACACATCAGACAAAGCCGAGAAAGAAAAAGAATACTTAAAACGTGCGGATATTCAAGAGGCTTCAGATGTGTTAACAGATTTGATGTTACTTGAAGAAGGCAAAGAGTTAGGTAAGATCGCGGCGAATATGACTAAAGAAAAATAGTTAGATTTTTTACTTTTCATTTAGATGGCGGCAAAGATTATCTTTGCCGCTTTTTTTATTTTAAATGCTGTATTGTGAATTTGTTAATTGAATTAAAGACATCGTTTTGGCTTGTTGTTTTTTAAGTATATATTCAAAATGATTCTGAGGTGTCTAAGTGGCTCAACGATTATCTGAAAGTTTTAGAAGTTTGCGGATTGAACTTTCTCTGCATGACTTTAATTTGGGTCATCTGTTTGAAAAGCTGGGTGCGAAATCGCACGCCTTTGTTATCGTGATTTTGGCCTTTCCTTTTTTTACTCCGATTCCGGTTCCGGGGCTTTCAACTGTTATGGGAATCATGGCTTCGTTTGTGGTATTTAGTTGGTATCGTCGCCAAGAGATTTGGCTTCCGGTGAAATGGAAGACTTATATCTTGCCGGTTAAGATTTTTTCTAAGGTTTTTGAGTACGGAGAAAAATATTCTTTGAAGTTTGAACATTTATTTAAAGCGCGTGGTCAGGCTTTTTTACAAATCTCTTTGGTTCGGTTTCTTTTGTTTTTTTTGATCTTAGTCAGCGCGATTTTTTTGGCGTTACCGCTGCCCCCGGGAACAAACTTACCACCGGCTTTGGCTATGGCCGTGCTGTCTTTGGCGATCTTGTTTGAAGATGTGGTTTTGCTTTTCTTGGGGCTTTTGATCTTTTGTGTTCAGGCCTATATTATCTGCGTGACCGTTTGGTTTTTGTTTACAAAAGCTTTGCCGTATATTCAGTCGTTTCTTTGATAAATGTCTTGAAAAACAGGCGTAAATACGCCCGACGCCTGGGTTTTTTAATTTTATGCAACCCGTTAAGTACACCTTTTTAATCCTATCTTCGATAAACTAACCGCCTAATAAGGTGACTATGGCAAAAGCAAAAAAAACGGCTGTTAAAGCTGCAAGTAAAACGGCAACGAAAAAAGATAACTTCGGCGGATTAAATTCTAAAGTCGTTATTCAAATGTTGGACCTGATGATTAAGTCTCGCGTTTTAGAAGAACGGCTTATTAAAATTTACCGCGCGGGTGAATCATTCTTTTGGATCGGTGGTCCCGGTGAAGAAGCTTGGGGCGTTCCACTTGGAATGTTAGCCAGAGTTGGTAAAGGATTAGATTTCGATTTCATGCATTTGCATTACCGTTGCGCGCCGACTGTGTTGGCAATGGGTGTTAGTATGTTAGACTCAATTCGTTTAATGACAAATCGTGCGACGGATCCGTCAACAGGTGGTCGTAACTTTTCAAATCACTATGCATTTCCTGATATGAATATTGCTCCGGTCACTTCCCCTTTAGAAGTTCAGTACCCAATTGCTTGCGGAACCGCGCACGCGCAAAAGCGTCACGGCAAAAAATCAATTTCTGTGGTTACTGGCGGCGATGCGGGAACGGCTGAGGCTGAATTTGCTTCGGCCTTAATTTTATCCTCGCGCAAAGGTAAAGAGCTTCCAGTTTTAATTACCGTGCAAAATAATAAATGGGGTATTTCAACTCATTACGATGGTCAGCATGGTGAAAATGAAATCGCTGACCGTGCGCGTGGGTTTAATATTAAATCGCGCGTGATTAACGGTAATGATCCGATTGAAACATATTTAGCGATTGAAGAAGACATGGCGTACATTCGTAAAACAGGAAAGCCAGCTTTCATTGAAGCGCATGTTTCACGTTTATACGGGCATTCTTCAGCCAGTGGTGCGAACCAAGAAAAAAATGAAGTTGATCCAGTCAAAGATTTCGAAAAACGCGTCACCAAATCAGGTCTTTTAAAAGAATCAGACGTCAAAGCGATCTGGGAAAAATATGAAGACGAAGGTATTAAAGCTTTAGAGCAAGCACGTACAGAGCCGGTTCCGACCGCAGATTCTATTTGGGATAATACCTATGTTGGAAGTGAAAATGCAGACTGGAGAAAATTCTAATGGCTAATATGGCTCAAGCTGTTCGCATGGCTCTTCACTATGCAGAAACAAATTACGATCTTAAAGATGTTTTCGGTCAGGACGTCGGCGCTCCATTGGGTGGCGTATTTACGGCGACTCAAGGTGTGAAGACCGCTTGGAATTCAACCCTGGATGAACGCGGAATTATTGGTATGGCGATGGGAATCGCGATGACTGGTGATCGCTGCGTGGCTGAAATTCAATTCGCCGATTATATTTTTAATACCATCGATTTACTTAAAATTGCTGGTAATACTTTATGGTGTTCGAACGGGAACTTTCCGTTACCAATGACCGTGATGACCCCGGTTGGCGCGGGTATTCGTGGTAGCGTGTATCATTCACATTCATTCGACGCTTGGGCTTCGCGCTTAGCGGGATGGAAAGTTGTGATGCCGTCGAATCCTTTAGATGCGTACGGATTATTGCTATCATGTATTTTAGATCCGAACCCGTGCATGTTCTTAAAACCGAAAGCGTTGATGCGCGTTCGTGGTGAAGAATTAATTCCGGGCGAACCTGCGGATGAAAAAGAATTAAAAGCGATGATCGATGCGCCCATCGGCGATCGTTCAAAATGGAAACCGAAATGGCCCAAATTAGAAGAGTATTTAGTTCCATTCGGAAAAGGTAAAATCACCCGTAGCGGTGATCAGATCACGGTCGTTAGTTACGGCCGTCATTTGCTACTTTGTAACGACGTGGCTGATTTACTTAAGACTGAAGGCTATTCCGCTGAAGTGATCGATTTGCGTTCGATTTACCCCTACGACTGGCAAATGATTAAAACATCGATTCAAAAAACGGGTCGTGTCTTATTCGTGAACGAAGATACTGAAGTCACTAATTTCGGAGAGCATTTGGCTTACCGTGCGACGACAGAATTATTTTTTGAATTAATGGCTCCACCGCGTGTTTTAGCAGGTAAGGCCGTTCCAGGAATTGGCTTATACCCAAGTCTTGAAGATGCCAGCGTTCCGCAAAAACACGAAATCGAAACCTTGATCCGCAGCATTTGCGCAGAGGTTCCGTAAGATGGCGAAAGCTAAAACTAAGAAGAAAAGCCTAGTTAAAGTTGGACCGAAAACAGTATTGCCTTTTGATAAGTACGCTTTTTATCACGAAGCGGTTCAATCTCCGGATGCGGATGTTGAATTTTACGAAAAAGCTTTTAAAGAAATTCATAAAAATAAAAAATTAACAACGTTACGCGAAGATTTTTGTGCCGCCGGTGCGATTTCTTGTGAATGGGTTAAGCTGAATAAAAATTATAAATCATGTGGTTTGGATTTAGATCCAGAGCCCATGGCTTATGGACGAGAACACTACTTTCCAAAATTAACGAAAGAAGAGCAAGGGCGCGCGGTATTAATTCAAAAGAACGTCTTAGAGAAAAACTTACCCGTCGCCGATATGGTGGCCGCGGTGAACTTTTCATACTGTCTATTCAAAAAACGTGAAGAATTGAAACAGTACTTTGAAAATGTTTATAAATCTTTGAATGGCCCCGGATTATTTATTACCGACATTTTCGGCGGATCACAATGTGGTGATGCGATCGAAGATCGTCATAAATTTAAAAACTTTACGTACTACTGGGACCAAAAAGGTTTTGATCCGGTTTCGGCTGAAGGTTTATTTCAAATTCACTTTCGTCACAAAGGAACAAAATACGAAAACGTATTCACCTATGACTGGCGCATGTGGACGATTCCTGAGTTAAAAGAATTGATGTTAGAGGCCGGTTTTGAAGACATCAAAGTTTATTGGGAAGGCACCAACAAAAAAGGTGGGGGTAGCGGTATTTTCAAACAAGTTGAAAAGGGCGAACCGTGCCTCAGTTGGATCGCTTACGTTATTGGAGTAAAAAATAAGTGAAACAGACTTTGAAAATTAAAGATTTTGAAGTTTGGGTTCATTTGGGTTGCGCCATTGAAGAGCAAAAACATTCGCAGCCCGTAGAATTCACTTTAAATATCGAATTTTCAAAAAACTTAGCGGGCTACCATACCGATAGTCTTCATGATGCTGTTGATTACGTCCGTTTAACCGAAGTCATGAAATCAGTAGCTAGTCGAAAAAATTATAAATTAATTGAACACTTAAATTACGAAGTATTCACGGCCTTAATCGCCGATATTAAAACCAAAGATGTCAGCGGGGAAATCGCCTTAACCATTAGAAAAGTGCGCGTTCCGGTCGAGAACTTAAGAAGCGGCGTTGAATTTACATGTCAGCAGACTTTGTAGTTTTAGGATTAGGCAGTAATTTAGATCATCCGCTTAAAAATCTACGCCAAGCCTTAGCCGCGATTAAAAAAATCAAAAATATTGAAGTTAAAAATGTATCACCTATTTATGAATCGGACGCGCAGGTTCCTGGCGACGCCCCCATCGGGTGGAATAAAAGATTTTTAAATGCGGCCGTTTTAATTGCGGTTCCGTCGAAGACAAACCCTTACGAATTGTTAACCCAATTAAAAACTATCGAAAAACAAATGGGACGAAACGCGGCCGAAGTTTGGGCCCCGCGGTTAATCGATATCGACATTTTATATTGGCATGACATAACGCTAGCGAAAGATGATTTGAATCTGCCCCACGCACGCGTCAGCGAACGCCCTTTTGCTTTGCTGCCGCTAGTTGACGTATTTCCGAATGCCGCTGTTGATCGGCCCATATGGTCGTACGAATGGGTTCAAGAGAAACCCTTTGCGACTAAAAAATCGCTGACTGAGTTCTGGCCCGAATTTTTAGGTATCCTTAATTTAACTGATGATTCATTTTCTGATGGCGGTCACTTTAAAAATGAAACGAATTTGATTGAACAGATTCATAACTTGGTGGAAAGTGGCGCTACAATTTTAGATTTCGGGGCTGAATCGACCAGGCCCGGTGCGCAGGTCGTCACCGCTGATCAAGAATTTGAAAGCTTGAAGACCGCTTTAAAAATCGTTCAGCAATTGAATCTTAATAAAAAAATTCAAATCAGTATTGATTCGTATAAGCCTGAAGTGATCGAAAAGTGTTTAACCCAGTTTCATATTGATTTTATCAACGACGTCACAGGACTTAAAAATCCGCATATGATAAGCTTAGTGAAGGAATCACAAAAAAAAGCCTTCGTGATGCATTCCTTAAGCGTGCCGGCCAAGCGCGACGAATTTATCTCAGAGCAAATCAAGCCGACCGATTTTTTAAAAGCTTGGTGGAGTCAAAAACGTCAAAGTCTTTTACAGGCCGGTTTGTCTGAGAGCCAGCTTATTTTTGATCCTGGAATTGGCTTCGGAAAAACCAATGAACAAAATCTATTTATCTTAAATCACCTTGAAGATTTTGGGGTAGATGATGCAATCACGGACAGTATTTTAATAGGGCATTCTAGAAAATCATATCAAACTTTATTTTCAAGTCGTCCGGCTTCTGAGCGCGATTTAGAAACAGCCCTGATCACGCAAAAATTAAATTTAGCATTCACACAGTATCTGCGCGTGCACGACGTAAAATCTCAAGCCTTAGCTTTAAGGACCAACATATGAAGACATTTGAAAAAGTTGTGAATTACCTTGAAAGTTTATCGATCATGCCGAAAGAAATGCCGGGCATCGAAAAAATTAAAAATGCGTTGAATGAAACAACCTGGTTTTCACAAATTGATCCGAAGAAAGTCATCGTCGTGGCCGGAACGAACGGCAAGGGCAGTACGTGCGCCATTTTAGAAGCGCTACTAACGCAAGCCGGGTGCCAAGTGGGTTTTTACAGTTCACCGCACTTGATCGATACGACCGAACGCATTCGAGTCGGCCAAAAGCAAATATCGAAAGAAGCCTTCGTGCAATTGTTCGAAACGAATGAAGCGCTGATTGAAAAACATCAGCTTACTCATTTTGAAGCTTTGACGGTGATGGCGGCTGATTATTTTTTCGCAAAGACGAAATTAGATTTTGTATTGTTCGAAGTCGGCTTGGGCGGAACTTTCGATGCCACTAATGCCATCCCCCATGCAACGTCGGTCATTACGGCGTTAGGTTTAGATCACACTCATATTTTGGGAACAACGATTGAAGAAATCGCTAAGAATAAATTTGGTATCATAAAAAAGAATAATTTAGTCGTTCACCATAAACTTCCGCAGGCCGTTGAAGATTTAAAAAATAAATTTAGAACTGAAACAGATTCAAACTGGTACGAAGCGGAGCCTGTGACCGTTGATGTCAAAAAGAACGGAATAGCTCCAGCGTATATTTTAAAATCAAAATGGGGCGAAACACCCATTAACCTAATGGGTTCAAGAGCCGCCGAAAATGCCGCGACGGCATTAACCGTTTTTGAAAAATTGGGTTTTAATCCCAGCAATAATATAAGCGCCTTGCAAACGGTCCAATGGGGTGGACGCATGCAAAAGGTCGCTTGGAAAAACCTAACGGCCCCTTTGTATTTATCCGGCGATCACAACGTTCAAGGTTTAAAAAGCCTACTGCAAATCTTAAAAGATTTTTCGTATAAAAATTTGCATATCATTGTCGGTATCGGAAAAGATAAAGATTCAACCCCGATGTTAGAAGATTTAATCGCGTTACCGAACGTAAAACTTTATTTAACCGAAACGCCATTTAAAGGTTTAACGGTTAACGAGTACCCTGAGAAATTTTTAGAAAAAGCGATTTTGAAGTCAAAAGAAGTTTCAGAAATTTTAGATCAACTAACTAAGATCGCCATTAAAGACGATCTTGTCGTGGTAACAGGGTCACTTTATTTAGTTGGAAAAGTCTTAAGCGAAATCGCCGCGAACGAAAAGGCTACCTAAAGTAAGCTCTTTCGCTTTTAGTTTGGCTTCAGCTTCAGGGCCACCGCGATTGATCACGCATAAAACGTTGTGCACGATCGCTCCTAAACCACGAATGTCTTCGGTACTTAGTAAAACTTGGCCGCCGGATGTAATAACGTCTTCGATGATACAAACTTTTTTGCCTTTGATATCGATCCCTTCAGCGAACTGGCAGGTTCCGTACTCTTTGGCTTCTTTGCGAATAAAAGCGCAAGGAATACCCGTTGTAAGCGATAGCGCCGTGCCGATAGGGATTCCGCCCATCTCTAAAGCGGCTAAAACTTGGGTGTCTTTGGGAATCAACAATTTCATTTGTTCGGCAATTTCTTTCAGCAATATAGGCTGAGATTCAAAACGGTATTTATCAAAATATTCATGCGAGCGTGTACCGCTGCGAAGTAAAAAGTCTCCTTTTAAATGACAGATCTGATCAATACTTTTGGCTAGCTCAGCGTGGGTCATGCGGTCTCCTTTAGGCTCTATTTGGGGTTGGCTTACTTTATGCTTTTTAATTCTATTCTGAAAGGTGTAACGCGCGGGAAAAACTGGGTATGGAAATTAAAGTAAATAAAGAACATCAAACATTACGTCTTTTCGCTACGTTAGGGGTTTTAACCCTGATTGCTGTTCTATTGTTTCGCGTGGTGCTTTTTGGACCTTCTGGCGCAGACAAGGTGCGCGAGCCTGCTGAAGTTGGCAGCCGGCATTCTGACACTAAATAAATTATCGTCTAACGTTGTTTTTTCGTTGCTGCCATTGATCCATGGCGTACTTGCGCATGTCTTCGATATTATCGAACTCGTCAACAATTTCGACTCCAAGTAGGGTTTCAACGGTATCTTCTAAAGTGACTAGACCCGTGACGACGCCGTAATCATCCACGACCAAAGACATGTGGTCTTTTTCTTTAATAAAGAAATCTAAAGCTTGTGAAACTGTCATGCGCTCGTTCACTGAATTGATTGGTAAAATCAAATCGCGAACTAAGCGTGTATGTTGATCTTGTGATAACGCCTCTAAAATTTTATAGCGATGGGTCATCCCGATGATGTTATCAAGTGAACCGTCATAAACCGGAAGCCTAGAGAATCGGATCGGGCGGTATTTGCGGCTAACGTCTTCAACGCTCATGGAACCATCGATTGCGGTAAAGACCGATCGGGGAGTCATAATATCTGAAACAAAAATTTTATCTAATTTCAAAAGATTGCGAATGATCGTTGATTCTTTGGCCTTGATTGTGCCTTCTTCGACGCCGATTTCTGCATTCTTAATCATTTCGTCGCGGGTAATATCCGGCTCATCCGAAGGGCTTGATAAGGTTTTAGAAATCATTTCAGATAATTTTACGATTGGGTATTGCCCAACGACCATGACTTGAATACCAAAGGCCGCAATTGGAGCCAACGATTTAGAATGATTTTTTCCGACTGTTTTAGGAATAATTTCTGAAAAAATTAAAATCATGAACGTTAAAAATAAAGAAAAAAGTGTAACCCAAGATTCACCGAATTCGCGTTGCACCTGGTAGGCAATCCATGCAGATCCTAAAGTGTGTGAAATTGTATTTAAAGTTAGAATGGCCGAAATTGATCGGTCCGGGTTATCTAAATGATGTTTTAACAGTTTGCCCGATTTTGATTTTCCTTCAGCTTCAACCGCAACGAATGCAGGTGACACAGAAAGCAGAACCGCTTCGCACAAAGAGCAGAAGAAAGAAACGATGATTACCATTAAAAAAGATATTAGGATCAATAACATGAGTGACCTATAAGGTAACACTTCTTCATGCCCGATGGCAAAGAGCGTTCATTGAGTCGAGTGAGTATCGACCCGACCTTGGTAGAGTTTCAATTAGATATTAATTGCGAGTCGTAATTTTAAATCGGCCTAGGTCAGACCAATCCGAAAACTGAGATTCATTTTCAGAACGTACGCGCCAAAAGTATTCGCCGCGATCCAATTTATTCTTGATCAAAAACTTACGATCCGTCGTCGCGAAGGCCGAACTGATTTGTTTGAAGTCTGGGGTTTTAGATAGTTCGAGTCGGTATTTTTTACGATCATCAGCCGATGGAGAATTCCACTTTAACCAAATATACTGCGCAAAATCCTTTTGAAAATAATACGACATATTTTTTAAAGAATGTTCTAAGACGGGTTGAGCCATATTAAAAACTTTGCGGTAATCAATTTCACCCGGAGAACTTGTCGAACTAATTTTACGGCCTGTTTTATCGTAAGCTGAAACGCGGTAATGAACGTTACCCGGTTTGGCAACGGGGATGACACTGCTTGGGGTTCTAGAAACTAATGTCATTGGTTTTGAAAATCGTGGATCGCGGTCAACTTCGACAACATACTTGTCTGCACTGTCAACCGTCGTCCAGCCGACGTTGAAGTTTTTGCGTTGGCCAGGGTCTTTTGAACTTTTAGCTTTGTACTGAGCGGTAATTAATTTATTTTTTAGCTGAATCGATGGGTAGGTTAAAGCAATTTGTAGTGCCTGACTTGGATTACTTTCTACGCCGGACATAGAAACAGCTTTCACTTTAAAATAGTAGTCACCACCTTTTGGCGGTTGAAAGTCATAGTGCGTATCAATCACTTTAGTTGCTTGTGCATCTAAGAATTGCTCGTTATCGGCTGTTTCTAAAGTGTAGAAGTCAGCTTTAGGTACGGATTGCCATTCTAAATGTTGTCTAACGCCGTCTTTGAAAAGCATTTTTTTACTTTGCGTAACGAACCTTGGATTATCTAAGACTATTTTCTCTTCAACAACTGGAGCGGGTGCCGGTTGCATATCTGGCACCACGGTCACTTCAGAAGGTAAAACGGGTTCGATCGGTTTCGCTAATTGAACTAGTTTTGTAATTTGAATTTTATTTTCTTCTTGAGTCTCAACTAATATATTTTTTGCTTCCACACGCTTTGGAGTCGCTTTTTGAACTGGCTTTTTGTTCATTAAGACTGTGCCTTTAGAAACTTTTAAATCAAAATTTCCACAGTCCTTATTTTTAGTTAATTGAAAAGAAGCATCTTTCGCGTCAACGGTATATTGCTTGCCGCAATCTGTAATTATAAAGGTTTTGTCAACGCCAGTGGCGGCGACTTGACCGAACGCTAAGTCGATTGAAATATTCTTATTAATCGTTGTGAATCGAATTAAAGAGTTTTGTGAAATTTGTAATACTTTGCCGTCATTTAATTTGATTTCGGCCGAAGATTGCGCGCCGGTGTAGATTGTATCATTCTTTGAAACATAAGTATTTTCGTAGGCTTTCTCCCAAAAATACTCTTGTTTGGATTTTCTTCGGATGTCGGAAGTTACTTTTATGACTTGCCCGATACTGTCTTTTTCTTCACCTTGCCCGCTAGTAATCAGCTCAGGATGAGATATTAAATATGAGACGCCGCCTATGCAAATTAAGCATATAACGATTAACCGTCGATCTAGTTTACTCATTGAATTAAACATACTTTTATTATTATCGGAACGTTTCGAAGAAAAATAAATACCCTTTGTAAAAGCTAGACAGGGTCGCGCGACATTAGTCTGTAGATACAGACCTTTAGGCCTAGAATGTGTTAGCCGTTGACTAGCGTATAAACTCAAAAGAAATTAGATAGATGAGGCTATTTTTCAGTTTGCGTCGTAAAATATTATTAATGCTGTTTGCGGTTGGTTTCGCAACAGGTGTGGTCTTTCTATTTACTTCGATCAGTACGTTTAAAAAAGATAAGTTAGCTTATATTTTTGAGACAAATAATTCGATCATTAATAATATCTCTGAGCAATTTAAAAAAGAGTTAAAGCTTTCAACGTCGGCGACAAAAAATTTAGTTAGCAAGCTAAAGACCGATGGTTCTTTTGGAAATCCCGCCGAAACATTTATTAATGCGGATAGCCCTGTTGATAAGCTTGAAGTCTATAAGTTAACTCCAAATCGTGAATTACAATTATTTACAGGTTTATCTAAAGTTGAAATTGATAAAGCTAATTATAGCTTAGACCCAATTAAAGGTAAAGTTGTCGCGCAAATCACGAAAAAAGAAAAGGGTCTATTCATTCGAGGAAATATCGTCGTCATCGCCGAGCTTTCAAAAATTGAAGGCGAGAATTTTGTTTTGGTTTATTATTTTAACTCAGATGCATTACAAACTTTTTTCAACGAAGAAAAATCGTTTTCAAGTTTAATGATAACATCTGACGGGCAGATCGTTAAAGCTGACGAAACATTGACTCCAGATTATATCGAAAACAACTTCATGAGTTTCTTCCAAGAGTCAAAATTACTTAATTCGGCAACATCAAAAATTCAGTCAAACGATAAAAAAGATTGGTTATTAACATCGATTACCGCTGGATTTGAAAATTATTATTTTGTTTCATTAGTTGATGAAGCAAAAGCCATGAGTGCGCTAAATAGCTTAGTTACAAATTCGATTTTAATTTTCATTTTGATGTTATTCGTCATCATTATTATCGGTGTAGTCATGTCGACCTACTTAACCTCGCGACTTTCTTTGCTTTCGGCAGCAACTAAAAAAGTCATTGAAGGTGATTTGAAAACGGTGGTTGAACCACGCGGTAATGATGAAATTACCGAGTTAACAACCAACTTCAACCACATGACCTCTGAAATTGTTCGTCTTATGAGTGAAACGGCTCATAAGGCGCGAATGGAATCAGAATTAAAAACGGCAAAAGTGGTTCAAGAAACGCTTTTTCCAAAGGCAGAGACCAATTTTAAAGATCTTCATATTAAGGGACACTATATTTCAGCCAGCGAGTGCGGTGGTGATTGGTGGCATTACAGTGAAGATAAAGATAAAATCTACTTGTGGATTGCCGATGCAACGGGACACGGTGCTTCGGCCGCCTTACTAACCAGTGCCGCCAAATCAGCGGTTTCTTTAATTGAAACAATGAATGTGCCACCGGCACAGTCGATGGCCTTATTAAACAAGGCGATTTGTAGCGTATCTAAAGAGAATATGATGATGACTTGTTTCTTGGCGGCCTTTAATAAGTCGACCAAAAAATTAACGTACGTGAATGCGTCTCATGAAGCGCCCATTTTATTAAAATTTGTAGATCAGCTTAAGAAAAAAGATTTGATCCATTTAAATGAAAATTCAAGTAACCGTTTAGGACAGTCACCAGATTCGACTTACAGTGAATCTGAAATTCAATTGGTGCCTGGGGACCGAATGTTATTTTATACGGATGGAATTCCGGACATCCAAAATATTTCGGGCGAACCATTGCAAGAGCGTGGATTCATTAAACAGCTTTTATCTTCGGTGAATGCGCACTTAATGTTTCCTGAGTTTGTAGATCATTTTACAAATTCGTTAGTAGATTACAGACAAAATACAGAATTAGTTGACGACGTGACCTATTGCTTTACGGAGGTCAACTAGCAATGGATTTTAAGCTGGATCTGGCAGGCCGTCAAAGTTTGATCAAAAATTTGAATCTGGACGATAAGAAATTAAATGTTTCTTTATCACATAAAACATTTGTTAAATCGCCCAGTAAAACAAATATTCTTTTTGAAGATCAAATTTCCGAAAGCCAAATTATTCAGTTAGTCATGTATCGCGATCTTCGTCATATAATTCAGAATTCGCTACAGAGTGCAGACGAAAAGATTGAGTTTTTAAATACGCTCATTAAAGATAATAAAGACTACTTTGCGTTAGATTTTAACATGCTTGAAGAAGGTTCCGCCGGAGAAATTTTTGAGTTTAGCGCGCTGACAGACCGTGAGGAATTGATCGCAAAAATATGTGATTTTTGTATGTTAGATCCAAGTAGTTCGCGTGCAACCAGAGCCGTAGAAACAATGGAAGAGTTAATCATGAATGCTCAGATTAATGCTCCGTTGTTACGACAAGGTTCGATTTCAGCCAGATCTTTTTTGAAGGTTGAATATTCGGATTCGTTAATGGCTATTTCGGCCATCGACTACTACGGTTCGTTAGATTGGAAAAAGTTTTTAAAGAAAATTGAAAACGGCTTAGCATTGGGTTTAGACAAGGCACTAAATTTTGGAAGAGGGGGGGCTGGCATAGGATCAACAATTATTTTTAGAAATTGCGATTCAATATTTTTAGGAGTTATCCCGCAGAAGAAAACGCGTGTATCTGTCATCATGCCCTATAAAGCTGCTGATAAAAAATACGAAAACATACAAAAATCAATCCACATCATAGAAAGTTGAGAAACAAAATATGTCACGTTGTGAAGTTAAAAAAGTAGGAAGCGAATATCTTTTCGAAGGTACAATCGACGAATCATTTGCGACAATCGTTAATGAAATTAAACCCGAACCGGTATTGAAATTCAATTTTAAGAATTTGAAATCAATCAATTCAACGGGGATTCGAGAGTGGATTAAATTAATGCAGAAGTTAGTTTCATCATCGATCGAACTTTACGAATGTCCGAAGCCGTTCATCGATCAAGCCAATATGGTTCAAGGCTTTATACCTTCAAATGCACGGGTTATGTCTTTTTATGTTCCTTATTATAATGAAGACAATGAAACTGAAAAAAAAGTATTGTTAGTTTATGGTCAGCATTACACTGAAGGTAAGTTAAATCCATTGCCACCGGTCACTGATGATTCAGGTGCGCCTATGGAACTAGACGTTATTGAAGCGAAGTATTTTAAGTTTATCAAAGGATAATGAATTGAGCGATAGCACGTCGGAAGCTCCAGAAACATATTTAACCCCGCGTAAAGATTTATACGAAATCTTTAGCCAGCAATCTCTGTCGGTTAAAAAGAAAAAGAAGATCATCGAAGCCTTAGATGAAATCGACGGCTTTGATTTGGTTTTCATTATTGGTCTTATTTTAGAAACCAAGTTAACAGGTTGTTTAAATATCATCAGTGAAGAAAACGAAATCAGCGGTATCAATTTTTTCGAAGGCTCTATCACGCACATCGATTTACCGGACAAAGAGACTTATTTTGGTAATCTTCTTTTGCAAGAGGGGTTAGTCAAAAAAGTAGATTTAGATCGCGCCGTTAAGCAAAAAGATATGCAAATGGGGCAATTTTTAATTTCACAAAATATTCTAACGGCACAGCAGATTTCGTCTGTCGTCATGTTGCAGATGCGTTTACGTTTAAGTAAGTTGATCAGTAGCAAAAAGTTTCAATTGAATTTCGTTGAGGTCGGTACTGCGGGATCAATGATTAAAATATCATTGATCGACTATTTCGACCTTTGCCATGACTGGATCACAGGTCGTTTTGAACAAGATTGGTTCAATTATCATTTTCTTCCATGGGAGAAAAAGATCATAAAATTCAACGATACATTAGATTTTGCAGATCAAATTTTTACAAAACCTTTGTTCGCCAATTTGCCTGGATTAAAAGACGCATTAAAAAATAAAACTTCGATTTACGAATTAAAGCGTAAATACGCAGATAATAAACTTATGCTTTTAAAGGCAATTCATTATTTGTCGATTACGGCTCTGCTCAGCTTTTCAGAAGAGCAAATGATCACGACGAACGAATCGAATAAGCTTGAAATGCTTTACATGAATTTGAAGTCGAAAAATGATGAAGAATTAGTAAAAGCATTTTCTTTAATCACAAAGATTAAAGAAGGTAATACGGAATCAATTTACGTCGAATTTTTGCGTATTTTAGAAATTGATTTAAATGAAAAAGAATTAGTTTATAAAAATGAGTTAACAAAGATCGCGTTACAGTTTTTAGCTAAGTCCAGCCAGCAAGCTAAAAAAGGAACGACGAAGGGTGTTAAGAAAAACGATTCTGAAATTCAGAATATTATTAAAACCGTTCAGATGGATCTTTTTAATAATAATTACTATGAAGCCTTTGTTGTTTTAAAAAAGTTATATGAAGGAAATGAGTTTGGCCAAAAAGTAAAATTATTTTTAATTTGGGCAAAAATTGGTCAAGCACTAAAATCAAAAGTGAAAGTAAATGTAAAAGCCCTAGAGGACGAGTTAGTTTCTGTTTTGCCAGAAGATAAAGAAACGGCCGAATACTTTTACGTTTGCGCACTGTTTGGAAAATTAAAAAATGATAAACGGATCATGCAGCACAACTATGAAAAAGCTGTAAAGAAAAATAAGATGTACCAGGTTTACCCGGTCGAAGAAGATACGGCACTTTCGAAGATCAAAAAATTCTTAGGAGTGACTTAAGATGAATAAAATTGTCCTTCTAGCAATTCTTTGTGTTAGTTTTTTTGCGCAGGCGCAGGTTGAGAAGCGAATTCCGTTTGTTTTCTTAAATCAGTATTTTTCTTACGACTTGCTCAGCGCGGATCGAATTGTTATTTCGGACAAAGTTATTAATTTTAGCGATTTTGTAATTGATCCTTCAAAAAAAGCGGTCACGATCGATTTGTTAAAGCTTTCAAAATGGCAATTTTCTGCCTACACGATGGTTTTAAAGAGGGCGGATCAAACGTTATTAGGGAAACTAGAGCTTCGGGTGGCTCAAGCTTCATCAACGCCATCGAAAAAATATGGAATTCCTGCTGGTACTGGGGCTGTTTGTATCGTTTCGGCTAATAATTTTTCTCGTATTGAAATTTGTAAAACGCTGGCGGGTTCCGACAAGCAAGTTAAAGAAGTGCGCATTGATGGGCAAGTGGTTGAAAATAAAAGTATCGTCGTTTTAAAAGACAATTTAAAATCCATTCTTTTTGAAGCTAATCTTTCATCTGAAAATTCTGTAAAGTTAGTCACTAAAAAAAGAATGTTCTATCCAAGATCAATTACCAAAGAAGCGGCACAACCTGTTTTGCAAGTTCGGTTTATCGAAAACGGGTATCCTTTAAATCAAGGTTGGAATGATCAGGTTGATGTGAATCAATCAGCTATTTCTGTTCCTAAAGATTCTATTTTAAAATTAGAACAAGATTTATATTTCACAAATTCGGCGATTCAAAGTTTAGCAGTTGATTATGCAGCGCCAGAAGCTCCGGTTAAGCAAGTGGCTAAACCAAAACCGGTGAAGAAACCTGATGTTTATATCGATCCAAGATACCAATACATTATTGAACCATTTACGGTCTTTGCTGGTCTCAAAGGGTCGGGTAGCACAATTGAGGCGAACTTAGCTTCTGATTTAGGAAAAGGATTAAGATTTTCATACCGCAGAAAACTTGAGCAAGGGAATGAGCTACAAGCTTACTTCAGTGCTTACCAGATGAATATCTCAAGTGACGTTAACCAAACGGCGATCAATAACGCCGCACAAATGCTAATGGGCGCCGGAGTTGGTTGGAAGCACATGTTAACACGGTCGATCGGAATCATTCCGCAAATTGAGCTTCAGCAAGATGTGTTTTTTAAAAACTTAATTGGATCAGCCCAAATTGATATCGTTAATGGTTTAAATAAGCAGGCGTCTGCGAATCCCTTCTGGATTTTCTATTCGGACAAGTTATCGCTTGCCACTTTAGATGCGGGTTTAACATATATTTTGCCAACCAGTGCGGGCGGCCAAATTGTGAAGTCGGGCTATAAATATAAAGTAGGGGCAACGTACCAGTACAGATTTCCTGAAGGTGCTTTGATTTTTAATATTCAGTCAGGCCAGCGTAAACAAAATTTCGAAGATATTTCATACAGCGAAAATTTTCTTATCATGGGTGCCGGATATAGTTTTTATTTTAAATAGTTCCGTGGCACATATGAAATGCCGTTTAAAACTAGCCTATCGTCTCGGTTTGAGAAACTTAAGAAATGTGTAAACAGACCGATAAGTAAGATATGAAAAAGCTATTACTATATTCATTCGTTTTACTTTTAAGTTCCTGTTCTAATCCTTTCGGTAAAGACTCGTTAATCTCGGGCATTTCGAATGGAATCGGGTCATTATTTGGCGGTAAAACCAGTACCGAGCTTGTTTCGGGTGGAGCCCAACAATTTCAAACGGCAGCCCATTACAGCGTTTCAGTATCGGTTGGTAGTTACATTAATCAGTCGTCTGTTGATACAAACGGTGGTTACAAAGTCATTACGACAATCAAGAACGAAAACTAGAATTCATAGATAACGATAATAATTTAACTCCATTAAAAATTCAGTTTTCAGAAAAACCGATTGGTTTAATCCTGTACCATCAGCCGCGCGACTATGGATCAAGCATTGCGTTAAATTCTTCGTCGCATTTTACAGTTTAATTTAGAAGGTAGCACCGCAGAAGATTTCGAGCGAATTGAAAAATCTATTAAAGGTAACATTAAGGAATTTGAATCCGAAGTAGCCCTTCAAAAAAGTAAAGACGAAGCCAGTCGCATTAAATTTTTTGAGATGCGCCACGGCGAAATGAAAAAATCGCGTGATAGTTTTTTTGAAAATTTAAAAAATTAATTCAGTAATGAAATAGTTTTTCAAACGAAACTTTTATCGTTTAATGCTTCCGTCGAAGCCATAGTTCTAGAAACAAAAAGCCAAGTTGATGTCATGGAGCTATGGCTGCATCTTCGGTCGAATTATCTGGTCAGGCCAGCAGCTTGAATAAGTCAGTCTTGATTTTAAAACAAACCGTCGACGGGTAGTTTCGCCTCGAATTCACGCTCAAGCAAAAAAAAAGCCCCGGGGTTTCCCAGGGCTTTTTAAGTTTTCACGAATCAATGTTAGTCAGCCTAAGCCAACAAACTATTTTTGTTCAGCTAAGCGTTTAGCCGCGTATTTTTTCGCAAGCTCTTCTTGGATATTACGTGGAGCTTGAGAGTACTTTAAGAATTCCATAGAGAATTCGCCTTTACCCTTAGTGGCCGAACGTAAATCAGTCGAGTAACCAAACATCTCTGTTAATGGAACTTCAGCTTCGATCGTTGTATTACCTTCGATTGAAGTTGTGCCCGTGATAACACCACGACGTTGATTGATCTGACCAGATGCCGGACCTTGGTATTCTTCTGGAACAGTTGTTTCAAGCTTCATGATCGGCTCAAGAACAGCTGGTTTTGCTTTTTGGTAAACTTCACGCATTGCTGCCATCGCCGCAATTTTGAAGGCCATGTACGACGAATCGACATCATGGTAAGAACCGTCTGTTAACGCCACTTGAACGCCAACGATCGGGAAGCCTATCAATGGACCCTTAGCGCACTGTTCAGCGAAACCTTCTTCAACAGCTGGGATGAATTCCTTAGGAATACGACCACCAACAACTTTATTTTCAAATAAGAAAGTTTTGCCATCTTCTTGAGGTTCTAAAGGTTGAACGTTACCAGAAATTTTAGCGAATTGACCCGAACCACCCGTTTGTTTTTTGTGAGTGTAATCGTATTCAGCCGCAGCCGTGATTGTTTCACGGTAAGCCACCTGAGGTTGACCCACAGTCACTTCACACGCGAATTCACGTTTCATACGCTCGACGTAAATTTCTAAGTGAAGCTCGCCCATTCCAGAGATGATCGTTTCGTTTGATTCTTCATCACGGTGAACGCGGAACGTAGGATCTTCTTTGCGGAATTTTTGTAAAGCCTTCGTGAAATTGTTCGAACCTTCTTTAGATTTCGGAGCAATCGCCAAACTGATAACAGAATCAGCGATATGCATTGATTGCATAGACGCATTGATTTTTTCGTCACAGAAAGTATCACCAGACGCACAGTCCACGCCGAATACCGCAACGATATCACCCGCGTAAGAGACATCAATATCTTCCATTTTCGCCGAATGCATACGCACCAAACGAGGAACTTTTAAAGATTTTTTATTCGTTTGATTGATAATGAAATCGCCTTTTTTAACAGTCCCTTGGTAAACGCGCATGTATGTCAATTGACCGAATTGAGTCTCTTGAAGTTTGAATGCAAGCATAACTAAAGGCATATTATTGTCCGTTTTTAACGGGAATTTTTCTTCATTTTTATTTAAATCTAAAGCGTGTTCAATTTTTTCAGTTGGATTTGGTAAATACAAATTAACCGCATCTAGTAAATGCTGAACGTTTTTATTTTTGAACGCCGATCCGCAGAATACTGGAACTAATTTTAATGAAATAACGCCCTTACGCATTGCTGCGCGCATCTCTTCAATCGTTGGCTCTTCTTCCATTAAGAATTTTTCGGCAATGCCGTCGTCAACGTCGGCTAACTTGCCGATCAAAATTTGACGGTACTCTTTAGCTTGTTCAACTAACTCAGGTGGAATCGCAATTTCAACGATATTTTCGCCGTCGTCACCTTGATTTTGATAAGCCTTCATCGAAATTAAATCAACGATACCAACGTGTTTATCTTCTAAACCGATTGGAATATTCGCCATGAATGCATTTAAACGTAATTTTTCAACTAAAGCGTCTTTAACGCGGAAAGGATTCGCGCCTTGACGGTCTAATTTGTTGATGAACGCAAGACGAGGAACGCTGTAGCGTTTCATCTGACGGTCAACCGTGATGGATTGAGATTGAACTCCTGAAACGCCGCAAAGAACTAGGATAGCGCCATCAAGCACGCGCAGTGAACGTTCAACTTCAACCGTGAAGTCAACGTGCCCCGGTGTATCGATTAGATTAATTGTGTGGTCTTTCCACTGAACTTGAGTTGCAGCAGATTGAATGGTGATCCCTTTTTCTTTTTCAAGATCCATAGAATCCATCGTCGCGCCGACGCCATCTTTACCTTTAACTTCATGAATTTCATGAATACGGCCGCCGTAGAATAAAATACGCTCTGATAAAGTTGTCTTACCCGAGTCGATGTGAGCCGAGATACCGATATTTCGGACTTTCGAGATTTCCCAATTTTTTGACATAACTAATCCTTTTTCTTTAGTTTCGTTTTCTTTTTTTTATAAAGATTATTTTATAAATTTTTAATCAAGATGTTTAGGTAACATTAATTTTATTTCAGAGCAAAGACTGAATCAAAAGGGCTGTCGTTTTTGAACCTAAACCGGGCTCATAATGACGTTTATTTGGGCATTTGTCAAGGCTGTGGCGGGATTCTGCTTAGACACAACGGTAAAGCCAGTTTTAGGGTCACTGAACCAAGTTCGTTTGGACCAGGGAAACTGGCAGTATTTGATAAGGGCCCGGGTTCAGTTTAATCTGAACCTCGTGAATCTACAGGAACAACTTAAAACAACATTTGGTTACGACGAATTTCGATTTCCGCAAAAAGAGATCATCGAAAAGGTTTTAGACGGCGAGTCGCTTTTGGCGTTGATGCCGACAGGTGCCGGAAAGTCGTTAACGTATCAAATGGTATCGCTCTTCTGCGAAAGAAATGCGGATCAGACTTTTAAAGAATTGGTCTTGGTGATCTCTCCGTTAATTGCCTTGATGCAAGATCAGACTCAAAAAGCGCAGGCCGTTGGAATTGCGGCCACTTTTATTAACTCTTCGATCAGCGGAGCCGAAAAAACATCGCGCATGAAAAAAATAACCGAAGGGCAGTACCAACTCCTGTTCGTTACACCAGAGCGTTTTCGTAAAGACGAATTTCTACAAAGTATAGCGTCGATTAAGGTTAAACTTTTTGTCGTTGATGAGGCCCATTGTGCCTCGCTCTGGGGTCATGATTTTAGACCCGACTATTCAAAGCTGCAAATTTTCAGAGAGCGTTTGGGTCATCCGCCAGTTCTTGCACTGACGGCAACCGCGACCGAAGATGTGCAAAGTGATATTACGAAGCAGTTTAATCTACATGCCGAGAAAGAAATTATATTTGGTGGATTAGCTAGGCCCGAGCTTTCATTAAGCGTGATCGAAGCTTACTCGGACGTTGAAAAAAATGAAAATTTATTGAAATACATCAATGAAAATGCAACCGAAAGCGGGATTATTTATTTTACGCTAGTGCAAACGCTAGAAAAAGCCGCGCAGTTCTTAGCGTCTAAAAAAATTAGTTTTCTGAAGTACTTTGGTGATCTACCTGCGGACGTTAAAAAAAGAAACCAGAACTTATTTTTAAGGGGTGAAGTTAAATGGATCTTAGCGACGCCCGCGTTTGGTTTGGGAATCGATAAATCAGATGTGCGGACGGTGATTCATTACGAAATTCCGTCGTCGATCGAAGCCTACTTTCAAGAAGTCGGTCGCGCGGGACGCGATCGTCAAATAGCCCAAGGGTTTTTCTTATACTCAGAAGATGACCTGATGATTCAAATGGATTTTTTAAACTGGGCCTACCCTGAAAAACAATTCATCGAAAAAGTTTACGATTTAATTGCTAGCCGTCCCGCAGAAGTTTCTGCTGGGGGTTTTGATTATTTGCGCGAGCAAATGGTTTTTAAAAACAGAAAAGATTTTAGAGTCAATGCGGCCGTTTCAATTTTGCAGCGCTGGGGCTGTTTAGAAGAAGCACAAACTCCTTTCGGATTTTCAGCCGTAAGGCCTCCTTCGCCAGAGATTTTTGCGTTAGAAGATCAGGCTTTGTTAAAAAAAGAACACCAGAAAAAACTTTTAGCTTTATTGCGGTATATTCAAAATACCGACGATTGTCGGTTGATACAAATTTATAATTATTTTGGTTTTAAAGACCAAGAACCGTGCGGGCATTGCGATGTCTGTCGTTAAGTTTGCGAACCCTCGTAACCCGACTATTGAAGGAATCGTTGCGGTCGGTGCAAAAATCACGACTGAGAATTTAATTGAATCTTACGATAACGGAATTTTTCCATGGCCCCACCAGGGTTATCCCATGCTATGGTTTTGTCCGGATGAACGTGGTGTTATTGATTTTGTCGACGTCAAGCCGCCGAAAAGTTTTATGAAATGGTACCGGAAAAGTCGGCCGCAATTCAAGATCACGATGAATCAGAATTTTTCAGAAGTTATAAAAAATTGTAAAAAGCAGAAGCGTCCCGGCCAAGATGGAACTTGGATCACGTCGCAAATCGAAAAAACCTACCGCGAACTTCATCTTTTAGGACATGCAAAGTCTTTAGAGATTTGGCTGGGTGATGAATTGGTAGGTGGTATTTACGGTGTTCAATCCAAAAAATATTTCAGTTGCGAAAGTATGTTTTTTAAAGTTTCAAACGCATCGAAATTAGCTTTGTATGAATTAATTCGGCAATTTAAAACTGACGGCGTAACCTGGATGGATATTCAAATGGTAACGGATGTCAGTGGAAGCTTTGGTGGAAAGCTCATTTCTAAAGATGATTTTTTAGATCGAATAGAAAAATAACGAAAGAATTTTTAGCGATAAATATTTTTAGCAATCCACGGTTTGTATTGTTCAATATTTAAATAAAGTCCGTGGCTGGCGCAGGTTGTGTATTCTTTGTCAGGATCTAAAGCGCGCTCGGCCTTATTATTAAAACTATAAACAGTTACCGCCAATGCGACAACCCGAAGATCGCCGTTTGAATCTTTAGTAAATACGGGTCCACCTGAATCGCCTTTGCAAATTCCTGGAGTGCTCCATTGTCGTAAGAAAAAACCAGTGTGGGAAAATTGCGATGTATCCACTGAAAGCTCGGCCTTTTGTAAAACTCCATTCAGCTGATCGAAACTTTTTTCGTTATCATTTTTTAGGCTAGATGTTCTGCCGTAACCAACTATAGTAATTTGTGTTGTTGAATTTTCTCTATTAATATCTAATGGTTTTTTATAGGCCACGGCAGAGAATGGTATATTCATTTTTAAGGGTCGATCTAGATAGGCAAGGGCAATATCGCTACTACGGGTTAAGGCCCGCGCACGGTCGTTATCTGAACTAAGTCCTTCAAGTGACTTTTTTAAAGCGTCCTTAGCTATGTAATTCGTATGAATTTTTTTATCGATTATCGTATAGACATCCGTCTCTATATCTAAGTTTTTTCTAGGATCTGCAGAGTATAATACTTTGATGTTCTTAATTCCGTCTTCTAAGCAGTGGGCCGCGGTCAGAATTGTTCGTTCGTCAACGACGGTGCCGGTGCAGACTCCAAAAAAATTAACCTGGTTATCGTTGTATTCATAGTTAAAGGCTAACATGACAGTGTGTTGGGCGATGAAGGCATCGTTTTCGACAGGTTCACCCAGGACTATGCCTCCGGCAAGACGTGAGTTGTCGCTGGCGTTGCGGTCGGCGCAGCCAAATAGCAGTAATACACAACCTAGAAATAACGTGAGTTTAGCAGTCATGGGTTGAAAGGGTAATTGCAAGAATCAGGAAGCCTAAAATCGAACTGGAAGGTTTTAATGGGGGTAGGCTGTCGAAACTTAAGACAGGGTGACGCAATTCAGGCGGCGGCGACCTAGGTCTAGTTCGGTTTTTTTCAGATAACTTTTCGACACTTCTTAAAAAGTTAAATTTCTGATTCTGTAAAACATCTTTTCATAAATTCAAGAACTGCCTGCTTTTTAATGTATTTGCATTTTTTCACAGGTCTAGTCCTTAAGTCGTTGGTCGGGCTATCCGAAAGTAAAGGTGTCATTAACACAAGAGGTGGGTCATGAAAAATTTAAGCGCTTTATTGTTCGGTACAGTTGCCATCACGATGTTGGCTGCATGTAACAAAACTGATTTTTCTTCGGTCGCAGCGCAAGCTCCGACATCACTTGCGGTTCCGGTCGATCCAGTTCCGGTCCCGCCACCAGTTGTGGTGATACCGCCGGTCGTTACTCTGCCCGTGGTTCCTCCGGCTCCAACGTATTCTTCGAAGTTAACAAATGGTCTGTGTCAGTCCGATTCTTCGACTCAAGTTTTAAGTTGTTTAAAGTGTGATGTTCCGCAAGTTGTTGGAAAACCGCAATTAGGAGCTAAAGCGCAAGCCTTGCATGACATCATGGTTTTAGCGTGCTCGGTCAGTAATAAATCAGATGCAAATAACTTCCGTCCGACCGAGGCGATGATTTTAAATAAACTCAATCGGGCCTCAGAAGAAAATTATCCCGATTCAAAACGCACAGCTAATATGGCTTTAACGATTGCGGGTTTAACAAATCCGAATGATGATTCCTTACGCCAAAAAGTTTTTGGCGGTCTTTGGTATAAACCGCCGTATTCAACCGCGTTTGAAACTTATTTCGGAATGACAACTCAAGAAGCGAAAAGCACGTTCTGTTATGATGGCGACAAAATGAATGGTGTCGTTACTGGTGTTTCGGGTTTGTATTCGAAAGAATTTATGGACTGTCAGTACACCGATCAGTGGTACAACTGTAAAGAAACTCCGGCATACATAGCCGCTTACGGTTACCGCGCTCGGTTAGAAAAATCTTTGAAATTAGGAGTCACAAATCCTTATTCGAAGCCAGTTCCAGACCCTCAGAAAGTTTGTTCGTGGGAAAAATTCGAAGGTGATGATATGACGGCCGCTTTGAAACAATTGAAAACGTGGGTTACAGCCGGCCGTAAGGTTTCGATGAACGTGGTGAACTCGGCAGGTGTGGGGTCTTGTGGTCTTGCTAATGAAGCGGCGCTTGTGACAGGGGTCACGGTGCAAATGGCGACTTACGTTTGTAAGTAGGGTTAGTTGCTTTTTTTAAGTTAGGTTGATGAAGCCCGCTTCTTTTTAGAAGTGGGTTTTTTTTGGGTTGATTGGTTGTTCATTGAGAAATGCTATCTGTAGAACTCGTATGGTTATAGCTATACGAGTTTTTGAGCGTGTTTAGCCTTTGCTAAAATAGATTTTCATGAGTGTAAACCAACACAGGGCCGTGAAAAATAGGCCAACGACGGCGATGACTTTGGCCATGACGACTTGGGGCTGTTTTGGGTCTTCTATTTTTGTAGTTTGTGATAGGCCTTGCAGTAAATTTAATCTTTGAAGTCTGTCTAGTTTGTAGAAGTGAACGGCGATTAGATTTTCGTAGTCGTTTCTTCTGTCTAATCTGATGATGACGGCGTAACAAGCCATTTGTTGTCCGCCCGGAACGGCGAATTGTATTTTTATAATTTCACCTAAAATCGGTGATAGATCGACGTGAGCTACGAAAGATAACCCTGTTAGCGATATATTTTTTATTTCTGTGTTTTCTTCCCACGGCAGTCGTTCGTGGCCCGAGTATCTGATTAAACAATTGTCTTCAGTGTTTAATGTGTAGCGCGGCGAACGGTTATGGTACTTTGCTAAAGCAGCAGTCATATTTATTTATCGGCCATTTTTAGACTGGTCTTGATGAAAGTCTGAGGAGAAATTTTGCTAAGTCTCAAAATAAGACACGTTTTCTGCCTGCGTTCAGGACTTTTATTTGGTCTTGCTGGCTTTTGGGGCAAGGCAATTCATCTAATCTTAACTTGTCCGCCTTTGTGGAAACCACTTATAATGAAATGCTATGAAGTTTAAAATTAAGCTGATTCTGGGTCTGGTTCTATTTGCGGCTTTTGCGGCTTATATTTATCGAACTTCGGTTTTTAGAATTTCAAAAAATTTTGAAGTGGTCGAAGATGGTAAACTTTATCGTTCGGCGCAATTAACGACTGAAGAACTTCAAGAAACGGTTCGTAAATACAATATCAAAACGGTTATGAGCTTACGCGGATCGCCGGGACGCACGGATTATTACGAGCCCGAAGCCGATACGGTGGCGGGCCTGAAAATTAAGTTTGTTCCGATTCCGATGAGCGACCGTTATTATCCGCTTGAGTCTGAAGTGAAAGAAGTTTTTTCTGTTTTTGAAGATCCTTCAAATTACCCGGTGCTGATTCATTGCCGTGTGGGCACCGACCGTACGGGAATGGTTGCGGCCTTATACGAGCGAGTTTACATGAACAAGTCTGTCGACGAGGCTTTGAAACAGTTAACATTTGATAACTGGCATGTGCGTTATCTTCGACCGGCGATGTCTTCTTTCGTTCGAAAATTTAAAGATCTGAAATGGGTGCTGAATGATTATAAGCTTTGTTCACCTGAATTTTCAGAATACCGAGAGCCTGGCTATGACTGCAAAAAATAAAACAGCGACCAAAAAAATTACGAAAAGAAAACCAGTTAAAGCTAGCCGAAAAAAAACGAAAAGTAATATCATTGAACATCCGCGTTCATCGGCTTTGATTTTTAATAACCGTGAATTGGGTTGGTTAAACTTTAATTTACGTGTTCTAGCCGAAGCGGAAGACTCTAAAAATCCGTTGCTTGAGCGCGTGCGCTTTCTTTCGATTTCAAGTACGAACTTAGATGAATTTTTTATGAAGCGTGTGGGTGGATTAAAGCGCCAGGTGGCTTACGGAGTTTCAGCTAAATCATCTGATGGACAAACTCCTGAAATGCAGTTAGAAATGATCCGCAAGCGCCTGCAACCAATGTTAAAGAAACAGTTAGATTTAGCTGAACATCTAGTTAAGGAAATTGGCGCGCACGGTTGCAAGTTAGTCAGTTATCCAAGTTTAACGGCCAGTGAAAAAAAATGGATCAAAAGTTATTTTTTAAGAAATATTTTTCCAGTTCTTACACCGCTATCGGTTGATCCGGGGCATCCATTTCCTTTTATTTCAAATTTATCAACATCTTTAGGTGTTGCAATTGCAACGCCGCAAAGCCCGGACGATCTTTTATTTGCCCGCATCAAAATTCCGCGCGTTTTAAATCAATGGGTGCAAATAGAAAGCGCCACAGGTTACAAAGGTTCTGAAAAGTGGATTCATTTAATTGATATTATTAAGGAGCACTTAAACGAGCTGTTTCCCGAAATGATCGTCCAAGGTCATATTCTATTTCGCGTATCGCGTAATGCTGATTCAGACCGCGAAGAAGAAGACGTTGAAGATTTATTATCGATGATCGAGGAAGAGCTTCGTCAACGTCGCTTTGCTGAAATTGTGCGTATGGAAATCGGTCAATGTACATTACCTTGGCTTAAAGAATATTTAATGAGCCAGCTTGAGCTAAAAGATGACGATATTTTTCCGTTATCAGCGCAGTACGATTTAGCTGATTTATCATCTTTAGTTTCGCAATTAAATTGGCCGTCAAATAAATACTTACCTTGGAATCCTGTCATGCCGATCGGATTAAGTGATCCACACTTTACGATTTTTGGTGCGATTAAAAAACAAGATATTTTACTGCATCATCCGTACGAAAGTTTTTCAGATAGCGTTGAAAAATTCATTCGGGATGCTTCTGAAGACCCAGATGTTCTAGCGATCAAAATGACATTGTACCGAACAGGTGATAATAGCCCATTTATTAAAGCCTTAATCTATGCGGCCGAAGTTGGTAAGCAAGTTGTTTGTCTTATTGAGCTTAAAGCACGCTTTGATGAAGAGCGAAATATCTACTGGGCACAAGAGCTTGAAAATGCTGGCGTGCATGTCGTTTATGGTGTCGTTGGTTTTAAAACACATTCGAAAACGGCATTAGTTGTTCGTAAAGAATCAGATCAAGTGCGTTGTTACGCGCATATCGGAACAGGTAACTACAACGTTTCAACATCACGCTACTACACCGATCTTGGCTTATTAACTTGTGACGAACGTATTACATCAGAGCTGGTCGAGTTTTTTAATTACTTAACGGGTAAATCTTTAAAGCAAGATTACCAACATTTAGTTCTAGCTCCGGTCAATATGTTCAGAAAAATGAAAGATCTAATTGATCGCGAAAAAGATCATGCGTTTAATAAACGCCCAAGCTTAATCATGGCAAAATTTAACAACATGGAAGAAAATGATATTTCCTTAGCGTTGTATGAAGCTAGCCAAGCTACGGTTCCAATTCATATTATCGTGCGCGGATTTTGCTGCATTAAAGTGAACGTCAAAGGCGTTAGCGAAACGATTCAAGTGCAATCGACGATTGGCCGCTTCTTAGAACATTCACGAATTTTCTATTTTAGAAATGGCAAAATAGATCCTATTGATGGTGATTTCTACATTGGGTCAGCTGATTGGATGTATCGTAATTTACATGCACGCGTCGAAGCTTTGTGCCCGATCTATGATCGTGATTTAAAAGCTAAACTGTGGAACATTTTGCAGCTTTACTGGAATGACACAAAACAAACTTGGGTCATGAAATCAGATGCTAGTTATGAAAAGAAAACGAAAGCCGACGTTAAAGCCTCTGGCCTATTGCCGGTGCAAGAAGAACTTATGCATCAATCTAAATTAGCCGTGCAGGCTCATGAAGAAAAATTAAAAGCGACCCTAGAAGCTGAACTTATCGAACAGCAGAAAAGATAGCGCCTTCTTTAAGCCCTACTCCGGGGATTTTGATGCGCTTGATTTTATATTTCTTCATTAGAAATAAAGTTAAAAATAATGCGGGCTCGATCACGTCAACGCGATCGGGTTTTAAATCTAATTTTTTAATTCTATCAGCCGGTTTTGTTTTTAAAAACTTTTTATAAATTAGTTTCAGCTCGGCCAGCGTAATTAAAGTGTTGGGCCCTTTTTTTAATAGCGTCAGTTTTAATTTTCCGATTGCGTCTAAATTGCCACCGGTTCCGATCGCTAAATCAAAGGCGCGCTTGGGTAGGGATGCATTCGCTTTTTTTAATTTGTCTTTTAAAATCAGAGTTGGATTTCGGCTTTGCTGTAAAGCTTCAGTTAAAGTGCGGACCATGCCCCATTTAAAACTTTTGCTAAAAAATATTTTACTGTGCTGCATGTGGGTCAGCTCGACGCTGCCGCCACCGATATCGATGAGTAAGCAGTGCTCGTTACCTACGCAAATGCTATTTTGAACGGCCATACGAATCAAGTCGGCTTCTTTTTGACCCGAGATCACTTCTATCTTAAGCCCCGAGGTTTGTTTTATTTGTGTTAGGATCGCTTTCTTATTTTGAGCATCACGAAAAGCACTGGTAGCTAGAACTATGCTTTTATCAACTTTGAATTTTTTATTCAGCCGAGCCATTCTTTTAAAAGCTAAAACCAACCTTTTCTGCGTTGGCTCCATGATATTATTGTATATAAAAACATCATCGCCTAATCGAATGGGTTCGCGGTGCTTTTTTAAAACAGTCCATGCACCGAAGGCGTCGATTTCGACGATCAGCTGGCGGATGGCGTTTGAACCTATATCGATCGATGAAATTCGTGTCATTGACTCACTTTTCTGCAAGCTTCTTAGGACCTACTTCATCTTTTTGCGTTGAAAGAAGACAGGGGTCAAGAAAGAAGCTAACCTAGTCCAGAAAGTAGGACAAATGGAACGAACTATAGACGCACAACTAGAAGATTTAAAAAACTTAACGGTCGAGATGGGTGGGCAAGTTGAAAAAGCTTTGCAAACAACCGTACTTGGAATTTCACGTCGCGATCCGCAACAGTTTTCAAACGTACATAAAATTGAAGAGCTTGTTAATGATCTACAAATTAAAATCGATAACGCATGCCTTGAAGTTTTAGCTAAACAGGGGCCCGTGGCGAAAGATTTACGATTGATTTTGTCGATTATCAAAATCAATACCGATCTTGAACGCATGGGTGACCAGTGTGTAAACATCGCCCATATTGGTCGCGAGGTCTTAGAAAGAACGAACAATATTTCGTTTCAAGATATCGAACAAATGGCGACGACCGTAAAAAAAATGGTGAAGGCTGCTTTAGATAGTTTTGTGAAAATGAACGTGACGATGGCTCGCGAAGTTTTATTGATGGACGATGAAGTAGATTCTTTAAGAAATAAAATCTTTTCAGAATCTACGGCGCGCATGAAAATTGAACCTGCACAAATTGAAAACCTATTAGATTTAATTTTAATCGCCCGAAATTTAGAACGTTTGGGTGACCATTCAACCAATATTGCCGAAGACGTGATTTTCGCGTTAACAGGCAAAGACATCAGGCACCAGGGTGCAGGAGCATAAACGATGAACGCAACAACAACTTTAGTCGGCCAATCTGTGAATACCAATTCATTTTCAGGACATGCTTTAGTTGTTGAAGACGATCATTCGATTGCAAACCTATTAAAAATTCATTTAACTGATTTGGGCTTAAAAGTTGATTTAGCATTTGATGCTGAATCGGCCTTTAGCTTGATGCAAACGTCGAAGTACTCGGTCTGTTTATTAGACTGGATGCTTCCGGGCATTCAAGGCATTGATCTTTTAAAAAAAATGCGGGCTCAAAATAATCAGATCAAAGTTTTAATGTTAACCGCAAAAGCCGATCCGGATTCAATCGTGCTGGCCTTAGAAACGGGCGCGGATGATTATTTATCAAAACCTTTCGATTCAAAGGTTTTACTAGCTCGCGTACGTAACCTTTTACGTCGTACAGAACTGCAAAATCAAATTCAAGAACAAAGAAAAGCATCAGCACAATCTGAAGACGAGATGACTTTGGATGGGCTAAATATTCACTTTTTAAAATATATCATTCGGTATAAAGGTGACGACGTTCATTTAACTCCGTCGGAATTTAAATTATTGGCCTCATTATTTAAAGCCGATGGTTTGGTCATGACGCGTGATCAACTGATTGCGCAGATTCAAGGTGACGAAGTGAACGTGACGGGGCGTACGATCGATACCCACGTTTTTGCCCTTCGAAAAAAATTGGGCGCGTGGTCTTCGCATATTGA
>JACMQO010000143.1 GCA_014376935.1 Bdellovibrio sp.
AGCTATTCGGCAGTGGCGGGTTTATCGTCGCCAGTATCGTTCATTTGCCCGGCCAAAGTTGCGGGCTTGCGACCCGCCAGTCTTACGGATCGAAATACCACGATTTAAAATTAATTCTAAATAATAGCGGTGCCGAAGCCTCTTTGTGTTCTGGTAGTTTTGGTTCGATACTATCGCAGGTCTCAACTTTCGTCGTCAGCGAAGCCTCAAAAAGTTACGTCGTTAATTTAACAGATGCTGAATCAATTACGTCCATCTCTGTTCGTCGCGGTGGAAACTTGATTCAATTAAGCAGCTCTGACTACGAAGTCGTCCGCGGCACAATAACGTTAACGAAGTTTACCTTAGTTTCGGGTGACGTGATCGAAGTCAAGATCGGCGACCGTGTTAATTAGTCGCCGTAAATTATAAATACTTATCATTTATTTACGATAGATTTTAAACTCGACACGGCGATTTTGCGAACGGCCTTCGTCGGTATCGTTTGAAACAAAAGGAACTGACTTGCCTTTTCCTACGGCTTCTAGCTTCGTGTCTAAGAAATCATACTTTTCGATTAGGTACTGTCGAACACGGTTGGCGCGACGCTGTGATAAATCCAGATTGTACGGAGCCGAACCTTTATTATCGGTGTGACCTTCAATGATCACTTTTCTAAACGGACGTTGCTCTAGGTGCCTTCTGATTTTTTCAAGTTCAACATACGAACGACTTTGTAAAGTATCTTTATCAAAATCAAATAACACATTCGCATTTAACCTGAATAACTCGTAACCTTTCTTTTTCGTCCACGTGTAAATCGTCGGAGAATTCGTCGACTGCCACACGCCCGTTAAACCTTTCGCTAACACGCAGGCGGTAACGCTTCCGTCCGGCAGATCACCAATGCTTTTTGTGGCTGGAATATTTCCAGCCGTTTCAACACTGTAACCATCTTCGTTACGACAATCTGTTGAAGCTGTGGGGCCAATCTTAAATGTGTAAGCCGCGTAGTCTTTCGGATTTTTTGCAGTCACCGGAGAATAGAACTCGATCACGTCAGATACGCCCTGCGGAACTGTTGTCATAACGGCCACCGGTGGCTTTGCTAACTTCTTTTTCGATTTTACCCAGCGATAAATTGTGGGTTTACTTAACGGCTGCCAAATTCCGTTATCATTTTTCGCCAGTGCACATAACGTTATGCCGCCATCTGGAATGGGTCCGATATCGGTATCAATCACCAAGTTTCCAGAAATTTCATTTGAGTAACCATCTTCTTGTTGGCAATTCATTTTCGGAGTGGGTCCAATTTTCCAACGGTACCCTGCGATGTCTTTGGCACTGACTGGCATGCTAAGTTTTACTTGGTCTGAATTTCCGGTGGGTACGTTTGATAAAACGGCCGCTGGGTATTCGGTCGGGCGCGAATCACTTCCGCAGATAGGACCGAACTGATAATTAAGACCCACATAAACGCGCATATCGGGTGTGGCCTGCACGGATCCAAGATGTGTCGCAGCCCCACCATCTAATTTTAATGTCTTTGACCATTCATGACGAAGCCCAAGACTGATTTCTAACGCCTCTTGTGTTTTTCGAACGGTGTCGCTATCTGATGATTGCGCCGTTTTACTTCCGTTTAACTCGCCGATGATTTTTGTGTTCGTATCGACATTACTGGCAACGGCCGCTGAAAAAATAATGCTATCTTTGAAGGGAACAAATGGCGGAGTTTCTCCTGAAGGTAGAACTACTTTTTGGCCAGGGCTTCTTTTTCGGTAACCAATATTAACTCCGTAACGCGTACCCGTGTCGGTCGTCGTATCGGCAACTAATTCTAAATTGAAAGTAGGACCCGGCTTATCACCTGCGAAAGGATTATTACTGATTTGATTAAAGTTCGCAGACAGCACAGTCGCAAAACCACCGTTATCGTCTCCGTACCAGCGGTACTTCGTCATCGGTCGCACTTCGGTTAATCCAAAACGATCAAAGTAACTAACACCATAAGGATCTTGATTTTGTGCCGTCACCACGAACGGCATCGCCACACCAAAATCCCAATTCTTCGTTAAGCCCATGGCCAAATTCACATCGGCACCGACTAAGTAATCGTTAGCTCTGCGCCCTTTTAAATCTTCGTTCGTTAAATAATACGTTGAAGAGTACGTTAGCGTATTTTTCGCGTAATTGAAAAACACACCCAAATTACACATGCAGGGTTTCAATATTTGCGACGAATGCACGGTCGTAAAATCTAATCCTGAAATCGACGGATTAAAATTTTGGTATTCTGTTCCAATGGTGTTTGCGTTCGCAAAACTAGAGATCAATAGAAACAGTGCTGTCGTAACAAAGTGAGGTTTTCGCATAACCTCTATTTTTCAAAACCTTATCGCTTCATACAATGTTTAAAAGAAGGACTCGATGTTTGTCTGGCGCCATGAACCTAATACGTCGCAATCTCGGGTGAGGCGAACGTGCTAACGATTAGAAATTAACTTGGTTCTAAAAATGCAAAAGCGAGTATCGAACTGCTCGATCTCGCTTTAAAAAGAATTTGAACCTTCTTTTTACATCGGAGGTCCGAATGCCGGAAACAAACCTGACAGTTAGTTTTCGACGTTTCGCACGCATAGCTTTACGGGTCTTAAGACTAGTTATACTAGTTCTGCAGGTACTAAAGCTAATTCAAGATCTTTTGTTAATACTTAATTACTTCATTTATTTACTTATTATCCGAAAAGACTTTAGGAGAAAAAATGAACTACACACCATTAATAGCAATATGCTTGAGCTTGGCTATTACGAGCTGCCAATCAACCGAAAATCTACTGTCGCAAACTAGAGATTTTTTAAATCCACAAGAAAGGAATCTAAAGCTAGTCAATGATGCTGTAGGGAAAAAGGAAAATTACCTTACTGAAAACTTCGGACCAGCAAGACAAACATTAATTTTTAAAGATTTTAAATTACTTTACTACAATAAAAATGTGTTTTTCTCTGTGAATGGAGATATTCAAAACTATTCAGAACTAAGCACAATTAAATATGATGTTAGCTTAGAATCTCTTTCACGCCCCGGCGCAAGAGATTTTGTCGCATCTGTAATAATAGTTTCAGGCAAGGATAACATACCAACAGAAAGTTTAGAGTTTGTTGATTACACATCGCCAATCGCAGAAATGGTTGGAAAATCTGGTTTATTCAGATTCCCAAAAAGAAATGAAGCTCCAGATCAAATTGTACTAATTTCTTATGGAATAAGTGATCCGATAGTAGATACTAAAGTTTGGTCAGAACCTGTATACACATGGGTTCCTAATACTACCGTGACATCTTCGTATACAAATTACTATGGACAGACAGGACATATAACTTCGACAGCCAATGATGGCGGATTACGGTACGCTGGAAGCACAACAAGATATTCAACCGAAACAAACTATAATAGATTTCTTTCAATCGTATCGATTGATGGAAAAGCTTACCTGAAAAATAAAACAATAAAGGAAATCTGGAAAGTTAAAATGGCGTCTTACGGGCCGACCGCTAATCTTAAAAAAGCTATTTCTAGCATGGCAATTTCGTCATACCCCTACTGGGGATATTCTACGGACGGATTGATAAGAACTTTCAGCCATTATGAGGATCCTGGGTTAGAATACTTGGCAATCGAATTAGCAAAAACAAACTAGAAATAAAAAAAGGCACTGAGTCGAATCAGCGCCTTTAGCAAATTTTAGTTCATAACTAAAAACTAGCGAAACCCAGCTTTATCCCAGTACACGCCCATACCGCCAAGATCTTCTTCGATACGAAGAAGCTGGTTATACTTCGCCGTACGTTCAGAACGGCAAAGACTGCCTGTTTTGATTTGATGACAACCTAGTGCGACCGCAAGGTCAGCGATCGTTACGTCTTCAGTTTCACCACTTCGGTGTGACATGATCGTTTTCATTTTATGACGTTGCGCTAAATTTACCGCTTCAAATGTTTCAGTTAATGTTCCGATTTGGTTTACTTTAACTAGTAATGCATTGGCCGCTTTTTTCTCGATACCCATGCGTAAACGCTTTGGATTTGTAACGAATAAATCATCGCCGACTAATTGCGTGCGATCACCTAGTGCCGCAGTGGCTGAAATCCAAGAAGTCCAATCGTCTTCTGAAAAACCATCTTCGATACTGATCAACGGAAATTTTTCAGTCCATTTTTTGTAGATGCCTTGAAGCTCTAGACCAGAGATTTTATTTTTCTCCCATGTGTACTGCGAGCTGCCTGTATCGAACAATTCAGTTGCTGCCACATCGAGTGCTACGAATACGTTTTGTCCGGCTTCGTAACCGGCTTCTAAAATGGCTTCCATCAAAAGCTCTAACGCTTCTTCGTTTGATTTTAATACCGGAGCAAAGCCACCTTCATCACCAACCGCTGTCGACATACCTTTTTTCGCTAAGATTTTTTTCAATGTGTGAAAAATCTCAGTGCCCGCACGAAGCGATTCAGCAAAAGAGTTATTCACCGTTGGCACGATCATAAATTCTTGAATATCTAAACCGTTGTTGGCATGGGCTCCACCGTTTAATACGTTCATCAATGGAACCGGCAAACGACAGGCTTGTGAACCACCCACGTAACGGTATAACGGAAGACCCGCGTCTTTAGCCGCAGCCTGTGCCACCGCTAATGAAACACCTAAGATTGCGTTCGCGCCTAAGTTTGATTTATTTTCAGTGCCGTCGATATCGCGTAAAACTTTATCTATGTACACTTGTTCAAAAACGTTTAAGCCCACAACTTCTGGAGAAATTTTTTCGTGAACGTTATCAACGGCCTTGAATACGCCTTTACCTAAGAATCTTTTTTTATCGCCGTCACGTAATTCAAAAGCTTCGTGTGCGCCTGTGCTGGCGCCAGATGGAACGGCCGCGCGGCCCATGTTGCCGTCAGCGGTTTTGACTTCAACTTCGATTGTTGGATTTCCACGGCTGTCTAAAATTTCACGTGCGTGTAGGCTGATGATGTCTGACATGTTGATTCGTCCTTTTTCTTAAGAGTCTAAACTCTTAGGTTTAAGTTCTTCTTGTTTTTTCTCGGGTTGATTCAATTTTTTTAAAGTTTCTAAGCTTTCTAATATAATTTGTGGGTATTGGCTCTTAACGATGTCCCAATCGACACGACGAAACGCTTCTTTGATACCGGCGCTTTGTTTTTGCCCGGCCGTTAGAATCGTTACTAACTGATGGGCACGCACCATGTAATCATGTAATCGCGAAAGATTCTGCGCCACTTGGTGCACAGGTTTTTTCATAAACGCAAATTCAGAGAAATCTTCGCGAATAACCGTACGCTGTTCATCATCGGGTAAACCCGTTTGTTTATGCGTCGCGATTCTTTGTAGTTCTTCGTTACGGCGCTGAAGTTCGCGATTCTTATCTTCAAGCTCTTTACTGCTTTCTTGAAGTTGACGAATCACATCTTGCATTAGCGCCGGTGAAATTTGGTGTGAATCATCTTCCCCCAAGATACTCGGTTGTTCTGTAGGCCAATCGATTTTAATTTTAATATCAGTCCATTCGCAACGTGCGAACAGTTGGCCCACGTAACTTGGTAGCGCTTCGAAGGCCGCTTTTAAATACGTCGTCACCATCGGGTACTGTTCAGCCGGCAACGGAATATCAAAAGATAATCCTGTCGAGGTCCGATTTAAATTTTCAATCGGTGGTTCTGGAGAAATAAAATAACCTAAAAACTTTTCAGGTTGATGAAAAATTTCTTGCGGCTGCGGCATCATGCGAAGAACTGAATCTAAAACTCCCCAGACTTTATTTTTCGGCGTGGCATAACCCGCTTGAATTAAGGTTTCGGTGCTTAGATCTAAACGTTCTAAGAAAGCTTCCATATCTGGCGCACGCATCCAGTTTGATGGATCACGCAAAAGTTCCCACGGAATATCGCTTTCAGAAAAATAGCCGGATAAATCCAGTTTCTCTGATTCTAAATGCGTTAAAATGGCGTGGGTTACTTTACAGCTAAAATGCACGTGATTAATGTATTCAACCAAGGCTAACGAAGCAACCGTAGAACGCAGATTTTATGCAGCTTTGACTGGTTTCTGAAATTTGACTGCCGGGAAATTAATCTTGTTATCAAGGATCTCTTGATAGAAGGATGGCATGTTTCCGGTCGGCTCGATGCCGCCTTCAAGCTTTCCATCTGCTTTACGAGTTAGCTTTTGGATTTCAAATATGGGGACAACAATGTACTTTCCCTTTTCATCGATGCCGCGCACCTCTGAAATAGCTCCTATTTTACGCGAACCATCTGAATATCTAGAAATCTGCACAATTATTTCGATCGCTGACGACACTTGGGCTGTTAAGGCTTTTTCGCTGATCTTCGCATCGCCGCCAGCCGCTAAGGCTTCAAGCCGCACAATTGCATCTTCTGGTGTATTTGCATGCACAGTTCCCATGCTGCCTTTATGACCGGTATTCATGGCGTTTATTAATTCTAAGGCCTCGCTACCGCGGACTTCTCCGACGATAATGCGATCGGGTCTTAAACGAAGGGCACTTTTTAAAAGGTCTTTGATACTGACTTCGCCTTTTCCTAGCAGATCGGCTTGCCGAGTTTCAAAACGAACAACATGATCGTAATCAATTTGAAGCTCGGATGAATCTTCGATCACTAATACGCGCTGTCCTTTTGGAATACGCGAACATAATAAACTTAACAAAGTTGTTTTACCAGAACCGGTACCACCACTGACGATAATATTTTTTCCTAAGTACATGCATAGATCTAAAAACATCCACGCATCAGGACTGATGGTTCCGTATTTAATATAATCAGCCGGAGTAATTTTACTAGAAGTGAATTTACGAATACTGATGACCGTACCTTGTCGTGAAATTGGCGGCAATACGGCAGCGATACGCGAACCACTGGCTGGTGATCCTTCGATTATCGGTAAACGCGCATCTAATCGCGGTTCGTCTTTATTGATCCGACGACCCACTGATTGAGCGATACTATTGATGGCAGCTTGTAAATTGTCTTCGTCTGGAAACGATGCGGTCGTTAATTCTAACTTACCTTTACGTTCGACAAAAATTTGATGGGGTCCATTGATCAACACTTCCGAAACACCCGGGTCATTTAAAAATTCAGCAACCGGAGCTAAAGCCCTGGCGATCACTTCTTTAAAATTTGCACCGTCGTCTGCAGCCATTTGATCCTATTCGTCAGAAGCGACTTTGCGTTTTGTTGTCGGAGCATCTGGAATCACAACTAACTTTCCTTGAACACCCGTTTCCGGACACTGATAAGAAAAGACGCCTTCAACTTTGGGCTCGATCGTAAATGTTTTTGGAGTTCCGTAAACTGTATTGTAAGACTGCGTGAACGCATCCATCAAAAAGCTGACGTTTTTTTCTTTCATGTTTAAATTCACCACGTGAATTTTATAAACTTCACCTTTTTTAACTTGAACCATTGACGGCACAAAGCCATTTTCAGTTTGCAAAATAACGATTTCTTTCGACGCATCGACAGGCATCACCACATTTTTTAGCGCCTGCATGATTTCAGAGTCAGTTGGTTTTTCAACCGGTGCAGGGGTTACGGCGTCTTGGGGAGGGGCCGATGATTTTATCGATGTTATGTCTTTGATTTCGTTCGCACGGCGTGAAAGATCAATATCAAATGCATGAACTTTAACTTGCGCGAAAAAGCAAAATGAAAATAAAAAAGATCTAATGAAGCTCTTTACGATCTTGAAATTCACTGTATTCACGAGCCACCTCCAACGCGACATAATATAAAGATTTTTGATCCATTGTTTTTAAAGTTTCAATAAGAAGGGCTTGATCACCACGACACGCGTTCACTGATTGGCAAACGTGAACAACTTTTTGCGGGTTTTCATTCATCTCAGAATTTAATTGTTCCCAGTCCATATGCAAAACAGGATCGATCGCACCGATTGTGTAAAGTGCATCAAATACCGCTTGTAGATTTCCTTGTATGAACATGTTGAACCTCCTGTGATGTTAATCATTGCCATCATGGCTTTGTTATTAACTTCTCGGCAGGGGTTGAAAAAAACTTGAGTCATTGTGAGACGATTTTTGAAAATTCGAACGAATTAAGTCGTAGGTCTAGAAGACCTAACTCTAAACGCTGAACTAACAAATCCCTAGCTGCGGATCAGGTTAATAATTGCAATCAACCTTAGGCCAACTGTAACTTTCGTAGTTGTATTTTTTCTTATTAAAAAAAGATCCTTTTTTGGCGGTGCCGCTGGTTTTCGAATAGCCGTCTTCGACCGAAAGATTCTTCAAATATGAATGCACTTCTTTTTTCGCTGTTAATTTCGAAGCATTTATTCTACATGACAACCCTGTAATCCCCCAAGAATGTCTCAAATTTGCACGACAAAAGTTGGATGAAATATTGACGGACGTTTGCTAAACTAGCCTTAGGTATAAGTCATTGTTAGAATTAAAATGTCACTCGGGTGCGGGCCATGTAACGTTATATTTAACCGGAGAAAACACAATGAAACACTCAATCCAAAATTTTCTTAAACCGTTCATCATCACAGTTCTTCTTTCTGTTTCGGCCTTCGCGCAGCAAAAGGGCGTTAAAGTATTTGTTACTTTATTTCCGGCCGGTGATTTTATTGCCCAAACAGCGGATGTGACGGGGTTTGCCGAAATCGTTTCACCGACAGAAGTTAAGGCTAGCAATATCAAAATAAATCTAAAAACGTTAAAGACCGGCATGGACTTACGCGATGATCATGCAAAAAACAAATATCTAGAAGTTGAAAAATACCCTGAAGCCATTTTAGTATCGGCGACCGGTAAAAATGGCAAAGGCTCGGGCGTTTTAAAAATGCGCAACAAAGAGTCTAAAGTTGAAGGAACCTATACTTTATTGGGTGGCAATAAATTCTTAAAAGCTGAATTCAAAACAAAATTATCGCAATACGATATCAAAGAAATTAATTACAAAGGTGTAGGCGTTGATGATGAAATCAAGGTCGAAGTGATCGTACCGGTTCAAGCCGCAGCTGCCGCCTCTGCAAAACCAGCTGGAAAGAAATAGACAGTGATTTCAAAAAAGTTTTTTTTAAACGTTAGCTTGGTTTTTGGTCTGCTGCTACCTAGCTGCGGACCGGTTGAAAATTCGTCGACATTAGACAAAACTCTTTACGGAAATACTTTTGATACGTCGGGAGCTTCACCGCTTTTCACGGCGGTGCGCACGTCACTGGTTAAATGCCAATCTTGCCATGGCTCGTGGTTATCTTTGGCTGAAGCCGATTTTAAAACGTTAGGACTTGTTGTGGCCAAGTCTCCTGAAAGTTCAAAACTTTACTATCGTAATTCGGGAGCCACATCGGGCCCCGGTCCAAAAACAATGCCTAATGGTGGTTACCCGTCTTTAACAAACGATGAACTACAAGGAATGGTTAACTGGATTAACAGCCTTTAGATGATTCAATTAAAAACTACGAACTAAAATAAATGAATACGCAAGCGACCCACTGTCGCCCAAAGAGCCTAAGGCTTGAATCAATTTCACTTCGCTAAATAGATCATATTCAAAATTCATGAAAGCACCGTAGCTTGTCGAATCTGGCAAATCTTGAATTGATTTTTGACTGAAAATCACATTTGGTCCTAATGCAAAAGTTTTGGTGATTCGGTACAATAATTTTCCTGAATACCAATACGATTTATAATTTCGTCTTGGAGAAACTGCGCCATCTAATTTTAAAATATCAACCACGCCGCTGTGATAAGAAAAAGCGGCACCAACGCGGTAACGTTGAGTCAACAGCGTTTCGTAGCCAACACTTGGCCCTAAAGATGAAAACGTGGCATTGGTGTCAAATTTAGTTCCGTTCAAACTAACGGGAACTTTTTCTTGCCATGAAAACAACCCGACACCCGCCGTAATTTCAGCGCGAGCCGTGATAAATGAAAATAATAAGATAAAAAATAAACTACAACGCAAGATGCACCTGCGCTTGTAAGCTCCACTGATCCGGACTTGAATTGGCCGGAGCCGAAGTTCGATCATTGACAACTTCTATGCGTAATTCAGTCCTTGGATACGGAAAAAACAGTCCGCCCACTGACAATCTATTTTGAACAGGACTTGAGGCATTCAATTCGGCTTTATACATTTGTAAACCCGTTAAGAAATTATAACCACGTTCGACGCCGATCAAGCCCTGCAAAAATCCGTAGTAACCCAAAGTGGTTGTACTGGTCGACTTGATCTTGTCGTTCTTTAAGCCAACTTCGGTGATAAAGCTTTTTCCTTTTGAAAAAGATAAACGTGAAATCACGGCCGCTGTTTGCTGTTCGATATAATCGTTTGTTAAGAACATCGCGGTTCCACCCAAGGTCATCGTTTTTTCTAAAGCATATTCGTAAAGAACAGTTGCCCCTGATTGGCGAACGTCTTTGTCCTGACTTAAATTTCCGGCAAAAACATGACCTGTAATGTCGTACTTATCTGCTAAGTACTGATAGGCAATTCCGTGGGTCTGATCATTTTGCGAATTACGAATTAACGCGCGATTAAAAGCCGTGTGATCCGGATGTTTTAAGCCATAAAACTTATCCATGAATCCAATATAGACGTATTGTTTTTTCTCGACCTGCCAACGCAGATAATATTCGTGTGACGATAAGTTAGGTGGCGGTTGTTCTTTCGTCGTTGAAAAACGACGCGGTGTCGGCGTGTTCGCGTAGGACATCACGATCACTTTTTCTTGTCTCTTATCTAAATGAATGGCTAAGTTGCCCTCCATTTGCATGTTGATCCAACGATTGACGGCTTTTGAAGAACCAACTCCGGTTTGTAAAAATAATCCGCGGTATTTTAAACCCGGGCGAATGTACCACGGTAATTCAGTCTTTCCTAAAAATCCTGACTCATCACCTAATTGATCGGCTGTCTTATTACCCGTTAACGCACGCGATGTTAATTCTGAAGCCCAAACCGCACGACCGTAGTCGTTCAATGCGCCGCCACCTTGTCCGTTGTAATGACAGGTAATGCAGGTGCGATAGCCGTAAGATATAAAATCCGGATACGCGTTCGCTAGGAATGGCAGTAACAAAATTAAGAATGCTAATTTCACGTTCTTTAGTGAAGCAAACAATTGAGAATATAAATACCGATGATGCTACGAGACGAAATTAAATTTGAAAGGTCCCTTTAATAAAAAGGAGCCGATGAGACATTTTAGTTGTTTAAGGCACCGGCCGTGATCCAATCACTAATGGCTTTTGTTTCTGCCGCCGACAACGAACCGGGCGATCCTTGAGGCATCGTTTTACGAGTTGCCACA
>JACMQO010000019.1 GCA_014376935.1 Bdellovibrio sp.
AAAATTTCGGGCTTAATTTGTTCGGGCATCGAACGTTCGTCACTTTCGTGCCACATGCGGTAAACGGTGCCGGGGCCAATACGTGCGGCGCGTCCGGCGCGTTGCTTGGCCGAGAATAAAGAAATACGTTGTAGGTCTAACTGGGCAAAGCCCACTTTCATTTCGGCAACGGCGACTTTACGAAGTCCTGAGTCGATGACCGCATCAACGCTTGGTAGTGTTAATGATGATTCGGCAATGTCGGTGGATAAAATAATGCGGCGTAATGTTTGTAGTTTTAAAATTTCTTTTTGTTCGGCCAATTTGACCGAGCTGTGCAAGATATCAATTCGCACAGAAGGAATCTTTTTAACTAGATAACTTTCAGCTTTTCGCATTTCACCAATACCAGGCAGAAAAATTAAAATGTCTTTTTTACCTTCATGCCACGCCAGTCCCGCCATTGCCGTTAGCGCACTGTAAAAGTCATTATCACATTGCAAGCGTTGGGTTTTAGTCGAGTACTTAATTGTTAAAGGATGGGGCGGCGCTTCGATTTCAACGCTGTTGTGATCAGGTAAATACTGTTCTAACGCTTTTGAGTTTAACGTGGCCGACATCACGATCAGCTTTAAATTTTCATTCGATAGAATTTGCTTTTCAACTGCAAGACCTAAAGAAATATCCATTAAAGAAGATCTTTCGTGGAATTCATCAAAAATTAAAATGCCGATTGAATCCCAAAATTTTAGGTCGGCCGCTTTCTTGATAAACAAACCTTCGGTCATAAATAAAAGCTGAGTTTTAGAGTTGAACATAGGTTCAAAGCGCACGTGGTAGCCGACTTCTGAACCTAAGGTCCAACCATTTTCTTCAGCGATGCGATCCGCGGCACTGACGGCGGCAATTCGCTTTGGAACCAAGACAATAATTTTTTTATCAACGATTCCTGCATCCATATACCAGCGAAGCAAAGTCGCAGGAACACGCGTCGTTTTACCAGACCCCGGAGAAGCCTTTAGAATTAAATTCTTACTCGATTGAATTTTCTGTAAAATGGGCTGTAAGTAAGAGTCAATCGGTAATGAAATCATAATTTCATCACGCTGAATAAACTAAAATCATAAATTCGGCTTTATCAAATTTCAAATTGGCCAATACGTTTTTAGGTGAACCTTCTAAAATCGTTTCATTTTCTTGAGATAAATTTAAAGCCAGTAAAATTTTACGATCGACCAAATGCGTACGGCACTCTTCCATCAATTTTTTTAAACGGTAAGGAGTATCCATTAAGACAAAAGGGTCTTTAATTTTTTTAACGGTTTGCCATTCTTTTTCGCGAGCCACATTTTCGGCTGCTAAAAAGCCGATGAATTGAAAACGTCTTAGGCGCTCTGAGCTTAAAGACAGTAACCCCATTAAAGACGACGCCCCTAAGGCGCTGGCCACGGTTACGTTTTGCTTGCGGCACAAGGCAATAAGATTGTTTCCCGGATCGCAAAAAGCAGGTGTTCCACAATCGGAAACCAAACAGACATTTGAAGTCGCGCACAGTTCAGCTAACACTTTTAAGTCATCTGGTGTGCTATGCTCATCTAATACTTCATAGTTTTTAGCTTTGATTTCTAAGTGTTTTAATAGCTTCGACGTTTCTTTGGTCGATTCACAAATGATAACGTCCGCGTTCTTCAAAGCTTCGATTCCACGCAAAGTGATTTCGTCTAAACGTCCAATAGGTGTGGCGACAAGGGTTAACATATCAATTACCTTCTAAAATTTTTAATGCGGTGAATGTCGGCCGTGACCGTCTGCTTGCGGGCATGCGTGGTATCTAGAAAGATGACCTCTACGTCCGGGCAGTGCTGTAGAATCGCATTGACGTTAACAGGTTCATTTTCAAAAAAGTAAACTTGATTGTAAGCGGATCTATCTAAACGCTCGAACCATTCTTTTTTATAAAGCTCGTCATCCATGGTGCGATTAGGTTTTAAAAAAAGCTTATGATCTTCAACGGGAAATCCCCATTTTTGTAATACTTGTTTAGTCCCGATACCCATTCGGGCTTGATCGCGGCCCGTTAGATACATGATTTCAACTCCGGCCGCTTCCATCTCTAAAACAAATTCGATCGCGCCGATATATGGAACGTCGTAGTGAAGATATTCATTTGAGAAGAACCGCTCAAACCAAAAGTCGCGCAATTTTTCTAAAATTTCAGAATGAGTTTCTATTTTATAGCCCTGACGAATGACGGCTTCTCTGACACCCCAGTCCGTCAACAGCACTTCGGTATTTTTTAAGTCTTCTAAATTATGAAGATCGGCAAATTCGTGCAGTATTTTTTGCGTACGGGTGCTGACATTAAAAAGAGTCGAATCTAAATCAAAGACCGCCAGCGTACGCAAATTTTGCTTCGTCGTTTGCGTCGCGTTTTTTATGATTTCGTTAAGTTTTGATGAATTATCAACCACATGAATTGTCATTCGTTAAAGTATCGCGTTCTTAGCGCGAAAAGAAAAGTCTTTTCTTGGAAACAGCAGACGACTTTGTTATCTTTGCAGTGATCACCACCAGAGTTTTAAGGTAGAACTTTTTTCAAAAATGACTGGCAAATAGTTTCACCGGAGGCCCTTTTGAATGAACCCGTTTTAAGAATTAAAAATTTACATAAAACATATCCTAACGGAGTGCATGCCTTAAAAGGTGTTAGTTTTGATGTAAAAAAAGGTGAATTTTTAGTTATTATTGGGCTGAGCGGATCCGGCAAATCAACACTACTTCGTTGCATCAACCGATTACACGATCCGACCAGTGGTGAAATTTTATTTCAAGGTGAAGACAGCGCAAAGTTAAAGACGCCGAATCAAATTCGTACTTTAAGAAACAGAATCGGTATGATCTTTCAGCATTTCAATTTGATTCCACGTCACACTGTCTTAGGAAACGTACTTGTTGGTAAGTTGGGTCATACGTCGACGATCAGAAGTTTGTTGGGTTTATTTTCAGATCAAGATAAAGCTGATTCCTTAAGATATCTTAAGTTAGTGGGTATTGCCGACAAAACTCATATACGTGCCGATCAACTTTCAGGCGGGCAGCAACAGCGCGTAGCGATTGCCCGCGCCTTAACACAAAACCCCGAGGTTTTGTTAGCTGATGAACCCGTGGCTTCTTTAGACCCGGCAACCTGTCATGTCGTCATGGATTACTTACGTAAAGTGAATCAAGAGCTTGGTATTACGGTTATCTGTAACCTTCACTTCTTGTCGTTAGTTCGTCAGTATGCCACGCGGGTGATTGCTTTAAAAGGTGGAGAAGTCGTCTACGAAGGTGATCCAAATAATATCGACGAAGCGTGGTTTGAAAAAATTTACGGCGAAGGCGCCAAAGAAGTTCACATCAACTAATGATCAACGTTAAGGGGGTTTCCAAATGAGCGGTCCTATTCTTCGCAGATCCGTACTTGATGGAATTTCATTTGCAACATTTGTTTCGGCGATCCTTACGATCATCGTTCATCCAACGCGTGAGCAAATGCTGAACTTGCCGATCGTTGCCGGTATTTTTTTAATTTCGTTTTTAGTAGGCTGTTTAGTCAGTCAGATTTTAAATTCAATGGGAATTAAAACATTAGGTCAAAATTTATTCGAACCCGACTACGAAAAAGCCAAGGCCGAAGCAAAAGCCTGGTATCGAACTTTTTGGGGCTGGCATTTATTTTTATTTATTTTAGTTTTATTTGTTGTCGGAATTAATAAAACAAAATTTTCGGTGATCGAATTATTAGATCAAGATGGCTTTGCCGGAGCTTCGCGTTTATTCAAAGGATTGTTCTCTCCAAATTGGAGCATTCTGCCGACGGCCGTTTATAATATTATCGAAACTGTTTTTATGGCTTTTTTAGCGACCATGTTTGCCATTCCGGTGGCTTTCATTTTGAGTTTTATGTCGGCTAAAAATGTGGTGATGGGAAGGCCTGTCTCCTACGCCATTTATTTTGTGTTAAAAGCCATATTGAACTTAACTCGTTCGATCGAAGCCTTAGTTTGGGCGATTATATTTTCTGTTTGGGTGGGGATCGGTCCATTTGCCGGCATGTTGGCTTTGATGATTCATTCGATCGCATCGTTAACAAAACAATACGCCGAAATGGTTGAAAACGTAAGTGATGGTCCGATTGAAGGCGTGCGATCATGCGGTGCAAATAAACTTCAAACAATTTGGTTCGCGATCGTTCCGCAAGTTATTTTACCTTACATTTCTTTTACCGTCTATCGTTGGGATATCAACGTGCGCATGGCGACCATCATCGGTCTAGTTGGTGGTGGCGGTATCGGTACGATGCTGATACAGTATCAGGGTCAAGCCATGTGGTCTGAGGTCGGCACGATTATCTTTGTAATCGCGATCGTCGTCTGGGCGATGGATTTGGCTTCATCTTATATCCGAGAGGCTTTGAAATAATATGATTTCTGAATACAAACTTTTAATCCGCGAACATCACTTAGATTCTTACGGTCACGTTAACAATGCGACCTATTTAAATTTATTCGAAGAAGCCCGCTGGGAGATCATCACTTCACGCGGCTACGGCTACAGTAAAGTTCACGAAACAGGACAAGGCCCAGTGATTTTAGATGTGAACATGAAATTTTTAAAAGAATTAAAACTGCGCGAAACGATCACGATCACTTTAGAATTAGAATCCTACGAAGGGAAAATCGGTAAAATTACTCAACGTATGATCAAATCAGACGGCGACATCGCGTGCGAAATGAAAATGACGATGGGATTTTTCGACCTGAAAGCCCGTAAACTAATTCTTCCATCTCCCGAATGGAAAATCGCGGTCGGTTTAAATACCTAAAGCCAAACTTCGATGGTCAGAAAATTAATATGCGTATCGCCAAAATCCAAAAATCGTTACCGGGTTGAAGTGTTGCGTATTTGATGTTTTCTCTCTGCAACTTGTACAGTCCGAACTGTACAAGTTGCAGAGAGAAATAAGAAAGAAGCTTTGGCGCGATTATCTAAAAATTCTACTTCGTTGAGTCAACTTTTTCAATGCACCTTTGCGACCATTTCTTCGAACGTTTGAATGAAGGATCACGCATAAATTTTATAGCCATGGCCGACAAAGCTTTTGCTTTTTGCTTTGGATCACACGCTTTTAGCCAAGGATGATTTGTGGCCGCGGGCAAAAGTACTTTCCATATGGATTCAGAAAACGTGGTCCGAGCTTTTGGTCTGATCGCATAAACCAGTTCGCAATCCATAGCTTCGGCGGCCGCTTTTAAAGTAGCTAAATGAATTGTGCCTTCTATTTCTTTTTCTTCATATTGCATGTATGCAGAACGCGTAATGTTTAGTTTTTCAGAAACCCCTTGGGCCGATAAAAATAAGGCAGTTCTAGCTTTGCGCAGCCAAGAATAGGGGGTGCTGTTTGATGGACTTAGATCGAGTTCTAAAAAAGGATGAATTTGTTGATCCGAATCTTTTAACTCGTACAAACGGTGCCAAACTAAGAATGCCTTTTCTTTTTCAAGTTCAGTCACGGGAGTAAATATTTTTTTCATTTCAGAAGTTACAGCAAAATGGCTGACGGCCCTACGAAGCCCAAGACTGAGCTGAAAGTAAGGCTAATCCGAGATTCAGATAACCGTACAGCGACGGCCGGGCGATGGTCTAGCAAATTCAATTTTCACTCTTAAAACGTCAATAAGTTACACACTCTAACTCACATTCAAGCACGTCTTATTTTAATCCGAAAACTTACTATCAAATTAGTATTTCGATTAGATAAAGAGGTTATCGATGCAAAAATTTTATGTTGCTCATGAAGGAATCCAAAAAGGACCGTGGTCTTTAGAGGACGTAACTGGCCTATTAAATAAAAAAGAATTAGCGTGGCACGATTACATTTACGATTCAAAAACCGAAGACTGGATTCTCTTATTAGAATTCCCACCATTGACTGAAGTTTTTAATAAAAGCTTTGCGAACCCGATTGTGGTTGATCCGAATAAGGCCAAAGAGATTTTAGATCCGGTCAAAGACCGCGCTTGGTATATTTTAAAACAAAATAATAATTATGGTCCTTTTTCGCAGGGTGAAATGGTGCAAATGCTGCAAAGTAAAACTTTGTTCGAGTTTGATTTCATTTGGAAAAAAGGTCTTGAATCATGGAAGCGTTTAGCTGACGTTCCCGAATTCACAGCAGACAGCATGAAAGAACTTTACCAAACATTTAATAAAGACCCGAACAGCGAAATATTTTTCAGACGCCGTCATGCACGCGTCGGTTTTCAAAGTTCATTAATCATTCACGATAAAAAAAGAGTCTTCAAAGCCCACAGTTTAGAAATCAGCGCGGGTGGTGCGGGGCTTGTGATTGAAAATGTCGATTTTAAATTGGATAGCGAACTGCACCTGCATTTCTGTCCAAGCGAAGGTGTTCCAGCATTTAATACGGCTTGTAAGATCGTTAGCCGATCTGGAAACAAGTACGGCGTGCAGTTCTCGAACGTAACGACCATGATTAAAGATACAATTACGAAATACACAAAAAGAGCTGCTTAAGCAGTATGTGAAAGGATTTCGCATGAAAAATAAAATCGGTATTGCCATTTTAGTAACTGCGACTACTTTTTTATTTAGTTGTAGTAATAAAGGGACTAGTTTTTCTTTGCCTTCGACGCAAGACTCTTTCGGGCAAGTGATCACTAGAAATAATAAAGTCGACATTCTATTTGTTATCGATAACTCGACATCGATGATGCAATATCAACAGCGGTTAGCGGCGCGCGTGCCGGACATGATCAGCCAACTCAATTCATTAAAAATGGATTATCATGTTGCGGTGACAAGTACGACCATGACAACCGATTCTTCACGCTATCCGATGACTCGCCAAATAGTTGGTTCACCGAAATATTTAACTAGTGCGAATATCAATTTACTAGCTAGCCGTCTTATCGTTGGCGAATCTGGGTCAGATGTCGAGCGTGGTCTTGACGCTTTAAAATATGTCACGAGTAGTTACGCGGCGACAAATGCTCCGGGATTTTTGAGAGCAGATGCTTTATTTACCGTGATTTTTTTAGGTGATGAAGATGATCAAAGCAGCGAATTTGGTGCAAGCAATTCGAATGACTTCGTCAATTACATGAATACATTTAAGCCTCCGTTTGCAGAAGGCGGTCGAGCTTGGATTGCAAATTTCATCGGAAGTTTAGTGAATCAAGGCTGTGATAATCTAGGTGGTACTGTTTCAATTGGTTATAACTACATGCGGTTAGTTGATGTTTCAGGCGGAATTAAATCTACAATTTGTGCCGCCGATTTATCAGCGGCCATTTCAAATATTCAGTCGCGTGTCGTCAGCCAGCTAACGGCCTTTAAGTTAAAATCGGCCCCGAACAAATCGACATTGAAAGTTTATGTCAGCGGTCGCACGATCGTTGAAGATTCGATTAATGGTTGGACTTTAGTCAACGAAGTGAATGGATCAGCTTCAAACTACTTTATTCAATTTCACGGCGTTTCAGTTCCGGCGGCAGATGAAGTTGTGACGGTTGATTTTACTCCGGCTTCGGCTAGCTAATTTTCTTATTATTAAATTTAGATAGAAAAAATCGCCCGCAGAATCGGGCGATTTTTTTTAAAATTACCGCTTTCTTTTGATTTGTTGCATCCTGCGGCTGATAATGGCGGCTTGCGCGCGATAACCAGAGCGCCGACTGATTATCAGCGCGCAGCAGACTCCTAATGCCAATCCACAAGCGATCATAAGGGGCGAGTTGTGTGACATCACCAATGCGTAGAAAGAAAGTGCACCATAGAAATAAGGTCGCGCTTCGTAAATAAGTTTTTCCATTTCGATTCCCCTTGTCGTTATGCAAAGCAATCAAAGGACCAATTTAAAACGAAATTGTTGGGTTCTTAGCTTTGTAAATTGTCTAATTTTTTTTAACAATTTTTTTATCTCAAAGAATTCATCAGTGAAATCAGTACGTTCAGAATCAATCGTCATAACTTTCAACATGTGTTTTTTTTGGTCGTACCAGGGTGGGATTTTTTGCGCGATTCAGTTTTCTTTATTCCAATAGATTAGATCGTATTATGAACCTTGTTGTTCTTTTTGATCTTATTTTTCATTAAAAGGATCAAAATATGATACCTTAAAACGCACCATTGTTTGTTCGACTGAAGTCAGGCAACTTTAATTCAACAAGGCAGGTGCAGAATGAAACTAATCATTAATTTTTTAAAAACAGTCATGGGTAGGTCGTTAGCTAACGTTGAATCAGAAAGTTTATTACGCAAAGAATATTCGGTGTACACAGGCCGTGGTTTAAATAGCTTCGTAAACGAAAACCCGGTCTCGTTTTTAATTCGACTTTAAAAATAAAGGAAAGTTTCGTGAAAGAATTTAAATCGCAAAAAATTAAGTCGGTTCTTAAAAGTCTTTTAAAAAAGAAAGACATCACTTACGAAGACTTAGCCGCGCAGATGGAATGCTCGGTACCGACGATCAAAAGAATGTTAGGAGCCGAAGAGCTTTCGTTAAACCGTTTACTGCAGCTGTGTGAAATCGTTGAAATTGACTTGGCTGACCTAGAAGCCTTAACCAAAGAAGAAAAATCACAAAACGAAAAATTCACACCCGAACAAGAAAAGTTTTTAGCTAAAAACACAAATTTTTTCGCTTATTTGATGAATCTGTTTGATGGTAAAACGCCTAAGCAAATCGCCGAATCAAATCAACTGACTCAAAAATCGACCGACAAGTATTTGATCGCCCTTGAAAAATTAGAACTGATTAAAGTAACCGGAAGCCAAAAAGTTAAACCCAATTTCAAGAACGTGCCCCATTTGGGTAACGGCCCTTTAGGCCGAACTTACGCCGATGCCTTTGTGCATAGTGGTGCTAAATTTTTTTCTAAAATTATTCAAGAGTCATTGAATAGCCATCCCGAGGGCGAAAAAGTAAAAGCTAAGTTTTCGCTGAACGGCAGCAAGGTTACCAAAGCCAGTTACGAAGCTTGGGTGCAGCAACAAGAAAGTTCAAATTTAGCTTTCGAAAAGTTGTGCAAATTTGAAGAAAAAACAAAGCCAACCGAAGAGCTTGTCACAGTCGTTATTATGCAAGCTCATGCGCCGGTGGAAAATGATTACAGTGGGCTTAAGCAATTGGAAAATTCGTTAGCAACGATAGTGAATATCGCTTAGGCTTACTTTAAACTACAAACCATCTTAGTCGTTTCACCGACGTCTTTTAACGTCGGGGATTAATTGAAGGATGCCCTTTTATTTAACCTGTACTAAATAGGGGTACAGATCATTTCCCAACTCCCTTTTTAAGAATTTATTTAAAAATAAAATCTAGTATTTCATTAACGCTTCGACGTTTAATTTACCGTTTGAAGTCATTTTGCCTTCAGCGGCAGGGATGCGTACGGCAGAACCTAAGATCGCCGCTTTAACTTGAGCGTATGTTTTTTCAGGGTGAGCTGACCAATACAAGGCCGCCGCACCAGCAACGTGTGGACACGCCATTGAAGTTCCGTCCCAGTTCGCGCCCATGATTGGAATAACAGTGTCAGAGTATTTGTTACCAACAGTTGTCGAAAATACTTTCACGCCCGGAGCCGCGATATCAACAGAGGTACGACCCCAGTTAGAGAACGATCCTAATTTGTTGTTCACATCAACGGCTGCAACCGAAATGATATTATCATTTGTGTAAGAAGCTGGAACACCCGGTTTAGAATCAGTATCGTTATCGTAACCAACGCCTTCATGACCGTTACCTGCGGCCGCGATGAATAATACGTCATGATCTTGAGCGTACTGAATAATATCCTTTAAAGCTTGGTTCTGCGCTTCTTCAGCTGGGTCATCGCCTTCTGAACCCCAAGAGTTCGAAAGAACTTTCGCCCCGTTATCAACAGCGTACTTAACCGCTTTGATGGCATCAGCTGTTGTTCCACCTTCGTCGCCGATAAAACGTAAAGCCATGATCTGCGCATTAGGTGCAACGCCAGAAATTCCTTTTCCGTTATTACCTGCTGCTGCAACGTTACCCGCGCAATGAGTTCCGTGACCTGGATTTTTACCAGCTAAAATGTCATTGAAACTTGTCGCCGCCAAATCGTAAGGCTTATTGTCGTTTGATAAGAAATCCCATCCAACAACGTCATCGATGAAACCATTGTTGTCATCGTCGATTCCGTTTGCAGGAATTTCTTTTGGATTTCTCCACATTTGTCCGACTAGGTCTTCATGCGTGTAATCAACACCCGTGTCGATAACGGCTACGATGATTTTTCCACCACGATTGAAATTTAATGCAGCATCAAGTCCGATATCTTTCATGCCCCATTGTTTCGAAGCTAAAGGATCAGCACCTGTTGTGATTGCCGGAGCTGCTGGAATTTCAGGATTATCAACAGCGGCTGCGGCCGTTTGTGGATGTCCTTCTAAATACTGCTGAAGAGCCGCATTTTGCTTAAGCTTTGCTAAATTTGGATTTTGGTAAGCTTTGAATTTGAAATTGGGTTGTGTGTAAACAACGGAACCGCTTTCCATCATACCTTTAAATGATGTTTGGTTGATGTTGCCCGAAACGTGAACCCAAGTGTCTGTTAAAACTTCTGTTTTAAGACCACTTTGTGCCATCATCATTGCTGTTTTCTTTGCAGAAACAGGTGATGCTAACTTCACAAGCATGTCGCCTGCGTGCGCTGCTGTCGTAGCTAGCACGATAAAACCTATAAGAACTTTATTCATAATCCCCTCCGTGTTGATATGGATAAAAGTCTAGGTACTAAAATGGCACTTCTCCAACAAAAAAACAGGTATCAGAGCAATTGCGTTGAAAGATTTCTGTCAGATCCCAGAACTCAGTTATCTCGTTGTCATCATTTAGGTTTTTTGCAAGAATCTGAATGAAAATGAGTTGAGAAAGACCACTGCGTAACCGTCGTGGAGCGATCCTTAATTAAAGGAGATCAGAAAATGACTGAACAAAAAGGTTCTGCAACCGATGCTGCTTTGACGACGCAATCCGCTGACGATATGTCGCGATCATTTGCGTTCACGACAAAACTTGATGCGTTGGTAGCATGGGGCCAAAGAAATTCTTTGTGGCCACTTCCATACGGTACTGCTTGTTGCGGGATCGAATTGATGAGTGTGATGGGTCCTAAATACGACTTAGCCAGATTCGGCGCAGAAGTTGTTCGATTCTCTCCACGTCAAGCTGACATGCTTGTTGTTGCGGGAACAATCACTGAAAAAATGGCACCAATTTTAATTCGTATTTATCAACAGATGTTAGAACCAAAATATGTTTTATCAATGGGTGCTTGTGCCAGTTCGGGTGGTTTCTACCGCGCGTACCACGTTCTTCAAGGCGCTGATAAAGTGATACCAGTTGATGTGTACGTACCAGGTTGTCCTCCAACGCCAGAAGCCGTTCTTGATGGAGTCATGACTTTACAAAAAATGATTAAAGACCACACGCCACGCCCTTGGAAAGACAACTGGAAATATCCATACGCAGAGCGCTTGAACGAAAACGATCCGGTTCGTTTGATTTCAAAAGAAATCGATTCAATTCCGATGGTGGCTCAACCGCAAGTGACTAAAGGAATGGGCGTATGAGTTCTTTTGAAATTCTAAAAACAGATTTAACAAATAAATTCGGCGCCAACGATTTTAAATTTATTACCACACCCGTTGGCGATGATGTGATTGAATGCACGAAAGAATCAATTCCTGCACTACTTCGCTATTTAAAAGAATACGCTGATTTTAATTTCTTAATGGATATTTGCGGCGTTGATTATCCAACACGTGCAAAACGTTTCGACGTTGTTTATCACTTATTCAGTTCAAAAGATTTCCGTCGTTTACGCATAAAAACGCAAGTGTCTGAAGGCGAAGCTGTCGGCACGATCACGCCGATCTGGCGCGGCGCTGACTGGTTTGAACGTGAAGCGTTCGACATGTTCGGAATTAAATTTGCCGGTCATCCGAACTTAAGAAAAATTTTAACGCATGAACAATTTGTTGGTCATCCTCTTCGTAAAGATTACGAAGCTGATCGCCAACAGCATTGTGATACGGTGATGCCGATTCGTTTTGACGATACGCCTACACAACGCGGTGATGTTTTAAATTCTAAATTTGTTCCATTAAACATTGGTCCATCACATCCAGCTATGCACGGAACATTACGTGTGATGGTTGAGCTTGATGGTGAAACAATCGTGCGTGCCGGCTGCGAAATCGGATACCTACACAGATGTTTCGAAAAAATGGCAGAGACTCATCCCTACAACCAAGTTATTCCGTACACAGATCGTTTGAACTACTGTTCAGCGCCCATGAATAACGTCGGGTATTGTAAAACAGTTGAACGTTTGTTGGGTGTAGAGATTCCTGATCGCGCGAAAAACATGCGTATTATTTTATGCGAACTTTCGCGCATCATCGATCATATTATTTCGGTCGGAACGGGTGGACTAGATCTTGGAGCCTTAACGGGTTTTTTCCATCTATTTACTTTCCGCGAAAAAGTTTACAACTTATTTGAAAAACTTTGTGGTGCTCGTTTAACCGTATCGATGACTCGCGTCGGTGGTATGGCTCAAGATGCGCCTGAAGGCTGGTATGAAAGCGTTTTAAAATTTTGTGATGAAATGTCAGATGGTATTGAAGAGATTCAAAAACTTTTGATCGAAAGCAAAATCTTTATCAAACGGACGCAAGGTGTTTGCCCGGCTTCAAAAGAACAAGCGCAAGCTTGGGGTTACACCGGACCGTTACTTCGCGCTTCGGGAATCAACGTTGATTTACGTCGTACGAATCCATACTACGGTTACGAAAAATATGACTTCGACGTTCCAGTTGGTGCGTCGGGTGATATTTACGATCGTTATTTAGTACGCGTTGAAGAAATGCGCCAATCGATCCGTATTATTCGCCAAGCCTGTAAGAATGTTCCAAAAGGCGATTACACCATCAGAAATAAAAATATCGTCTTACCAGAGAAAAAAGACGTTTATGGAAACATCGAAGGCTTGATGAATCACTTTATGTTGGTGATCAAAGGTTTGCGCCCACCCATCGGTGAAGTGTACGATGCGACTGAAGCGGCGAATGGTGAACTTGGTTTCTACTTAGTCAGCGATGGCTCGGCAAATCCGTACCGTTTAAAAGTACGTCCCCCTTGCTTTGCAATCTACCAATCGTTCCCTGAAGTTGTTCAGGGTTCGATGTTAGCCGATGCGATTGCCACGGTTGCCAGTATGAACGTTATCGCGGGCGAATTAGATCGATAGTCATGACGAAATCGGTTTCGGCCGACTTCGAATGAATTATTTGCGATTAGATTTTTTGTTTTAAGATTTTTTAAAGTAAAAGGGATAAAAAATGTTTCAATTATCTTCTGAAGGTAAACAACAAGTTCTGAACGAACTAAAAAGATACGAATCAAAGCAGTCTGCTGTGCTACCTGCTTTGTATATCGGTCAGCGTGAAAATAAGGGCTTTATTACACCTGCGGTGATTCAAGAATTATCGCGCGTGATGGAAATTCCTGAATCACAAATCAACGAAGTTTTCACATTCTACACGATGTACAATAAGAAGAATGTTGGAAAATACCACGTCCAAGTGTGCCGCACTTTATCTTGCATGTTAAACGGTGCTGAAGAATTAGTTGGTCATTTATGTGAACAATTAAATACACGCGTTGACCAAATGACGACCGACGGCCGCTTCACAATTTCAGAAGTTGAATGTTTAGGTTCATGCGGAACGGCTCCGATGATGCAAATCGGTGATAAATACTTTGAAAATTTAACTCCTGAATCAGCAATGAATTTATTGCGGACGATGAAATAAGGGGCGCGCAAATGGCAATTCAAGAAACAAAATATTTAACAGAGTTTTACCATTTACCAGAATTCAAAGGCATCGACGGCTACAAGAAAAACGGCGGTTACGTTGAATTAGAAAAAGCTTTGAAAATGCAACCCCAAGCGATCATCGACGAAGTGAAAGCTTCAGGTCTTCGCGGTCGTGGCGGCGCAGGTTTTTCGACCGGAATGAAATGGGGATTTTTACCTAAAAATAACGAACCACGATATTTACTTTGTAACGCCGATGAAGGCGAACCAGGTACATTCAAAGATCGTATGATGATGGAAAAGGCTCCACACCAATTAATCGAAGGCATGATCATCTCTGGTTTCGCAATCGGTTCTAAAAAATCTTACATCTATGTGCGTGGTGAATACGACCAATCGATCAACACGTTAGAAACGGCGATTCAAGAGGCTTACAAAGCCGGATACTTAGGTAAAAATATTCTAGGTTCTGGTTTCGATCATGATATGGACGTGTACCGCGGTGCGGGCGCTTACATCTGCGGCGAAGAAACCGGCATGATTTCTTCACTTGAAGGTTTAAAAGGCCAACCAAAATTGAAACCACCATTTCCGGCGGTACAAGGTTACTTAAAAAAACCAACGATCGTGAATAACGTAGAAACTTTAGCAGTTGTTAAATACGTTATCCGTGATGGGGCAGCTCATTACAAAAAAATTGGAACTGAAAAATCAACAGGAACAAAATTATTCAGTCTATCTGGTAACGTCATGAAGCCAGGTAATTTTGAAGTTCCATTGGGATTTCCGTTAAAAGATATGGTTTTCGGTCTTGGTGGCGGTATGAAGCCAGGCCGTCAGTTAAAAGCCGTTATTCCGGGTGGATCGTCTGCTCCGGTTTTAAATGCTGAAGAGTCAAATCGTGCTTTACTTGATTACGAAAACTTAGCGCAAATGGGAACGATGTTAGGTTCGGGCGCAATTATCGTGATCGATGATTCAAATTGTATGGTTCAATGTTTATCTAATTTGATGCATTTTTATCATCATGAATCGTGCGGCCAATGTACTCCATGTCGTGAAGGCACGGGTTGGTTAGATAAAATCACGCGTTCAATTTTATCTGGTAAAGGTCGCCTTCAAGATATCGAATTATTATTAAAAGTAGCTGATAACATGAAAGGTAAAACGATTTGCGCTCTATCAGACGCGGCCGCTTTACCGGTTCTAAGTTTCGTACCGAAATTCCGTGATGAATTTGAATATTTCGTGCGTGAAGGAAAATCAAAAGTAAAAGGAACTGCTTACAAAGGACATTCATATGCTGAAATGCACCATTAATGGCGTAGCCCTGGAAGTCAAACCAGGCACAACTATCATCGAAGCGATGAATAACAACGCGCAAAGAATCGCTCACTATTGCTGGCATCCAGGATTAAGTGTTGCGGGTGTTTGCCGTCTTTGTATGGTCGAAATCCAAGGAAATCCACGTGTTCAAATCGCTTGTAACACGATGGTGACTGAAGGCATGGTCATCAACAACACATCTGATAAAGTAAAAGACGCTGTTAAATGGGGTTTAGATTTCCATTTGATCAATCATCCGTTGGATTGCCCTGTGTGCGATCAAGCCGGCGAATGCGGTTTACAAGATCAGTACATGGAATATGGCCAATACGATTCAGAAATGGCAGAGAAAAAACAAAAGAAACACAAAGTTGTCGATCTGGGCCCAACGGTGGTTCTAGATTCTGAACGTTGTATTCTTTGTTCACGCTGCGTTCGTTTCACAGACGAAGTTTCTAAAACAAATGAATTAGGAATTTTCAACCGTGGTGACCACGCTGAAATCGGTACGCATGCGGGTAAACCACTAGATAATAAATATTCATTGAACACGGTTGATATTTGTCCAGTCGGAGCTTTAACTTCGAAAGACTTCCGTTTCAAACAACGCGTTTGGTATCTTAAAGATTCTGAAACAGTATGTAACGGCTGTTCTACGGGCTGTAACGTTAAAGTTTATTTCAATAAAGAAGGCTTGTTCCGCGTAAAACCAATTTACAATGCTGAAGTCAATGGCCACTGGATGTGTGATGAAGGTCGCGACACTTATAAGTTTGTGAACTTAGGCGCACGTTTAACTAAAGCCTACCAATTCGTAAGCGGTACTTGGATTGAAAATTACGCGGGTGCAGCTGCTAAAGTTGCGGGTGCGAATTTGAAGTCTGCCAAAGCTGAAGAGATCGGATTAGTTTTAACGGGACAACATACCGTTGAAGAGTACGAATCAATTGTTTCAACGTTCGTGAACACGTTTAAAACAAAAAACATTTTCCACTGGGTGAATAACAAAGAAAGCTTTGAATCTTTCGATGGTATTTTACTTCGTGGTGATAAAAACCCGAATACAAAAGGTTTGCTACAAGTTTTAGAAAAACACGGAATCAATGCTTCATGGTCGCAATTAGAAGAAGGCTTAAAATCTAAAAAAATTAAGCACCTTGTTGTGGCGGGTCCTGAAAATACATTCGTGTATCCAGATCTTGAACAAAAGATGCAATTGTTCTTAACAGCTGAAAATTTAGTTGTCTTAACAGCCGCGAAAACCCCGGCTTTAGAGGCATACAAAGGCTCTAATAAAATTACAGCAATTCCTTTAAAAACATACATCGAAAAAGACGGCACATTTATCAACTTCCAAGGTCGCGCGCAAAAATTCAAAAAAGCAACGACCGTGGTTAGTGAAGCGTTAACATTATCTGATGCAGCAACATTGATGGCTGGGCAAGATCTACAACTTCACGTGGCAAGCCCACGCGAAGTTTTAGTGGCTGAACACATCCGTGCGGATCAAGTGCATTTAGAATCGCGCACGAAAAATGAATTCGTATTTAATCGCGGCCGCCTGTAGGAGATAAAACTATGTCAGTAGTAAAACAAAAAGACGAATCAAAAGAGTGGTACTTAATCGGTATAACAACCGGCTTAATTATCACGATGAAACATTTATTGGTGAATCTTTTTAACAAAAAGAAAATGATCACTTTAAATTACCCTGAAGAGAAGTATGAGTACTCTCCACGTTTCAAAGGTAACCACGTATTAACCGTAAAAAAAGACGGATCAATCCGTTGTACGGCATGTATGTTATGCGCGACAAATTGTCCGGCTGAATGTATCACGATCAAAGCCAGTGAACATCCAGATGCTCAGGTTGAAAAATACCCGATCAGCTATGAAATCGATATGCTTCGTTGTGTATTCTGTGGTTTCTGCGAAGAAGCGTGTCCGGTGGATGCAGTTCGCCTAGGCCCTGAATGGCAAACTCCAGGGTTGAACGGTTCAAACTTTACATACGACATTAATCACTTAGCGTATCGCCCAGCTTTAAAAGGCGGAGTCGCTTCGATCGTTGACGATCAAGATCGTCACAAAGCGGGTATTTAAGGTTTAAGAAGTTACCAGCTCACTTTTGGTAAGGCGCCTAGTCAATAATACTTAAAGAAAGGGATCGAAAGATCCCTTTTTTATTGACCATTGCCCTCAGAAGAAAAGCTTTCCATTACTTTTAAAATTTCTTTCAATTCTTTTTTCTTTGTCGTTTTTAAGGTGTTCGCGGCTTTGATATAAAGACTTTTATTTTTACTGAAGCTTTTTGCTAATATCTGCACTCCCGTTCTAGACGGGTCACCGTCAACAGGGTCTTCCAAGATAATCAAGGTCAAAAATGCATTTTGTACCAGTGGCAAATCCATTTTTTCATCTAAATCGATTGAGCTTAAAGTTTGAATATCATCGATCACCGTACCCTGCAGGGTTTTCGCCTTTTGTGCCGTGTAATTTGCTAACCGAATCGATAAAGAAGATCTGTCTGCTTTTTCTTTTAAAGATAATTCTTTTGCGAAAGATAAAGAGCACATTGCAAATGTAAAAGCTAAAATTAATTTTTTCATTCGTTATCCATTGGTTTTACCATCACGCCAATTAATTTGTATTTTGAACCAAAGCGTTTGCTGGCCGACGTTTCGTTGATGGCATCATTTGATTTGTAATCGCTAGCATAGCCAGGTTGGCCAGGTTCTCCAAGTTTCACTTCGACGTGGCCGCAATCTTTTTCGTAAGAGTGGCCGCGACCACCGCAGGCAATTCCGCTACTGTAAACTAAGACAGAGCCCTTCGGAGCTAACGAAGGCGATGTGATTTGCGATGCGTAGGGTTCAGTCGCTAATAGATTTATGAAGCCGAACTCTTGTAAATCATTTTTAGCATAACGGGCCGCTAGACTGCTGAAGCGTTTTTTTAGTAACCCGCCATGAACTAACATTTCTTTAACGCTGCGATAGCATTTAGCAAAACTTTTAGCGCCCTTACGTTTTCCAGCTTTAATCATTTTTTCAACTTCTGAGCTAACGCTATAATTTTTAATACGTTGTTCTAGCGAATCATCAGCAACCGTTTTTGAACTCGTTTTTCTATTCGTACCCGGGTCATGCTCGATGACATCGGCAGAAAATTCTTTCATTTGGCCAGCGGCGGATTTCAGGTCGCTGACATTTTGCTCGCTGGAGGGTGAAAGGTTGATTGCCTTTTCGCCGCAGGTTTCGCAAGAGTTACCAGATTCAGTTGTAACATAATCTTTGTTGACTGATTTACGAATCCAAATCTCATCGGCGCTTGAACTTTTAACTTTCGATTTCGTTTCTAGAATTTCAACGCGAAATGCTTCAACACCCGAAGGACGTAATATTTTAGTCTCTAATACTTTAATTTTTGAACCTGGATTTAATGTTCCTAGAATATTGTCATTCGCATCAGAGGCTTTCGAAGTAAAATGCGGAGAACTTCGAACATTGTAGCTTGATTTTAAGCGGTACACTTGGGCTTCAGCAGATGCAAAAAAGCCAAGGCTTATCGATAAAATAGAATAGAAAATCCAATTCATAAGTATTCAATCGGATTACGACAGAAACATCTGAATTGGATTTTAAATAAACTGGACTAGACTGTATGTAAAATCGTGAGAAATTTAGATATCAAGACCTAAGAAAACCTTGATGTAAGTCCCGCTCAGATCAACACTTTTCGTTGTCGAGTCGATTGAGTTCTTAACGTCACTCCATTTGTAAGACATATAGCCCGCTTCGGCGCCGACAATAATAGGGATAACGATCAAAGGCTTAACTTCTAATTCTAAGCCCGCAGAATACGACGTCGCCGTTGAAGACGATAGATCAACTTTCGTCGAACCACTTTCTTTTAACGTCATGCTACCAGTGTGTGATATTCCGTAAGAAAAAATAGGTCCAAAGTGAACGATCGTATCGATTAAGCGGTAGTTTACTAAAACCGCAGTCCGTGTGTAATCGATTTTTGCCGCGATTGTTGAAGAGTCTGCCGATAAACCCATGTTTTCGTAACGAATACCAAATCCAATCGGTATTAAAGGAAGTTTAACGATAGCATCAGCGCCGAACCCGTAAGTGGGAACGATGGTTGGTGCATTCGAAGGAACCGTACAAGATCCTTGGCAGATATTAGAAATATCTTGTTTTGAAGTTAGTAAACCGTAAGAGGCTCTGGCTTCAAACAAAGCCCAGCTGCTAACTGGTAAAAATAAAGTTGATAGAAAAGCGGCTTGTAAAAATTTGTTTTTAAATAATGTTTTCATACTCTTTATTAGATCGCGAAAAAGTATCTGTTGCAAAACAATTTACTTTCACCTCAAAGCAAGACATTGGTCGTGACGATAAAGACACAGCTATCTTGAAACGAGAATTCGGTTTGAAATAGGCTATATGTCATTCTATAACGTGCAAGAAACTTATCAAAAATTAAACGAAGCCGTTTCGCAAAAGTTATTCACAAAAAAGTTAAATTTGCGTATCTATCAAAGTCCAAGCCTAGCCGCGTTTGATGTGACTTTGGGGCTACAGCAGTTTTTATCACACAAGCCTATGATCGGTATTTGCAAGAATGGTTCAAGCCTTATTGAAAATTTGACGCCACAGTGGCTGCGAACGCAGACCGTTATTCAAGCCAAGCACGAAAACCAATCCTGGTACGAGTTCATTGAAAGCTTAAATCCTGAAACATGTTTTGTGATTTGGGCTTCTGAAAACGAGATCACGGGCGAAATTACCGTTCAAGGAAAGCAATCTTTAGAAATTCACCAAATGCTTTCTAAAAAAAGAATTTTTTCAATTCAAATTTGCCATGAAGAAAATTTTAATTTAGAAAGTCTGCAACCCTATTCGATCTTGATCTCAAGAAGTAACTTGTTTCGTTCACATTCTTCAGTGGCGGTTTGCGGTGATAAATTAAAAGCGCCATCGTTAATCGGCTATTTGCAAAACATCAAACAACTTGATCAAGAAATTAACGGGCAGTTTTTTAAAAAAAGCTCGGACGTCGCTTCGAAAGAAGCGCAATTTTCAGATCAAAAAATATTTTACTATAATCAATTTGCAACTCTTCCAAGCCGTATCAATGACCGGTTAGTTTTTTATTTTCCTGATATTGCAGGTTCAGCCTTACAAGAGCTTTTGCAATTAAAGCCCGATGTTAGCTTTACGGCATCGCAAATTCCGTTCTGGATTTTAGATCTGTGGAAAAATTGGTGGAAAGAAGCCGAATCTGAAAAGCTAATTCGCGGTCTTTTGGTCATCTCGACCACGGCGTTTGATAGTGATGTTGACTTAGTTCATAAAATTGAAAAAGCGGTTGCGCAGATAAGGCAGAACTCAGTATGGTCTGTCTAGCCCATGACAGAGAAACAAGATAAGTTCATCATCTTAAAGAAAATAAAATACGGAGAATCTGATTTAATTCTGCACGCGCTTTCTAGCACAGGGTCAAAATATTCATTTATGGCTCGTGGGGCATTGAAAAGTAAAAAAAGATTCGGTGGGGGCATTTTAGAGCCAAGTCACTTCGTGAGTTTATCCTACAAAGACAAAGGCGATGATGGCAAATTACGAATTCTTAACGAAGCGGTTTTAATCGATGATTTTAAGGCCATTCGGTCTGACTATGACAAATTAGAGTTTGCGCTCTTCTCGGTCAACTGCGCGGGTTGCGTAAGCCAAGAAGGTGACATGCATTCTGATTTCTTATTCAATCTACTTGGCTATACGTTACGTGCTATTGGGGCATCGACGAATCTGGGCTCTTTAAAGCTGCATTTTTGTATTAAGTTGTTGTATCAGCAGGGTGTAATTTCAATTGAAAATTGGATGACAATCTTTTTGAAATCTAATATCGCCGACAATGAAAAGTTAAATCAAGAGCTTGGTGTCGATATACAAACTTTGGTTGAAACCTATTTAGATTCGATCGAGTCCTTAGTGCTGCAATATATAAAAACCGCAGATCCTGGTTTCTAATTTTTTAAAACTCGCTAGGATTGGGCTTATGAATTTATTAGAAATTTCACTGAAAAGACCGGTGTTTGCATGGGTATTAATGTTCTCGTTAATCGTGTTCGGGGCGATCAGTTTTAATAAGCTGGGCGTCAGTCAAATGCCTGACGTCAACTTTCCCATCTTAAATATAACGATCAATTACCCAGGGGCTGCACCCGAAGTCGTTGAAAGTGAAATTATAGATATCACTGAATCGCGCTTATTGTCTGTTGAAGGTGTTACCGAAATGCGCTCAAGCGCTTCGCAAGGAACGGCCAGCATCACTCTAGAATTTGATATCAACCGTAATGTTGACGTCGCTTTACAAGAAGTTCAATCAGCACTGAGCCAGTTAAGACTTCCCGTGGGTGTCGATCCAGCGATTATTAAAAAATCAAATCCTGAAGAAGATCCGATTTTAATTATTTCTCTTTATGGTGCTCCCGTAAAAGACATGATTCAATATTCTAATAATTTCTTAATCGATCAGATTCAATTCTTACCTGGTGTGGGCGAAGTTAGTTTGAACGGATTTCCAGATCGTAACTTACGTGTTTGGTTGGATTCGGATAAATTAAAAAAGAATGAATTAACGATCGGTGATGTGATCGAAGCTTTAAGAACGCAGCAGCTTCAGGCTGCAGCCGGTCAGTATGTTGATGGTAAGCGCGAAGTACGGGTTCGTTATTCGGGCGAATCTAGAACGCCAGAACAAATTGCAAACCTACGCATTTTAAAACGAGGCGGGCAAGCTATTGAAGACCGTGTCTTTAAAATTAAAGATGTGGCTGATATCGAAGATGGCTTAGCCGACATACGACGTGTAGCCCGCGTCGACGGAACGCCAGCGGTCTCGATGCAAATTCGCAAACAACGTGGCGCTAACGAAGTTACGATTGCTGATACCGTTTTAAAAACTTTAAATGAAACAAAATTTCCTGATGGGGTGAAGTACCGTGTGAATGTGAACTTCACTAAATCGACCCGCGCAACGGTTGACTTAGCGATCGAAAAACTTTGGGTTGTTTCGATTATCACGATTTTAGTGTGTTTCTTGTTCTTAGGAAATTTTCAGTCGGCACTTAATATTTTATTTTCGATTCCAACATCGGTATTAGGAACGCTGATTATCCTCTACTTCAGTGGGTTTACTTTAAATTTATTTACACTTTTGGCACTAACGTTGTCCATTTCAATTGTTGTCGATGATGCGATCATGTTGCTTGAAAATATCGTCCGGCATTACCGTATGGGTAAAAGCTCGTACCAAGCCGCTTTAGATGGTTCAAAAGAAGTTCTTCCTGCGGCCATTGCTGCAACCTTAGCGGTTTTGGCCGTCTTCTTGCCCGTTGTATTCATGGATGGCGTTATTGGTAAGTTCTTCTTTCAATTCGGTATCACGATGTCCGCAGCTGTTTTAATTTCATTATTAGAGGCCGTAACGATTACACCGATGCGTGCGGCCGCTTTATTGAGGGATGATTTAAAGCTTTCAAAGTTAGAAGTTAAGCTTGATCACATTTTTGAAAAACTAGCGTTAAGATACCAAAACTTACTTAAGAAATGTTTTGTTGTCCGGTGGTATTTAATGTTTGGGGCCATCGCGTTCTTTGTCGCAACGATGTTCTTGATCAATCACGTGAAACAAGAATTTGTGCCTTCGCAAGATCAAAATTTAATTATGTTATCAGCGCAGACCGCGCCGGGCGCATCGATTGAAGAAACTAGCAATTTAGTAAAACCATTAGAAGAGATTATAAAATCTTATAAAGAAGTCTCTGGATATTTGATATCAGTAGGACCTGGGCAGTTATTCATGCCGATCGCTCTTTCAGAGCGCACTGATCGCTCAATAGGTCATACTGACATTATGAATGGCATTCGTGAAAAAGCGAAATCGATTAAGGGATTACGTATTTCAATGAGAGATATCTCGGCTAGAAATTTAACGACAGGGCGTTTAAATCCGGTCGCGTTTAACTTGCGGGGCCCGGATCTAACTCAATTAAATGACCTAGGTCAGCAAATTATTAAAAAGTTAGAAGAAGGCAAGTATGCGGTCGATCTGGATACAGATTACAAAATGGGTCTGCCAGAATTATATCTGGTTCCTGATCGTGAAAAATTGGCGAAAACGGGCGTCAGTGACGAAGCGATCTCAGACGTCTTAAGTGCAGCTATCGCAGGTCTAAGACAGGGAACATTTACTTCTGAAGGTAAACAAAATGACATCCGTTTTAAGGTGAAAGAAAACCAAATTTCATCAGTGGATGATGTCAAAAGACTTTTCGTGCGCAATAATTATGGAAATATGATTCCTATAGGCCAGCTTGTTAAATCCGAAGAACGTAAATCTTTAAACTCAATCACGCGTATTAATCGCCAACGTTCAGTTTCAATTTACGGAAATATTGCTCCAGGCACATCACAAAGTGTGGTTTTAGGAAAGACCAAAGAGATTGCTGAACAGTTGCTTCCAGCAGGCTACACGTTCCACTACGAAGGCGCTTCGGCCGGTTTTAGCTCAAGCTTTAAAAGTTTAAGTTTAGCTTTATTGATCGGCATCATGGTGGCCTACATGATTTTAGCCGTGCAGTTCAATTCGTTCGTCGATCCGATTTCAGTTCTAATCGCATTACCATTTTCGTTAAGTGGGGCATTACTGATTTTATGGTCGACGAACATTTCGTTGAACTTATTTAGTTTCATCGGGTTGATTGTTTTGATGGGTATCGCGAAAAAGAATTCGATCATGTTGGTTGAATTCACGACTCACAAACAGAAAGAGCATAATCTATCAACGGCCGAGGCGTTGTTAGAAGCATGTCCGGTGCGTCTTCGTCCCATTTTAATGACTTCGGTCGCGACGGTGTGTGCGGCGTTACCGTTAGTAGTGGGTTCAAGTTTAGGTATTGAAACTAGAAGACCAATGGGTTTAGTTATTATCGGGGGTATGATTGTATCGACATCATTTACTTTATTTATCGTACCTGTTTTCTACCTAATTTTAGCGGGATTAAAACGTAAGCCGAAAGCTCATAACGATGTTCGTCCCGATCACAAACCAATGCCTGAAGAAGTTCCGAATTTATTAACGTAAATTAGCCCTTAAATTTAAGGCGGGTTAATGGATGAGTTTGATCCATTAACCGCGCTAAATGATCGACACTTAGGTGCGTGTATTTCTCGGTCGCTTGTAGACTGTCATGCCCAAGTAAAGCTTGTAAGGTGCGAAGGTTCGCCCCACTAGCTAATAGGTGAGTCGCGAAACTATGTCTTAAAGCGTGAGGATGAAGGGGATTCATCAAGCCCACTTTTTTACCTAAGCTTCGAATCATTTCATAACCGGTGCGGGTATTTAATCCGCCTTCGCCAAATACAAATTCCGATTCAGGATTCAATGCATGAAAATTTTTAAGGGTTTCAAGGCTGTATTCAGGTAGAATACAAAAGCGTTCTTTTCCACCTTTCCCTTTAATTAAAATTCGTTTCTCTGCAAACTGAATTTGTTTCCACCGTAACGTGCACGCTTCGCTGACGCGCAAGCCCCCGCCATACAAAAGTAAGAATAAAGTTTTATCGCGTAAAAGGTTTTTCTTAACGATACCTAAAGAAGCGTTGTGAACGACTTGCTTTTTAAAATAATCTAAAATCGAAAGCACTTCGTCGACCGATAGAAAATTAGGTATTTTTTTAGGAACTTTGGGGCAAACCAACTGTTCGGCAAAGTTCTTATCGATCAAATTTTCTTTGAATAGCCAGTTGAAGAAGCTTTTTAAAGCAGCAATTTTACGATTTCGACTGGCTAAACTTAAGCTTCCCCAACGAATTAAAGCCGGGCGGGCCAAATTCCAAAGCTCTTCATAGTCTGAAATTTGTTTATTCTTGTCAAACGATAAATTGTTTTCATAAAGGAAGGCTTGTTTTAAATCGAGCGCGTACGCCTTTAGTGTTAACGGAGCTGAAGATTCAACATTCTGTTGATATTTCAAGTAGTTATCAATTGTCTCTTGCACTTCTAAACTCATAAGCTCCTAAATCAAATCGATTTAGTTTAGTATCACTTGAATATTACCATTGTTAAAGGCCAGATAAAAAATATAACGCAGTGCAAATATTTTGCTTGCATTTTCTACACGACCTTGGTTATATTGCACTCAACGCAACGTATCAAATAGAGATTCAGTTGCCTACTCACACAGCACGTACTCGAAAGGTGGATTTTATGTCAGACACAAACTCTTCGTCAGCATTACCGCATTTACCAAGTTCTATCAGCCAACCACAGATGCCAACATGGGCACCTGCTTCTCAACAGAAGATCATCCCTGAGGCTAGAACGATTATCTATAAATCAGACATCATGACTCAGTTAATGAAAATGATCGAACGCGTTTCTCCTTCACAAGCCAACGTCCTAGTACTAGGAGAGTCTGGAACCGGAAAAGAGTTAATCGCTCGTGCGGTTCATGAAAAATCTCAACGTAGAAACAAGCCTTTCGTCGCGATCAACTGCGGTGCCTTACGTGAAACATTATTAGAGTCTGAATTATTCGGGCACGAAAAAGGATCTTTCACAGGTGCTTACACACGTAAGATCGGTTTAGCTGAAGCCGCAAACGGTGGAACGCTGTTCTTAGATGAAGTGGGCGAATTACCATTATCAATCCAAGCTAAGCTTTTACGTTTCATCCAAGAAGGCGAAATCTTCCGTGTGGGTGGTAAAGAGTCTATCAAAGTCGATATCCGTTTAGTGTGCGCAACAAACCGTGAATTAGATCAAGAAGTTGTACGTGGATCATTCCGCGAGGACTTATTCTATCGTATTAATACAATCGTCGTTAGTGCTCCGCCGCTACGTCGTCGTAAAGAAGACATTCCGGCGTTAGTGAACCATTTCTTAAATTCAGGTTCACACTCATTCATGAATCGTGGAAAAACGATCGACGAAGAAGCAATGCAAATTCTAATCAAATATGAATGGCCAGGTAATATCCGTGAATTACAAAACGCGTGCGAGCGTCTACAAATTCTATCTGAAGGTCACATGATCATGGTGAATGATCTACCAGATGCAATTCGTAATCCTGAAATCAAAGATGAAGGCGCTGATTTCGATCCAGCAGTTCCATTATATGAATTAGAAAAGAAATATATCTTAAAGGCATTAGGACATTACGGTGGAAACAAAACTCAAGCCGCACAAGGTTTAGGTATCACCATCAAAACGCTTTATAACAAATTGCACGAGTACGGCGAATTTGAAAAATATGCGGTTCACTCGAAACCTGTGAAAGACTAGATTTTATTATTTTTAAATTGTCGAATACCGCACGTCGATTGAAGCACAATTTAAGTTAGCTATTCTGAATACAGACACGTCGCCAGACCAGAACAGCCTTTTTATAAAACCTTTCAGTACAATAAATAAAACCAAAAAAAAAGGAGAGCGAAAGCTCTCCTTTTTCATTTTCAAAGTTGAAAACTAAAGATTAGAAATAACCTTCGTCATCGTCTTCGCCAGCGTCTTCTTTAACTTTGTTTTTTTTAGAAGATTCATCTTCCATATCTTCTTCCATATCTTCTTCTTGCTCGTCTTCTTTAGACTCATCTTCCATATCTTCAAAATCAGACTCTTCGTCGTCTTCTTCGTCCATTGGTTCTGAGTTTGATAAAGCATCTTCGTCATCGATATCGATGATAGAATCTAAATCTGTTTCTTCGTCTAACTCGCTAATTAGTTCAGCCGCTAAAGATTTATCTTGTTTCGGTGCTTTTGCTTTCGGAGCTTTTTTAGCAGCTGCTTTTTTCGCTGCTGGCTTTGCTGCAGGTTTAACTGCTTTTTTCGCTGGAGCTTTTTTAGCTACGACTTTCTTCACCACTTTTTTAGCTGGCTTAGCCGATTTCTTTGCAGCTGGTTTAGCCGCTTTTTTCGCAACTGCTTTAGTTGCTTTTTTTGCTGGTTTAGCTTTTTTAGGAGCCGCTTTTTTTACAGCTTTTTTAGTCGTTTTTTTCGCTGCTTTAGGTGCAGCCTTTTTCTTCTTAGCCATTATTTACCTCGTCGTAATTTAGTTATGCAATGTGAAAACCCATTCAGAGTAACCAGCTTTGAATGGGTCGGCAAGATTTGTCATAAAATTTAAAGAAAATTAAATATCAGTTAAGATAAAAGGTTAGCTTATAAGTGAAAATAGTCTTCAAGAATGCGCGCCATCGCTGGCGGAATTATCGATGAAACGAAAAGGCCAGGTGCGTAAGTTCCTTTTTTAGCAATGTAAGTCAGATAGCCAAAGGTTTTTGTCTTATCTTTATTTTTGATCGGCAACGTAAATCCGATCGGGAATGCTATATTATCAGGCAAAGTCATGAATAAACCAATCGCATTTACACCGACATAAAGGGTGATTTGCGTGTTGTTATACTGCGGAAAATTCAAAGCTAAGCTTGGAAGTTCGCCTTGTCCGGCAGGCATCGCGGGTAAGGCGTTGCCATTCGGTAAACTTGAAGGAGCACTAAAGCTTGAACCTTTGATAATATATTTAACCGGAATTCGAACGCCAAACTTTATCTTTCCTGACGGATCTAAAATTTGTGAAAAAGTAATGTCAGGATATTTTGCAAATGAACCAGTTGGACTAAAAGCCAATCCTGAAGGCATCGGAATCATAACGATAAATTCGCCACGTACTTTGTCGAAGTCGAAAGCGATTTGATTTTTATTGCTGTCATTACTATCAACGGCTCCTTTTAAATCAACGGCAGCTAAAGGGTCCGGAGTTACGACGTCCGTTGAACCACCACTGCCGCCGTTTGATTGACCGCTATTTGTTCCTGCGGCTGTGTTCGTCGAGCTTCCAACAGATCCGCCCGAGCAGTTTGTTAATCCGATTAAAGCGAAAGCTAAGATTGTAGTTTTAAAAAATGTGGTCATAAGTAACCTCTTAAAAATGAACTGCGGTTTGATAACATATACTAGATCGGTCAAAGGTCTAACGAACTTGATATGAAGAAGATAGACGAAAAAGCAAAACCCTGGATTCTCATCCAAGGTCTAGCTTTGTGTTTAGATTTTTGACGAAAACGGCAACTATTTTTTTAATTTTATAGAAACCGTTTAATTATTTAACTGAATTAGCTTAACAATTTTAATGCTAGCTGATTCGTTTGATTCGCTTGCGCTAATGTCGCAGTACCAGCTTGTAAAAGCACAGTGTTACGAGCCATCTCAGAAGAAGCTTGAGCAATATCAGTGTCGCGGATACGTGAATTCGCTGCTGATAAATTCTCTTCAGTGACCGCTAAGATGTCTGTTGTCGTTGTTAAACGATTTTGTAGGGCACCTAAGTTTGCGCGCATTCCGTTAATTCTAGTTTGGCTTTCATCAAGTAAAGCTAATGCAGATCTTGCGCCATCTTTAGACAAGAAGTTCACGTCTTGCATTCCTAATGATTCTAACGTCGCTACATTTTCAGCCGCGTTGAATTTGATGACATCATTTTCAGTTGCGTTTGAACCCACCTGAAAGTCAAATGTTGGCGTTGTTCCATCTAATAGTTTCGTTGAATTCCATGATGTTGTATTGGCGATACGATTCATCTCAGTCTTTAACTGTTGAACCTCTTTATCGATAAATCCACGTTCACGGTCACCGATCGTATCAGAAGCTGCTTGGATACCAAGCTCACGTAAACGTGTGACTACGTTTGAAACTTCGCTTAATCCACCCTCTGCCGTTTGTACTAATGAAATACCATCATTCGCATTACGACGAGCTTGAGCCGACGATTTAATTTGTGCTTTCATGTTTTCAGAAATTGCTAAACCAGCAGCATCATCGGCTGATTTGTTGATACGGCTACCACTTGATAGCTGAGCCATTGAATTGGCCATTTGGCGTTGACTGCCGATAAGGTTACGTTGTGCATTAATTGCAGAAATATTTGTTGTTACTCTCATTCCCATTTGAAAACTCCATTTTTATTTAAATATGTTATTCATATTTTTTTCTCCTCCGTGAAGTTGTTTGAAGTCTGGCATCCGAGCCTGACCGGCTATAACTGTATCTTCCTTAAATACGTTCGATCGTCCTTAAAAATCTTCCTTGAAAGCCTCCTTGAAATGGTAAATGAGAACACTCATGTGTTCTAAGAGACATCCTGCCTCTTTGATTTATTTGTGTAGTTACTAATCGACGTATTTTTGATCTTCTTGACGGGATGTTAGAATAGAAAATACGAAAAAATATTATTTTCTCACTGTTCTAGATGGGGCTTCAGGCTTGGTTTTCAAGACGGTAGTCCACGTCTTAATTCGTATGACTAGTCGCAATCCAGTCGTGATCTAGTCAATTTCTTGAAAGCGACAAAGGGCCATAGAACCACTTAGCGCGTATGATTTTTGTTGCGTGGTTTGTAGATGTGGATAGGTCGTTAATCCAAAGGTGCACGTTACATCTTCACGGTGAAAATGCGAACACTCTTCGCATGAAAAAGGCAAAATATATTTATTGTAATCAGAGGCTAAAATGGATTCTTTTTTCATCGACGGTCTAATTCTAGGGGCCGTCTTTTTTGAACGCGTTTGGTCGTTAGTTTCAGTTTGTTGAATCGGCTTAATTTTTTCAGTGACCATTGACAATTCCTAGTTAGAGCTCATCTTTAATAGTGAGGTAACGCGAATGAGTCAAGACATGCAAAAAATGACACGTAAAAGCCAAGAGGCGATGCAGGCGGCGGCCAAACTAGCCGAAGACAGCCGTCAGTCCATGGTTGAGCCAGAGCACTTACTACTTGAATTGATCGAGCAGGATCAAGGCTTAGTTCCTAGGCTTATAGAAGAAAACCAAATCGCCCCTAAAGACGTTATACGAAACTTAAATCAAGCAATCCAAAACTTACCCCGCTTAGAAAAAGCGGCCGAGCAGGTTTACGCCAGTAATCGGTTGCAAAAGATTTTTAAAGGGGCCGAAGCTGAAGCCAAAGCCACCCAAGACGAACTTCTTTCGACCGAGCACTTTTTCATAGCGATGCTAAAAAGTGATGACCGCGATCTGCAGAAATTATTTAAGCTGACCAAGATTGAACTTAAATCAATTGAACAAGCGCTTAAAAAAATTAAAGGAAATAAAAAAGTGACTAGTGAAGATCCAGAAAATCAATATGAAGTGCTAAAAAAGTTCGGTCGGGATTTGACCGAACTTGCGCAGAATGGAAAATTAGACCCCGTGATTGGTCGTGACGAAGAAATTCGTCGCGTGATTCAAGTGCTTTCGCGCCGAACAAAAAATAATCCCGTATTAATAGGCGAACCCGGCGTCGGTAAAACCGCCATTGCTGAAGGTCTTGCTTTGCGTATTATTAAAGGCGACGTGCCAGAAAATTTAATTGGTAAAAAACTAATGGCCCTAGATATCGGATCTTTAATAGCCGGCGCAAAATACCGCGGTGAATTTGAAGACCGCTTAAAAGGTGTTATCAAAGAAGTCACCGAAAGCGCCGGAGAAATCATTTTATTCATCGACGAATTGCACACACTGGTCGGAGCCGGCAAAGGCGAAGGCGCGATGGATGCCGGGCAATTATTAAAGCCAGCCTTAGCGCGCGGCGAATTACGTTGCGTGGGTGCGACAACTTTAGATGAATACAGACTTCATATCGAAAAAGATGCTGCGTTAGAAAGACGTTTTCAAACAGTATTAGTTGATGAACCAAGTATCGATGAAACAGTGACGATCTTACGTGGATTAAAAGAAAAATACGAAGTGCATCACGGCGTGCAAATCACCGATGCGGCTTTGGTTGCAGCGGCAAAGCTTTCAAGTCGTTACATTACAAATCGTTTCTTGCCAGATAAAGCCATCGATTTGATCGATGAAGCTGCTAGTAAGCTAGGAATCGAAAACCGCAGTGTGCCTGAGGCGATCGATGAAATCGACCGCAAGATTTTAAGTTTTAAAATCGAATTGGAAGCATTGAAAAAAGAAAAAGATGCGCAGTCGGTAGATCGCCGAAAAAAAATCGAAGGTGATCTTAGCGACCTTGTTGGTCAATCGCAAAATCAAAAAGAAAAATGGAAGATCGAACGCGGATTCATCGATGAAGTGAAAAAAGTAAAAATCGATATCGAAGCGGTTAAAAATGATATCGCTAAAGCCGAGCGTGACGCGCAGTTTGAAAAAGCAGCGCAATTAAAATACGGCAAACAGCCCGAGTTAGAAAAACGCTTAACGGCTCTTGAAGATAAAATTAAAAATAACACCTCAGCGCTTTTAAAAGAACGCGTCGATGCAGAGGACATTGCCGAAGTTGTTGCGAAATGGACTAAAATTCCAGTTTCAAAAATGCTTGAAAGCGAAACTCAAAAATTATTAATGATGGAATCTGAATTGCAAAAACGCGTGATCGGCCAAGATCATGCAATGACATCAATTTCAGACGCGATCCGCAGAGCGCGCGCAGAAATCTCAGATCCGAATCGTCCGATCGGAACTTTTATTTTTGTAGGCCCAACGGGTGTTGGTAAAACTGAGACTGTGAAAGCTTTAGCAAGCTATTTGTTTGACGACGAATCAGCCATCATTCGCATCGACATGAGCGAATATATGGAGAAGCATTCAGTTTCAAGATTGATCGGTGCCCCTCCGGGTTACGTGGGTTTTGAAGACGGTGGTCAATTGACTGAAGCCGTTCGCCGCAGACCATACTCGGTCGTGTTGTTTGATGAAATTGAAAAAGCACACTCTGATATTTTTAATATCTTACTACAGGTATTAGATGATGGGCGATTGACCGATAGCCAAGGGCGCACGATCGATTTCAAAAATACGATCATCGTGATGACGTCAAACTTAGGCGCAAGCCAAGGAAGCGAATCGATTCAAGCGGCGTTGAAAGAGCATTTCAGACCTGAATTTTTAAACCGTATCGACGAAATCGTCGAATTTAAATCTTTAGATTTGAAAAACCTAGAAGGCATCGTGAAAATTCAGCTACAAGAAATCACGAAACGTCTTGGCGAAAAACAAATCGCTTTAGAATTTTCAGAACCGCTTTTAGCTTACTTAGGTCAAAAAGGTTTCGATCCGGTTTATGGAGCACGCCCTTTAAAACGCGTGATCCAAAACGAAATCCTAAACCCAATGGCTAAAAAGTTAATCGCCGGCGAAATTAAACCGAACACGACGGTCAAAATGGATTACAAAGACCAAAAGATTTCGTTTAATTAATTCAGTTTTCAATGTTTAGAATAAAATTTAAATTTCAAAAACGGCTTAGATGAATGACTTAAGCCGTTTTTGTTTTTGATGTGGTAAACCCGACCCTTGGACAGTCGTATTCATCTCGGCTCGCGATTAAGATAAATCCATGAAACTAGCGAAACTTATTTTTATTCTTCTTTTATCTCTTCCATCTTTGTCTTTTGCAGTTGGGACCGCCGTGTCGGCCACGAAAGAAACTCCATTGGTCGACATCGATATCGGTGGTTCATCAGGGGTGTACAATTCAAAATCATTTACCGAGGTCAACTTAGGTATCAATTTGAATTTCACAGACTGGCTAACCTGGAGAAACGCGGCTTTCAAACGTTTCAGCTCGGGTGGAGACCGTGACCTTCAAGGTGTTGACTCTACTTTTCGTTTCACCGCGACGACAAAATTTAATGGCGGATCATTTCGCGCGTTCGTCGGGCCCGGTTATCGTTGGGCCGATCCTTCAAACAAAAATGCCGTTGTCGGAGAGGCCGGTTTAGGAATTAACATTGGACGCGTCGGCGTATCTGGCGGAGCCAAGTACTTAAAGTACGATAAACTCCAAATCGATTCACGCACTGGACTAGAGACCAGTCGTGAAGATATCGTCTATTTTTTAACTATTTCTGGCGGAGCCGGTTTAAGTTTCTAATTTCAAATTTAAAACTAGTGTCGAACTTTTTTTCATAAAAATTCGACTTCTAATATTTCAAACTATCTTTCATGAAAAGCTCTAGACTGGTCTAGGAACATCCGAAACTAGACTTAGATGGAGACATGCTTATGAAACGATCAACAGTAGCTCTTAAGATACTTTCGATTATGACTTTGGCTGGTTTTTTTATGAGTAGTACAAAATGCCAACAGCCTGTTGTCGAAGAGCGCCAACTCAAAAAGAACGTTCGCATCGGCGATGTCAGTGCCACGACTTATCTAGACAACTCTGGGTTTAGTTTTTCTGAAGTGGCTCGCAACCAATTGTCAGGTGTTCTTTTCGAACGCAACGAATTCTACGAAAGAAATGTTTATCCTGCTCCAGAAGATATGGCAGCAGTATCGGATCAAAAATATTTTGCTAACCAAAAAATTTCTTCAGTTGTTTCCACTAAAACAGTTGCGCAATTAAAAGCATGGTTTCCAACGGCAAAAAGTCAAAACATCGCATTGAATCGCGATTCTTCTTGTTTCATGACTCGTCCACAGCATTTTCTTTACGGAACTATTAATTCTTTAGAGACCTACAGCGGAGCCTCATTAAACTTAGGCTTGTCGAATACTGGCGTGGCCAACATCATTCCTATTTCAGCAAATTTAAAATTTGATAAAATGAGATTAGACTTATCATTCAAGGCGGTTGACCCGTGGACGCAGCAGACAGTGGCCGCAGTCAACGACGAAGCCTTCAAGAAAGATTACAAAGTTGGATTTGGAGTTGATTTAGGTATCATTCATATCGGTCCTGAATTTTACAGAACAACAGGTTTGGCAGAGGTCCTATTAAACGGTCTGAAGTCGGCAACTCAGAAGTTAGCGGCCGCGATTTTACAAGAGCCACGTCAAATTTGGAACACGCGCGTCGTTTATAGTGGTGACAGTTACGTCGCTATTTTAGGTGGAGCAGAGCTTGGTTTGAAAGCCGGTGACAAGCTTAAGGTGTTTAACGAAACCCATACTTGGAAAGGCGAAGCTTGCGGAGACAGTTCTGTTTTAACGGGTTCGATCATTGTTTCTGATATTTCTGACCCATGGATCATTGAAGTTGAAGAAGCGGGCGATCTATTAAGTCGCGCAAAAGTTTTAAATCCAAAAGAATCAGAGACGATCTCGGTTGGTGCTTTAGTGCAACTGTCGTCTTTTGTAGCTCCGGTCGTGCCGCCGGCGACAACAGCTAAGCCATAATCTGTCATTTCACCTAATCTCAAGTAGACGCTACGCAAAACAGTCCACATTTCTGTGGGCTGTGATAGAACGGGCGTATGTTTTCAGGAATCGTCGAAACCACTTCTAAAATCATCAAAACAATCCCGTTAAAAGATAGCGTCCGCATTCATGTCTCAAGACCAAAAAGTTTTAACGACATCAAGGTGGGCGATAGCATTTGCGTGAACGGAATTTGTCTAACGGTAGAGACCTTCACGAAATCGATGATTCAATTTTGCTTAGGTGCAGAAACGCTAAAAGTCTTAGGCGACAATTTTAAATTATGGTCGAAAAAATCGTTAAACCTAGAGCGCTCTCTGCAATTTGGTCAGCGCGTGCACGGGCACTTAGTCACAGGTCACGTCGATACTTTAGCTCAAGTTGTAAAGTCGTACCAGCAGGGCGAATGCTGGCAAATCGAAATTGAAGTTCCAAAAACTTTAACACCGTATTTTTGGAAAAAGGGATCTGTCTGTTTAAACGGTGTAAGTCTTACGGTGAACGAATACTTTAAAGTAAAATCTAAATATTATCTGGACGTATGTTTGATTCCTGAAACGATCAAAGCCACAAACTTAATTGAATATAAAGAAAAAGAATTTTTAAATATCGAATCAGATTATTTAGCAAAAGCCTATATTCAATCTCGTCCCGACCAAGTAAAGGTTGTAAAATGAATTCGATCACAGAGATCCTAAGTGATTTTAAAGCAGGTAAATTTGTGATCTTAGTCGATGATGAAAATCGCGAAAATGAAGGCGATTTAATTTTAGCGGCCGAATTCACAACTCCTCAGGCTGTTAATTTTTTGGCTAAAGAAGCGCGCGG
>JACMQO010000144.1 GCA_014376935.1 Bdellovibrio sp.
AATCACACAATTTTAACAACAACGAAAGCAAACCTAGATGTTAGACTTGAACGATTCGGTCTTTATAACGCCTATCCTCTAGAACCTAATCGTAAGGCCGAAGCGATCAGAACACCGAAAGAAAAAATGGCGGCTAATCTTGAGTCTGAACAAGAACTTAAAGCCGGCACAGGTTTTATGCAGACACTATGTGAAGCGATTAAAAATTTTGAAATGAAAGGCTACAAAGAAAATCTTATTTGTTGCTTTGTTCATTTGAAATCTCAGTGTCGTAAAATATCAATTCTTCCTAGCGAAATAGACGTCAAAGGCATTTACCGTTTCGAAAATGCATCTGATCCTGATGATCAATCTATTTTGTACGCGATATCGATCCCATCGAAAAATATCAAAGGGCTTTATATCGAATCATACGGTTTGTATCACGAAGATCAATCCGACACAAAAATAAAAAGTAATACAATACGCCCGTTAACGACCCGCCAAGATGGGCTCCATGACCGATAGGAAGCCCTCCACCTTCGGCTTGAGCGATCAATCCCCAAATATCTAAACCAACGAATAAGAAGGCTCCCCACAAGGCCGGAGTAGGAACAAAACCAAACAATAAAATTTTCTGTTTCGGAAAGAGAAGGGCAAATAAAAAGATCATTCCTGAAATCGCGCCCGAAGCGCCCAACGCTGGAAGACCTGGTTCGTGCAGTAAGAATGCAGAAACGGCCGCGTGACAAAGCGAACTGATTACACCGGCTATGAAATAAAATTTTAAAAAGCGCGCGCGACCCAGCACACTTTCTACAATCGGCCCAAAACTATCTAAGACGTACATATTAAAAAATAGATGCAAAAAAGCGTTATGCGAAAAGACCGACGTAATTAAAGTCCAAACGCGACCTTGAGTGATCGATGACCAGCTGACCAAAAAATTATTCGCCATGAATAGGTATCGAACTTCGTCGTTACGGGATAATTGCCAAGCGATAAAAACAGCTATATTCATGATAACTAAAGCGCGGGATGTATTCATGCAGACAAGCTTAATACTTTAAAAGCACGTGAACAAGTCTGTAAATTACGTTTTGCCTTCTGTCAAAGACAGGTTCTTAATTTAATCATGAACAAATCGATTGGTACTTATCTTATTCCTGTCGCGGCGGCGCTGACATTAGCGCCGTGGATTTCATCGGGCTCGGTACGGTATTTATGCTAAATGCAGCGGCCTTACTTATTTTTCCATGGATCGGTCATCATTTTTTTTAAGCGAAAGTCAGTTCGGATTATCGAGTGCCATAGTGATACGTGATACCAGTTCGGTGGTGGGTGCGACGCTTCAGTACGGTCCCCACGCTCTCGAAGTTGGCACACCGGTTAAGTTGGCTCGCGCTTTGTGGATCGTACCGATCGCGATGATGATCGGATTTGTTAAATCAAAACAAGCTGTCACCGAAACGGATAACTTAAGCGAAGGAAGTTTTAAACCCAAGGCGAAAAAACCATGGTTTATACTAGGTTTTCTGATCGCAACGGGACTGGTGACCTGGGTGCCCGTATTACAATCCTATGGCCTATGGGCATCAGATCGAGTCGATCGCTAAAAAATTAATAGGTGTGTTTTCAAGTTATAAAACTTTAGGGCTTCAAATTGCTTTATAAGTTTTCCACAAGTCCTCAAGTGTTAGCCATTACAAATAAAAAGCCAAATGGACTTCTCTTCCATGCTGAATCGCACATCTCCAAATCAATAAGTTTATTCAGTTAATTTTTTTTAATAATCCAGATACCCTTAATTTTCTTGGACCAAAAACTTATAAATGACGCGTTAAAGTATGCAGCTTTATACAATGTCGTAGCTTTTAGCGTAGAAAGTGATTTAATTTAAAAAATGTCAGAAGTTGAAACATCGAAATTAAAGGTAGCCGTTGTCGGCTCGGGAATTAGTGGATTAGGTGCGGCGTGGTTACTTTCGAAAAAGTACGAAGTCCATCTATTTGAATCTGAAAATCGTCTTGGAGGTCACGCGCATACTGTGACCGTAAATGAAGAAGCAGGAGCTATCCCGATCGACACCGGTTTTTTAGTTTATAATGAACTGACTTACCCCAATCTGATGGCTTTTTTTAAAGAGCTGGATGTTGAAACAGTTGATTCAGACATGTCGCTTTCGGTTCAAGTTCAGCAAAAAAATCTAGAGTGGTGCGGGACCTCATTGAATTCGGTCTTTGGACAACGAAGAAATTTATTACGACCTAGTTTCTACAAAATGCTTTTAGAAATTCTACGCTTTGGACGTGAAGCCGAAGAAAATGTTATTTTAGCGCGTCGTCATAACTGGAGTTTAGACGAGCTATTAAAACAAAAAAAATATTCTCTACTTTTTAGATCAGATTATCTACTTCCTATCGGCGCTGCCATTTGGTCGACGCCTGAAAAAAAGATGTTTGAATTTCCTGCAGCTACATTTCTAACATTTTTTATTAATCATAAATTGTTACAAGTGAACGGCCGGCCGGTTTGGCGGACGGTAAAAAATGGATCTATTCAATACGTCCAAAAGGCAGCTTCTGTCGTTTCAAAAATTTATTTAAATACCCCCGTTCAAGAGGTTGAGCGCAAGAACGGAAAAGTTTTCTTAAAAACAAGCCGTGATGTTTTCGAGTTTGATAAGGTCGTTTTAGCGACCCATGCTCCTGTGACGTATCAAATTTTAAAAAATAAGACGTTGGCTGAAGAAACCATTTTGGGTGCCTTTGCGTTTGAAGCGAATCAGACTTTACTTCACACAGATGAAGTCGTGATGCCGAAATCAAAATTGTGTTGGGCTTCATGGAATGTGAACGGTGCGCTGACTCCAGAAAATTTACCTAAAGTCTCGTTAAGTTATTTTCTTAATTTACTGCAACCTTTGAAAACCAAAAAGAACTACTTTGTTACATTAAATCCGAATCGCCCGTTGCAGAATGTTTTGCGCGAATTTAGTTATGCGCATCCACAGTTTGATCAAAAAGCGGTTGATGCGCAAAAAGATTTACCGTCCATTCAAGGCGGTGGAGAAGTTTATTTTGCCGGGGCTTGGTCGCGGTACGGTTTTCATGAAGACGGCCTATTAAGTGCGGTTAACGTCGCTAGACGTTTGCGGGTTACGGCTCCTTGGAATGAAGCATGAGTTTACTTGTTGGCAGGGGCCATGTTCATCACAGTCGCCAACTAGGCGCTGCGAATAATTTTCGATACCCTACCTTTTTTCTTCATTTTCGCTGCGATCAAGAGGCTGAACTTCAAAAAAAAATGAAGTCACAGTACTACGGTTTATTTTCGATCAACGTTAAAAACTATTTGGATGGTGAAGGTCAGCAATTTGAACCAGCCATTAAGAAGTTTTTATTAGAAAAGTGTAATTACCACGCCGCGCAAATTTGGTTTCAATCGTATCCCCAACAATTTGGTTACGCGTTTAATCCAGTTAGTTTTTGGTTCTGTGAACGTCAAGGTCAGCTTGAGGCCGTTTTAGTCGAAGTGAATAATACTTTTGGCGAAAGGCATTTCTATTGGATTCATCCGGGGGTAGCCATTAACAGTAAGCAATGGTTACGTGCGGAAAAGGTCTTTCACGTGTCTCCATTTTTTCCGGTTGAAGGCTATTATCAGTTTCGCTTTAAAAAAGAAGAAACGAAAACGCGCGTTGATATCAATTATCATGGGCCAGATCAAAAATTAAGACTGGCCACGTGGGTGACTGGTGATTTAACAGAATTAAGTCAGAATACTTTACTGTCGCTATTGATTCGTTACGGTTGGATGACGCCGATGATTACTTTTCGCATTCATTATCAGGCGCTTAGACTTTGGCTTAAAAAAATTTCGTTTTATAAAAAACCAAAACTACCAGGAAAGCAGGTTTCGTCATGAAGGGCCCTTCACTTCGCACGCGTCTATTTTTGCAAATTTTAAATAAAGCCAAGCATGGAACGATTCACTTATCGCTGCCTGACGGTAAAAAAGAAACTTTCGGAGAGGGGCTGCCGCAGATCCGTATCGACGTTCTTGATTGGTCAGCGATTGATTTACTTTTTGATAAAGGTGATATCGGATTAGCTATGGCTACGATTGAAAATACGCTGGTTGTCGACGACATGGTCGCTTTGGTTGAGTGGGCTTGTAAAAACGATCAAGATTTGTCGCAGGCGTTGCATGGCACATGGTATGGCACTTTATTTGCGAAGTTTCGTCACCTGCTTAATTTTAACAGTCGCTCAGGGGCTAAAAAAAATATTATGGCCCATTACGATTTAGGCAATGATTTTTACCGCCTATGGTTAGATCCGTCGATGACCTATTCGTCAGCTATTTTTGAAACACCAGAGCAAACGCTATTTGATGCACAAATAGCTAAGTACGACCGAATTATTGATACTTTGAATTTAAAATCAGGCGATCATTTGCTAGAAATCGGTTGTGGCTGGGGTGGTTTTTACAGCCGCGCCGTCGAACGAACGGGTTGTAAAGTCACGGCCATTATGAATTCTCCGGAACAAGCTAGGCACAATCAAAAACAAATCGACGCCAAAGGTTTGGGGGCGAATGTTCGACTTGTGCAACAAGACTACCGCGATATCACCGGACAGTTTGATAAAATAGCTTCGATCGAGATGATCGAGGCCGTGGGCGAAAAATATTGGGGTACATTTTTTAATAAGGTCAGTTCTTCATTAAAACCCAAAGGGGCTGCCGTCGTTCAAGGAATTACTATTCGCGAAGATCTATTTTCTTCGTATCGAAAAAAGACAGATTTTATTCAGCAGTACGTCTTTCCGGGCGGTATGCTTTTAACAAATAATGCATTTGAAAATAATGGTAAGAAAAATGGAATGCAATTAGCGAACATGCACGAGTTTGGACTTTCATATGCTGAAACTTTAAAAATTTGGCGACAGAATTTTCAAAAAGCCTATCCACAAGTTTTAGAATTGGGCTTTGATGATAAATTCACACGTCTTTGGAATTTGTATTTAGCGTACTGTGAAGGTGCATTTCGTGCCGGCCGAATTAATGTCGGCCAGTTTCTATTAGAAAAATAGATTAGAAGCCGGTTTTTAGCGTTAAAGCTAAAAATCCTTCGTCATCTAAAGACTGCGAACCACGTTTCATGTTTCGAATTCCATCACCGATATAAATAGATCGGCCAATCGCACGGCCGATTTTTACTTCAGCCAGCACTTTTTCATATAAAAAAGACTTTAAGCCGATTGAAGCCTTTTTCTCATCGATCGTTAAGCGATCTTTATCATCTGTGCGATTACTTAGGATAAAGCTTTGTGTGCTCCAAGAAAGATTTGTAATGTACTGAATATCAGCCATGTCGCCGTAGCCGGCCTCGGCGGTGATTGCCGGTCCGAACATAGAAAAAGAATAAGACCATAGTTTTTCAGGCGTCCACTGCATCGATAAGATAGGAAATCCGAACATGCCAGTGAAAGTAGGCGTTTTGTACAAGTACATCACCCCAGGAATCGGCACAAAATTTCCGAGCGGGCTATTGTTCGAAATATATAAAAATAGCATCCAGAATCCACCGGTTTCGGTCGGAAATCCATACTGGGCATTGATACTAAAAGAATTGTCTTTAAAATTTTTGAAAAGTTGATCACTGGCTGATCCGATAGATCCACGTAATCCCCAGTTTTTAAATCCCGGTAATTTATGCGTGTATTGTGCGCCCAGTTCAGCGCGGTAAAGGTCTTTTGGAACTTCGATGCCTGAATTTAAAGTCACCGGATCACTGAAATGAACAGGGGCCCCTGCAGCAGATAGGGCGAAGTAATCATCTTCATCCTGATAAATTGGTGATGAAAGATTTATTTTTTCTTCGTTCATTTTCGGTGTTCCCGGGCTTAGGCGTCCTTCGACAGCTAGAACCGGAAACGGCGGTGTTTGTGAATTCAGTCCCGCCATGGCACTTAAAGCACCGCCACCTTGTTCGTTCGCTTGAGAGGTGGCGCGTCCGTAACGTTCTAATTCTTGCTTACATGCAGTTGAAATCACTTTGTCATTTTTAATTAAACATTTTAAAATATCACGCGGTGTTTTTTGATCCGCACAAAATTTTGCAGCTTGATCGCGGCAGGCTTGAAAAGGCATCGGGTTTGTCGGCTTTGACTCTTGAGCCAATGCAAAAATAGAGAATAAAAATACATAAACAATAGCGGGGCTACAGATCTGTTTCATTCAAAGTCCTTTTTTTTGAAAACAAGACCTATTTTTATCAGGCTTTATTTTGAATATCAAAGTCAATTGTGGGGCCGCGTTCGGACCTTGCCCCGTGGCCCGGTGGGTTTACCATAAAGTAGTATTTTTGAACGCAGAACTGCCGATCGGTAACGGGAATGAGCGCCTTCGTTTAAGGATGTCTGTTTTGTCATGATGAACTAGAGCATCCACTCAGACTGTCGAATTGTATTTCATCCCCAAGCCTGAAAAGTCGTTTCTTAAAATGAGACAACTTAAGATATGTTTAAAATAAATATAACTCATGATGATTGGATTTGTTCTAACTCATTCTTTAACATGTAACGAATAAACAAACGGTTCACTCCAAAAGGATGTTCTATATGAGTAAGTTTAAAAAGGGTTTCGCCTACACGGTCGCGGTCCTATTGTCTCAAGGCCTGACACTTCAGTCAGCCTTTGCGTTTCAGATGGTTGATTTAAACCAAATCGACCAGGCCGGTGGGGCTCCAGCCGTGGTGTCACAGCCGGTGAACTACAATTCTAAGTACTTCATTCAAACTTTATCAAACGCGGTGTGTACGGACGTCTTAGGGGCGATCTCGAACAGTGGAGCCAACCAAACACGCTATCAACAATTAGATCAGCTGATCGATGCCTTATCGGTTGAATGCGGAGTGATGTCTGAAAATGAGAATCCAAATATCGACTTTCAAGCAGTTGGTTTCAAGTTCGAAGGTTCAAATACGTTCATCTTATGGGATGGCCAGTCGATCACAGTGAACGAGCAAGCGCAGGCGATATTCGAAATGACGATGTCTCCAAGTTTTAATAATATCATCTTTATTAAGAAAACGGATATTGATTCTAAAAAGCAAAATAAAATATTAGATCGCATTACCGATAAATTAGTTAAAGTTAGAAGTAATTTAAAGACGATCTATAAAGATGGCCAAACGCAAGTGATCATCGCGGGTTATGCGTATCATGATCGTCGCACGTACACGCCAGAAAAAATTAAACAATTAAATGAAAGGGCTTACGGGATCGGTATCGAAAAGGTGTTAATCAATGAAAACGGAAATCGCGAGTCGTTGTTCGCGATGATTTTTAAAGATTCACATCGCGATTTAGAACCATCAGTTGGGTATGAATGGCAGCATCCATTCCGAGTCACGAAAAATATCAAAGTGTTAGCTGGCTACAGCGCGGGCATCACAATGCGCTCTGATTTTAACTATGTACCAATTCCATATGTGTTTCCGACCGCGGGCCTTTCTATTGGTAAGTTAGATATCAAAGGCGTATTGATTCCGAGTTTAGGCGGTATCAATAACGGAAACGTCCTTTTCTTATTCGGAAGTATGCCGATTAAAAACTAAACCTGCTTTTCTTACTAAAAATATGTCGATACGAAGACCGGCGCGAAGCCGGTTTTTTTTTTAGTTTGAGCGCTCATGGACGTTGTTTTTTATATCAGTACGAACTCCCTTAAATCTGTTATGCAGGCCACATAAGACTTGCAAGTTTTCGAGCTGGTCCGTCCCACCCAATGAAAAAGGGTAAATCTGATCTGCTTGCGGTTCATTTTTTTGTCGTAGCGAGTTTTATC
>JACMQO010000145.1 GCA_014376935.1 Bdellovibrio sp.
AAGAACCCGTGAATTATCGGGCGCTTTAGTCACCGAATGCCGCGAAAAGTTGCTGACTATTAAGTCAGACTTACTCAACCGCGTAAAAGAAGCCCGCGGAAAATTGGATCAATTTGAACGCGGCGGAGACGAAGCCGATCAAACCATGAGACTTTTAGCCGAACAAGAAATGCTTAATTTAACTGACCGTTTACGTTCCCAGTTACTAGAAATCGAAAGCTCCTTAGGCCGCATCGAGAGCGGAAATTTCGGATTCTGTGAAGAAACCGAAGAAATTATCGAAACCGAACGTCTACGTGCCATTCCATGGACGCGTTTAAGTATCGAAGGTGCTGAAATCCGCGAATCATTGAACAAACGCTACGCCCGATCGTAGATTAATTTCACATTGATACTGCCTATGAATAATGGCAGTATCACGAAATGAAAATGACTCCGATTATCTTGAGTGGTGGAAGCGGAACGCGCCTCTGGCCGGTCTCAAGAAAACAATATCCGAAACAATTTTGTGATTTGTTAGATAAGCCCCTGCAAACGCTCACGATTGAGCGGCTTCAAGGGTACGGCGAAGGCCTCATCGTCACGTCAAGCGCTCTAAAAGTTTTAACTGAAAAAAACATTACTCAAAACAACCTTAAAATTTCAAAAGTTTTGTACGAACCTGTGGGTAAAAACACCGCCGCTGCCGTGGCGTTAGCTTGTAAATATTTGGAATTGAATGGTCGCACCGAAGAAATAGCCGGAGTTTTTCCATCAGATGCTTTGATTTTAGATCAAACAGCATTTGATGCTGCTTTAAAAGCCGCAACGGCGCAGGCTTCTAACGGATCAGTCGTTATTCTTGGAATCCAGCCGAAAACTCCGGAAACAGGTTTTGGATATATTCAAACCGCAGGTGCGGATAAAAAATCTACTGATGCGGTGGATGTTTTGAAATTTCACGAAAAACCGAATTTAGAAAAGGCACAGTCCTTTTTAAAAGATGGAAACTATTTCTGGAACGCCGGAATTTTCGTATTTCAAGTTTCAAGGATGATTGAACTGTTTAAGCATCATGAATCTGAATTATGGCAAAAAATGTCGGCTTTAAAAAATGATCTGTCGAACTTAAGTGATATTTATGCTTCGCTAAAAAGTATTTCGCTAGATTACGCCATCATGGAAAAATTAAAACCGTCAGAATTAAAATGCGTAGCTTGTGATATGGGCTGGAGCGATTTAGGTTCCTGGGATTCGTTAGTTGAAAACAGTCAGGGTGACTTATCTCCGGTGCAGATCGCCGGGCAAGGTAGCGTCGTTTTTTCCAAACAGAAAAATAAAAAATACGGCATCGTCGGCGCAGATGATTTGATCGTGGTCGACACCGCGGACGCCTTGATGATTTGCAAAAAAGGCGAATCCCAAAAAGTAAAAGACTTGGTTGAAAGTTTTGATTTCACAGATAAAAAAATTATTTCTGAGCACGTGTTCGAACATCGTCCGTGGGGGGAATTCGAAATACTACGGGATGAATCTTATTTCAAATCCAAAGTGATTCGTGTTGAAGCTGGTCAGCAAATTTCTTATCAGTCCCATGCGAAACGATCGGAACACTGGATCATAGTCAAAGGTGAAGCCATCGTTATTTTGAACGATGAAGAAATTAAACGTAAACAGGGTGAACATATTTTCATCCCGGTGGGCGCAAAACACAGAGTTATAAATCGCACAAGTTCACTTGTTGAATTTGTTGAAGTCCAAGTGGGTAGTTATTTTGGTGAGGACGATATTGTTCGCTACCAAGATGATTATGGAAGAGTCGAGGGGAAAACTTGAAAAAGAAGGCCTTTATTACCGGTGTCACAGGTCAGGATGGATCCTATCTCGCCGAACTATTACTAGAAAAAGGGTATGAGGTTCACGCGATCATACGACGCTCTTCAGTATTCACGACGGATCGTATCGATCACATTTTTAACCATCCTCATTTTAAGACCTACCATGGTGATTTAACTGATTCGAGCAACCTTCACACTCTATTGGCTAAAATTCAACCGGACGAAGTTTACAACTTAGGCGCGCAGTCGCACGTGGCCGTTTCATTTGAAGTACCCGAATACACGGCTGAAGTTGACGCCGTCGGAACAATTCGTCTGCTGAACGCGATTAAAGACTTAAATATTAAAACTAAATTTTACCAAGCTTCGACGTCGGAACTTTTCGGCGGTCTTCCCGAAACCGCACCGCAGAGTGAAAAAACTCCGTTTTATCCTAAGTCGCCTTACGGGGCCGCGAAACTGTATGCTTACTGGGTAACGGTTAATTACCGCGAGTCTTACGGTATGTACGCGTGTAACGGAATTTTATTTAATCATGAATCACCCCGTCGAGGTGAAACTTTTGTAACCAAAAAAATTACTAAGGCCGTCGCCAAAATTAAAAAAGGTCAGCAAAAAATTCTGACGCTGGGTAATTTAGACGCCAAACGCGACTGGGGCTACGCCAAGGAATACGCCGAAGCGATGTGGTTGATGTTACAACAGCCGGTGGCCAAAGATTATGTGGTTGCGACGAATAAAGTCCATACCGTACGTGAATTTGTCGAGTTAGCGTTTGCAGAAGTCGGAATCAAAATTCGATGGGAAGGCAAAGACGATAATGAAAAAGGTTACGACGCGAAAACGTCCGAATTAATTGTCGCCGTTGATCCCAAATACTATCGTCCGGCCGAAGTTGATTTGTTGTGGGGTGATGCCAGTTTGATCGAAAAAGAATTAGGCTGGAAGGCCCAAACATCTTTGAAAGATTTGGTTCGTATTATGGTCAAGTACGATATGGAAAATGAATATTACGGTGGCAAAGAATGATTTTCGTTACGGGCGGAGCGGGGTTCATCGGTTCAAATTTTATTTTGAACTGGATGAAGAACAATGACGAGTCCATCTTGAACATCGATAAGCTTACGTACGCCGGAAATTTGTCTAGCCTTCAAACGGTCGAAAAAAATAAGAATTATCATTTTAGCCAAACCGATATCACCGACCACGATGGTATAGCTCAATTATTCGAAACATTTAAACCGCGCGCCGTTTTAAATTTCGCGGCGGAAAGTCACGTTGACCGTTCGATTCACGGGCCGTCTGATTTTATCCAAACTAATATCGTGGGCACTTTTACGTTACTGGATTGCGCGAAGCGATACTGGGTGACCTTAGAAGGGGAAGCGAAAATAAATTTTCGCTTCGTTCACGTTTCGACGGATGAAGTTTACGGAAGCTTAGAATTAGAAGATCCCGCATTTAACGAAAAAACACCGTACGCACCGAACAGTCCGTATTCGGCTTCAAAAGCGGCAAGCGATCATCTAGTCCGGGCTTATTATCACACCTACGGATTGCCCGTTATCACGACGAACTGCTCGAATAATTACGGGCCTTTCCAGTTTCCCGAAAAATTAATTCCGCTTGTGATACATAATGCTTTAATGGAAAAACCGCTACCGATTTACGGTGACGGCGCGAACGTCCGTGACTGGCTTTACGTCGGAGATCATTGCGACGCGATCGTCGCGATTTTACTAGATGGCCGTTTAGGTGAAACCTACAACATTGGCGGCGAAAACGAAAAACGGAATATTCAAGTCGTGGATGCGATCTGCGAACATCTGGATACGCTTCGCCCGCGCGCGAACGGTAAAAGCTACAAGGAACTAAAAACATTCGTTAAAGACCGCCCCGGCCACGATAAACGCTACGCGATTGATGCGACCAAAATCAAAAAAGAATTAGATTGGCAACCGAAGGAAACTTTTAATTCAGGGCTTAAACGCACGATCGAATGGTATTTAGAAAATTTCCTTTGGGTCGATAACATTGTTTCGGGTGAGTACAAAACTTGGGTTGTTAAAAATTATAAGGATAAATCAATATGAAGGGTATTGTTTTAGCCGGCGGCTCCGGCACAAGGCTCTTCCCGGCAACGACCGTCGTAAGTAAACAATTATTACCTATTTACGACAAGCCGATGGTCTACTATCCGCTTTCGACTCTGATGTTGGCCGGAATCAAAGATATTTTGATTATTTCTACTCCGCAAGATCTACCCCGTTTCGAACAGCTACTCGGTAATGGGAAGCGTTGGGGCATTAAATTAACTTACGCCGAACAACCTTCGCCGGATGGGTTAGCGCAGGCTTTCATCATCGGCGAAAAATTTATTAATAACGAAAAATGCGCATTAGTTTTAGGAGATAACATTTTTTACGGGCAAGGTTTTACGTCGCTCTTGCAAACGGCTCGTGATTCGAAAAACGGCGCCACCGTTTTTGCCTACAAAGTTTTTGATCCCGAGCGATACGGCGTCGTAGAAATGGACGCCAACTTCAAAGCTCTTTCAATTGAAGAAAAGCCGACGCATCCAAAATCGAGCTACGCCGTATCGGGATTATATTTCTACGATGAAAAAGTTGTCGAATATGCTAAGTCGTTGAAACCTTCACTTCGCGGAGAATTAGAAATCACTGATTTAAATAAAATTTACCTGAAAGAAAATGATTTATCGGTCGTCACGCTGGGCCGCGGGTTTGCTTGGTTGGATACCGGCACGCACGAAAGCCTTTTAGAGGCCAGCCTATTCATCCAGACGATCGAAAAACGCCAGGGTTTAAAAGTCTCTTGTCCGGAAGAAATTGCGTACCGTATGAAATACATCGATTCCAATCAACTGATCGAGCTAGCCAAGGAAATGAAAAAAAACCAATACGGCAAATACCTGATGCACGTAGCGAGTGAAAAAATTTAAACTCAGATGAACACTACACCCAAAGTTACAATCATCGTTCCGAGCTATAATCACGACAGATACATCGAAGAATGTATCCGATCCATTGTCGCGCAGGATTATCGAAATATTGAACTAATCGTCATCGATGATGGTTCGAAGGACGATAGCAAAAGCGTGATTGAACGTTTAGCCAATGAATTTCATTTTAGATTTAAAATAAATCAAAACCAGGGCTTGTGCCGAACGATTAACGAAGGTTTAGACATGGCTTCAGGTGAATACATTTGTATTTTCGCCAGTGACGATGTCATGACAGAAAAGCGCATCTCTGAACAAGTTCAGGCATTTGCGGTTGAACCGGGATTGACCGTGATCGCCGGCGGGGTCGACGTGATTGACGGATCAAGTAAACACGTCAAGCGAATGAAGCCCGTAGCGCAAGGTGAAGTCGGTTTCTCAGTTTTATTATTCAGGAACTATATTTACGCGCCGACGGCCATGATCAGGAAATCGGCGTTACTGCACGTAGGTAAATATAATACTGATTTTAAATTAGAAGACATTTCAATGTGGTTGAAGCTGACAAGCCAAAAGTTCAAAATTAAAAATTTCAATAGAACCTGGGCCAAGTATCGCATGATAAGTGAAGATTCAAATAAAAAGTTAGAATACTACCACGCGAGCCTTATCCAAATTGTATCTTCGTTTGAAGCCGAACACGTCCTGGCCAGCAGAGCAGTCAAATTTATTAAATTCAAGTTTTTGTTTAAAATGTTATTTCGAGATAAAAAAATTTTTAATTTGTATTTTCCACGATACCGATCGCAACTCCCTTTTTTCTTTACTCTTCCGCTGCGAGTATTGGCTATGGTAAGGTAATTTATGGTTAAATTTGTATCGGCTTCACAAATCAATGATGCACGCGGGAATTTAACCGTTGTCGAATTTCCTCAATTATTACCTTTCGAATGTCAGCGGACTTATTTTTTGAAGTCGTTGGATCCAGATCTGCGTCGCGGTTTCCATGCGCATCACGAACTGCGGCAGGTTTTTTTCTGCGTTCAAGGTAGCTGCATGGTATTACTGGATGACGGGATTAATAAAGTGGACGTTAAAATAGAAGGCGAAAAAGGGTTGATCATCGACAAAATGGTCTGGCACGAAATGTATCACTTTTCCAAAGACTGCGTCATCGCCGTTTTCGCGTCTGACGTCTACAAAGAATCGGATTACATTCGCGAATACGATCAATTTTTAAAACATGTGGGTAAAAAATAAAATGGTTCAGTTTTTAAATTTGAAACGTATCAATGAAAAATCCAAAACCGAACTGCAAGCCGCCTTCACCGATGTTTTGGATGGGGGATGGTACATTCGCGGAAAAAACTGCGATGAATTCGAAAAGAAATTCGCCGAATATACCGGGTCCCACTTCTGCGTCGGCGTAGCGAATGGCCTGGATGCTTTAACGTTAGTTCTGCGCGCGTGGAAAGAGATGGGGAAAATTGTAGACGGGGATGAAGTCATTGTTCCGGCAAACACCTACATTGCCAGTATCCTTTCGATTCTCGAAAATAATTTAATTCCCGTTTTCGTTGAACCGTCCGCGAAAACTTTTAATTTGGATGCCGATCTTTTAGAAAAAAATATTACGCCTAAAACGAAAGTGATCTTGCCGGTGCATCTTTACGGTCAAGCAAGTGACATGACTAAAATTATGCAGGTGGCTGACAAACACGGCCTGCTAGTTCTGGAAGACTCCGCGCAATCGCACGGCGCGATGGTTAATATGATTGACCGGTCAAAAATGACGGGCGCGATCGGCCACGCTTCAGGTTTTTCATTCTATCCAGGAAAAAACCTCGGCGCATTAGGCGATGCCGGAGCGGTCACGACGAATGATCCGGTGCTCGCGGCGAAAGTTAAAACACTTTCAAATTATGGTTCGGATAAAAAGTATTACAATTCGATGCGGGGTGTGAACAGTCGCCTCGATGAACTCCAAGCCGCTTTGCTTACGGTGAAATTAAATAGATTAAACGAAGAAAATGCCGAGCGCGTAAAAATAGCCCGGACGTACCTTTCCGGAATTAAAAATCCAAAAATTGCGCTGCCATTCTTTGCCGGTACCCGAGACCACGTGTTTCATTTATTCGTCTTACGCGTCAAAAATCGTGACGAATTCATGCGGCACTTAACCGAGCAGGGCGTTGCGACCCTAATTCATTACCCGATTCCTCCGCATAAACAAAAGGCCCTAGCCCAGTTTAATCATTTGAATTTGCCTATCACCGAAGCTATTCATCAAGAGTGCATCAGCATCCCGATGGACCCGTACATGACTGCGGATGATATTCAGACCGTCATTAAAGCGTGTAATAGTTATTAAGGAGATTTTATGAGCAAATTTTTTGTTCACGAGCGTGGAATCTGCGAATCGGAAAATGTTGGGGACGGCACGCGCATATGGGCGTTCGCGCACGTATTGCCCGGAGCCCGGATCGGATTTAACTGTAATATTTGCGACACGGTTTTTATCGAAAACAAAGTCGTCATCGGCGATAATGTGACCATCAAGAACGGTGTGCAAATTTGGGACGGAATCACGTTAAAAAATAATGTTTTTGTCGGGCCGAACGTGACTTTCACCAACGATCCCTTCCCTCGCAGTAAAATTCATTTGTCGGAATATCCCGAAACGGTGGTCGAAGAAGGTGCGAGCCTCGGAGGGAATTGCACAATTCTGCCGGGTATCAAAATCGGTAGAATGGCGATGATTGGCGCCGGTGCGGTGGTGACCCAGGATGTGCCGGATAACGCCGTCGTGATGGGAAATCCCGCGCGCGTTGTTCGTTATCTGCAAGATCAAAAATAGTCCTATTTTGCAGGCTAATATCCCTTGCTTTCTCGTCTAGCGTGGGCCACTTTGGTTATGGAAATTAATAAACCAATTCCTTATGCGAGAGTACATTTGTGAAGCTAATAATTACGGGTTCCGGCGGCATGGTCGGACAAAATATTATTGAAGATTCTCGATTTCAAAAAATGGAATTATCAACTCCCCGTCGCGCTGATTTAGATTTATTCAAGTACGAAGATGTCCTCAAATATTTTAGAAAACATCAACCATCAGCCATCGTTCACTGCGCGGGGCGAGTTGGCGGGATCCAAGCCAACTTGGCAAATCCCGTCGCCTTCCTCATCGAAAATTTAGACGTTAACCGCAACGTTATTTTGGCTGGCCGGGAAGCGGGGATCAAAACCCTGATCAATTTAGGCAGTTCCTGCATGTATCCACGAGACGCCAAAAATCCTTTGACGGAAGATCTTGTCTTGAAAGGTGAACTAGAGCCAACAAATGAAGGTTACGCCATCGCGAAAATCACCGCACAACGGTTGTGCGCTTACATCCGTAAAGAAGATCAAGAATTTAATTACAAAACTTTGATTCCTTGTAATCTCTACGGTCGCTACGATAAATTTGACCCCAAACATTCACACCTCGTTCCGGCGGTCATTCGTAAATTGCACGACGCGGTCGCCATGAATCTTAAAGAAGTGGATATTTGGGGAGACGGCACGGCCCGCCGAGAATTTATGTACTCGTCTGATTTGGTTGACTGCATTTACCGGGCCCTTATTGATACAAAAAGTCTACCCGAGATCATGAATGTGGGTTTAGGCGTGGATTACTCGGTGAATGAATATTATCAAGCGGTGGCGGAAGTGGTCGGCTACAAGGGATCGTTCAAACACGACTTGTCTAAACCCGTGGGCATGAAACAAAAATTAACTTCGGTTGAATTAGCCCGTAAGTGGGGATGGGAAAGCAAAACTTCTTTAGTCGATGGACTGCACCAAACATATAAATATTTTTTAAATTTGTAGGAGCATCTATGAGTCATTTTTTTCCATTAGCCACATCGAGTTGGGACAATAAAGAAATCGAAGCCATACAAAAAGTTATTCAGTCGGGTCAGTTCTCGATGGGTCCGCAAGTCGCGGAATGCGAAAAACAATTTTCTCAATTCCTTAAATCAAAATACTGCGTTATGGTCAGTTCCGGATCGGCCGCCAATTTGATCATGGTCGCCAGTTTATTTTATCGAAAAAATAATCCCTTAAAGCGCGGCGATGAAGTGATTGTTCCGGCGGTCTCTTGGAGCACGACCTACTATCCACTTTACCAGTACGGGTTAAAGCTCAAGTTCGTCGATGTGGATTTAGAAACATTGAATTATGATTTAGCGGCTTTGGCGAACGCAATCAGCCCGAACACGCGTTTGATCATGACGGTGAATCTTTTAGGAAATCCGAACGACTTCGATAAACTGAACGCCATCGTTCAGGGTAAAAATATTGAAATGATCGAAGATAACTGTGAATCAATGGGTGCGCTTTACAACACAAAACAAGCCGGCACGTTTGGAATCATGGGGACTTTTAGTTGTTTTTTCAGTCACCATATTTCGACGATGGAAGGTGGATTCATCACGACGGACGATGAAGAGCTTTACCACATCCTGCTGTGTTTGCGCGCCCATGGGTGGACGCGAAATTTGCCGAAAGAAAATCACGTGACCGGGACGAAAAGCGATAACGCATTTGAAGAGTCGTTTAAATTCGTCTTGCCGGGTTATAATGTTCGCCCGCTCGAGATGAGTGGCGCCATCGGAATCGAACAAATTAGGAAACTTCCGAATTTTGTTTTGGAACGTCGTAAAAATGCGGAAATTTTTGTTGAGTTATTTAAAAATGACGAACACCTCATCATCCAAAAGGAAATCGGCGAAAGCAGCTGGTTTGGATTCAGTTTTGTTGTTCGTGAGACTTCAAACGTCGATCGGCTTAAGCTGATCGAATTTTTAATTCAGTCGGGCGTAGAATGTCGTCCGATCGTAACCGGTAACTTCGCCAAGAACGAAGTTTTAAAATGGTTCGATTACGAAATTCATGGGTCGTTAAAAAATGCCGATCGCGTCGATCAACATGGTTTCTTCGTTGGTAATCACCAGGTTCCGATGGCTGATCAAATAAAAAAACTCAGACTTCTTGTTAGTCAGTACTGCACCGGGGTGAACGGCTTATGAAGATCATGTACGTGGATATGCAGTGGGACTACGGTAAAAAAGAACGTGGGATCAACCAAATCGGTGAAATTGGGTTTCATCAGGTATTTAAAAAATTAGGACACGAAGTTATCCCTTTTTACTTCGATGATTACATCCATAACCCGGCACCCTTGCAGGCTAAAATCTTAGCCACGGCCGATGAAATCAATCCGGATTTAATTATTTTCACGCTCTATACAGATCAGTTTACTCCGGAGACTTTAGATTTGTTAAAAAAGAAATTCAAAACGCTAAGTTGGTTCGGCGATGATCAGTGGCGATTTGAAAGTTACACCGCAAAATACGCTCCGCACTTCACCTACAGTGTGACGACCGACCACTTTGCAGTTTCGAAATACAAAAAATTAGGTATCCAGAATGTTATCGTAAGTCAGTGGGCCTCGCTGGATCTTGAAGAAGCGGTGGATCCCAGTTTCGTTCCCGAATACAAATACGAGGTTTCTTTTGTCGGTGGGTTTAATACGACCCGCGCTTGGATCATCGATGAATTTAAAAAGGCCGGAATTAACGTGAATGTTTGGGGTAGGGGATGGCCTAACGGAGGCGTCGATTTTAAAGACATGGTCAGGATTTTTCAGCAAACAAAAGTTAATTTAAATTTAAGTAATAGCGTTAGCTACGATATCCGGTGCATTGCTCACAGCTTAAGAAGTCTGCTCGTCACCCTAAGAAATCGTAAAAACGCGAGTCAAATGAAAGCCCGTAATTTCGAAATCCCTTGTTTCGGTGGCTTTCAGTTGGCGGACTATGTCCCTTCGTTAGAAGCCTATTTTAATATCGGAAAAGATATCGCCTGTTACTCGACAGTCGATGAAGCGATTATGCTGACGCGATATTATTTAGAAAACGATGTCGAGCGCGAGCTGATCAGAAAAAATAGCATCAAGCGAATCCAAGACAGTCACACTTACCTTCACCGTTTCGAGAAAATCTTCAAACAAATATGATATCAGCGATGAAAAATCTTGATCAACGAATAGTTTTTCTTTTTTCTGGTCGAATTGTTCAGGCGTTCTTAACTGTTTTCACCATTCGCATCATGACGGGGACTCTACCCGCTGTTGAGATTGGTAATCAGTATATTATAAATTCAATTTATTTATGGTTCAGCATGGTCCTAATCAATCCGGTCGGTATGTTTGTCAGCCGTCATTTGAACGAATGGAAAAATGATCGAAAAATTTATTATATTCTAAATGGAATGAATTCGTATTTTGTCCTTGTGGCATTAATAAGTATTCCTTCGGTGGTCCTCGCAAAATATTTTTTCAATGTGCTTTATCTTAATTCTTACGGAGAAGTCATAATCCTGGTATCGGCGCTGATTTACATCAGCACGTGGTTTGCACTTTTGAATTCTTTTTTTAATCTGCTGGAATTTCAGAAAACGTTTGTCGTGCTGAACAGTTTGTCTCAAGTCACCGGTTTGGTAGTTTCCTACGTCATCGTTCGCTTCCTCCGAACGGACGCGCTGGGGTGGTTGTCCGGAATTCTACTAGGACAGCTATTAGGTTTGGTTGTGGGCATTTGGCTTTTCCGTAGATTTGTTCCCCACGACGACGCCGAAAATAAACCTCGGCAAGAATTGTTTTTTACCCGAGAGGCCTTTGCGTTTTGTCATCCCGTCGCGATCACAACTTTGTTTATGTGGTTTTTAAATCAAGGTTACCGTTTTATCGTAGAGAAAAATCTTGGGTTAGAAACATTGGCTTCCGTAGCGATCGGTTTAGGTCTGGCCACCAGTACGGTGGGCTTGATTGAATTAGTTACGACTCAGTATTTTTATCCCAAATATTACGCCAGCTTATTAAATTCAACCCTCGAGCAGCGTCGGGCCGCGTGGGAAATTCTGTGGAAAAAATCGGTAATTATTTACATCGTCGGGACTTGCGCTATATTGTCGATGTCGCATTTTATCATCGAAATTTTGGTCGCGCCAGAATTCCGAAACATAATACTTTACCTCGTCGTGGGAATCGGAATCGAGTTCTTTAAAATTAATTCAAATATTCTGTATCTGGTGGCTCATGGGGAAAAGAAAACAACCCGCACGATCATTCCTTACTTTACCGGTGCCGTGCTGCTGATTTTATTTTTCATTGGGCTGTATTATTTTCGGGAATTAAGTGTTAATTATGTTTTGTACGCATTGATGGCGGCTCACTTGGCGACGTATATTTCGAACCTGCACCAGGTCAAAAAAATGATAAGTCCATCGTATGATAAACTTATCATCTTTAAATCCGTTTTGGCCGGACTTCCTTTAGTCATTGCTTTTGTTTTTTTGCAAGGAGCTCCTTTTGTCGTTCTCTTCGGCGCCGCGGCGGCCAGTGGTCTATGGTGTCTCGGGTGTATTTACTATTTAGTTGGTGAACTTGAGGTCAATATATGAAAAACAAATCTTACCAAATAGTTCGGGTCGTTACCGTTGAAGAATCTGTAATTTTTCATCTGAAAAACACTTTAAATTTAATCGGCCAGGATTTTTCGGTGGCGGTCGTGGGCAGTAATGTTGAACAGTTTAATGGAATATACCCTAACGTAGATTTTTATAACATCGAGATTCCGCGTCAGGTTTCGCTTTTAAAAGATTTGAAATCAGTCTTCGCGCTGGCCTACTTTTTTAGGAAGCATAAACCTCAAATCGTTCATTCGGTGATGCCGAAGGCGGGCTTGGCATCGGCTTTGGCGGCCTTCATCGCGCGCGTACCGTGTCGTGTGCATACTTTCACCGGACAAGTTTGGGCCACGCAGTCCGGGTTAAGAGCTCAACTTCTTAGGTTTTTTGATAAGTTAGTTACGACGCTGAATACGCATATTTTCACCGATAGCGTGTCGCAATCGGAATTTTTATACTCTCACGGAATTCGAAAACGCGGCAACGTGATTCCCGTTTTGGGATTTGGCTCGTTGTCGGGCGTTGATCTGAATTTGTACCGAAAAGATCAATACGCGGACTTCGCGCGACAATTTAGACATGAACGAGGAATCCCGTCCGACGATTACATTTTCTTGTTCTTAGGACGAAAAAGTAAAGATAAAGGTGTTTACGATTTGATGGCTGCGTTTGATTCCTTGGTCCTTCAAGGAATTAAACATACCCGTCTGATCATGGTAGGACCAAACGAAGACGGGGATACCTACGCGAACGCCATCGCGAAATTAAACGATGAAACAAAAAAATTAATTATCGACGTTCCAAAAGTAAAAGATCCCCAGCCGTATTTTGCGGTTTCCGATGCCTTTTGCCTTTTCAGTTACCGTGAGGGTTTCGGAACAGTCGTCATCGAAGCCGGGGCGATGAAAATGCCCGTGATCGGAACGCAAATTTCGGGACTTGTCGATTCGATCGAAGATGGTTATACCGGGATGATTTTTCCGGTCGGCGACGTAGCCAAGGCGGCGAAGTTGATGAAAAGTTTGATCACTCAGCCCGAGCTGTCTAAGAGATTAGGGGAAAACGGTTTCGAACGAGTTCGCGAAAGATTCTCGGTCGATGTGGTTTATCAAAGTCTAAAAAGTTTCTATCTCGGTCAGCTTAAGTAAGATGATAAACGGACGGTTATCTTGTATTTTCCTAAAATTTGCGTTAAAAATAGGGCTATCTATTTCTAGGCAGGAGGCATCATGAGTTCAAGGGTATTAGTCACCGGAGCCGACGGTTTTATCGGGTCGCACTTGGCTGAATTGCTCGTGCAAAAGGGTTTTCAGGTTCGTGCGCTGACGGTTTATAATTCTATGAATTCATGGGGCTGGCTTGATCATTCTTCTTACGCAAAAGATATGGAAATTGTTTCGGGCGACATCAGAGATCCCTTCTTGTGTCAAAGCATCTGCGAGGGCGTCGACATTGTATTTAATCTTGCCGCTTTGATCGCGATTCCTTATTCTTACGTTGCGCCGCAAAGTTACGTTGAAACAAATGTCACCGGAACTTTAAATATGTGCCAGGCGGCCCTGAAAAATAAAGTTCAAAAATTCATCCAAACTTCGACCAGCGAAGTATACGGAACGGCTCGGTACGTACCGATCGATGAAAAGCATCCGTTGCAGCCTCAGTCACCTTACAGTGCTTCGAAAATCGGATCAGACTCCATGGCCATGAGTTACCACAATTCGTTTTCGCTACCGGTGTGCGTGGCGCGCCCGTTTAACACTTACGGACCTCGTCAATCGGCCCGCGCCGTGATTCCGACGATTATTTCTCAATTAGCTAATGGGTATAAAGAAATTAATCTTGGCGATGTGACGCCGACGCGCGATTTCAATTTTGTTAAGGATACGTGCTCGGGCTTGCTGGCTTTGACGGAAACGGACAAGACAAATGGGCAAACGATCAATATCGGAAGCCAAACAGAAATTTCGATCGAGGAAACATTTAATCTCATTCAAAAGCTAATGAACACGAAGGCCTCGTTGAAAACCGATCAAAGCCGCATACGTCCGCAAAATTCGGAAGTGTTCCGTTTGGTTTGCGATAACACCCTGATTAAATCGATGACCAGCTTCAGCCCGCAGTTCAATATCGAAAAAGGTCTAGCGGAAACGATCGAATGGTTTACGAATTCGGAAAATCTTAAAAAATATAAAGCAGATCGCTATAATGTCTAAGGTTGAAAATTTTATTTCGTTCGCGAAAAGATTATATCCTGACAAATCATTAATCGGTTTGCATGAGCCTATTTTCAAAGGAAATGAAAAAAAATACACCGAACGCTGTATCGACAGCACGTTCGTTTCTTCGGTTGGGGAATTTGTAACGGGTTTCGAGATCAGCATTTCCGAGTTTACCAAAATTCCTTACGCCGTGGCTTGCGTCAACGGAACCGCGGCTTTGCACATGGCGCTAATTTTGTCGGGTGTCGAGCAGAATGACGAAGTACTGACGCAGGCTTTGACGTTCGTGGCGACGGCTAACGCTATATCTTACTGTAAAGCTCAGCCCATATTTATCGACAGTGATCGACGACGACTCGGTATGGGCGCCGATTCTTTACGAAACTTTTTAAACGAATACGGCGATGTTCGTAACGATGGATTTTGTTACAACAAGAAAACCAACCGTCGGATCAAGGCTTGCGTACCGATGCACGTGTTTGGCCATCCTGTCGATTTAGAAGAAATTTTAAAGATTTGTGATCAATTTAAAATTACGTTAATTGAAGACGCGGCCGAATCATTGGGAAGCACTTATAAAAATCATCACACCGGTTTCTACGGCCACGTGTCGATACTCAGCTTCAACGGCAACAAGACGATCACGACCGGCGGCGGGGGCATGATCCTCACGCGCGATAAAGAATTGGCCGCCCGGGCAAAGCACCTTACCACGACGGCAAAAAATCCGCATAAATGGGAATTCTATCACGATGAAATTGGATATAATTATCGTTTACCTAACATCAATGCCGCCTTAGGCGTCGCGCAGATGGAATACCTATCTGAAATTTTGGACAACAAACGAAAAACGGCGATGGAATATAAAACGTTCTTCCAGAATTCAGAATTTGAATTCATCAACGAACCAACGGATTCAAAATCTAATTTCTGGTTAAATGCCATTTTGCTAAAATCTAAAACCGAACGCGATCAGTTTTTACAAGACACGAATGAAAATGGCGTCATGACTCGTCCGGTATGGGCGCTGATGAATGAATTGAAGCAGTTCAGCGCAGCCCAGACGACGGATTTGACGAACGCCATTTATTTAAGAGACCATCTCGTCAATATTCCAAGCAGCTACAGGAAGTCTTTATGATGAAAAATATTTACCTGATCGGCGGGGGCGGGCACTGCGTTTCCTGCATTGACGTGATCGAATCGACCAAAGAATTTGTGATCAAGGGCATCTTCGATCGCCAAGAAAACGTCGGACAAATGATTTTAGGCTACCCGATTATCGGTACCGATGAAGACATCGAGAAGTATATTTCCAAAGACAATTTTTTTCTGATAACGCTAGGTCAGATAAAATCAACCGAAGTTCGGGAAAAGTTAGCCGCGCACGTTGCGCGTCTTCAGGGGCAGCTCGTAAAAGTTATATCTTCCCGAGCCTACGTTTCTCCGCATGCGCAAATAGGCGCGGGAACGATCGTCATGCATGACGTACTCGTAAACGCTAACGCAAGCGTGGGTGATCACTGCATCTTAAATTCAAAATCATTAGTTGAACATGATGCACAGATAGGAAATTTCTGTCACGTTTCAACCGGCGCGATCATCAACGGAAGTGTAAATATCGAATCGCGATCGTTTATCGGCAGCAACGCCGTCGTGAAACATTCGGTTACGGTTTCCGCAAATTCTTTGATCCAGGCGGGTCAATTCCACCAGGGTAAAGGCGTTAAGTCATGAAAAAGGTTCTGATCATAGCTGAGGCGGGCGTAAATCATAACGGCAATTTAAAAACGGCCATAGAACTTGTGCATAAAGCAGTGGAAGCTCAAGTGGATATCGTTAAGTTTCAAACCTTCAAAGCAAAGTTGTTGGCCACGGCCGATGCTAAAACCGCGGACTACCAGAATAAAAATCTAAAATCTCAGGATTCTTCGCAGCTTGAGATGTTGAAGAAGCTTGAACTGTCTTTCGAGGATCATCATGTTCTTAAAGAAGAATGCCGCAAATTAGGAACTGGTTTTTTATCAACGGCTTTCGATTTTGAAAGTTTAGATTTTTTGATGTCGTTAAATTTAGGACTTTGGAAAATTCCGAGCGGAGAAATCACGAACCTACCTTATTTAGAAAAAATTGGTAAATTAAATCAACCCACCATCGTATCGACCGGGATGTGCGATCTTTCGGAAGTTGACGCTGCCCTGAGAGTATTGCGGACGTCGGGCTTGTCGGATTCAAACCTCACCGTTCTACATTGCAATACGGATTACCCAACCCAAATGTCGGACGTCAATCTTCGTGCGATGCAGGCCATGGGGAAAGAATTTGGCATCGCCTATGGTTATTCGGACCACACATTAGGAATCGAGATCCCAACTGCGGCCGTGGCCTTAGGCGCGACCGTCATCGAAAAACATTTTACTTTAGATCGCAACATGACGGGACCTGATCATGCGGCGTCGTTAGAGCCGAATGAATTAAAAGCCATGGTCAAAGCGATTCGTCATGTCGAACAGGCTTTGGGATCATCGATCAAGGCCCCAAGCCTAAGAGAATCCGCGAATAAGGCCGTGGCCCGAAAATCGATCGTGGCCGCAACGGAAATTAACGCGGGCGAAATGTTGACCGTGCATAATATGACGACGAGTCGTCCGGGAACCGGTATTTCCCCTATGAAGTGGCACGATGTTTTAGGCAAGTCCGCCCAAAAAAATTATAAGGCAGGCGATTTAATATGAAAAAAAAGATCGCGCTTTATACCAGTACGCGCGCGGATTACGGATTACTAAAACCGTTGATCGCACGGTTGATTTTATTGAATAGTTTCGACGTCCGGATATTTGCGACCGGAACTCATTTAGAAAAAGATTTCGGATTTACGATTACGGAAATTGAAAAAGATTTTCCACAAAATATTTTTTACCGCGTTCAACAGTCGATGCAGGAAGACCCTCAACTCAAAAACTTACTGATCATGGGCGAGGCGATTCAGAAATACGCGGAAGCGTTGGTCGCCGATAAACCGGATATTGCCGTGATCCTAGGGGATCGCTACGAAGCTTTGTGTTTCGGAATCGTTTGCTCGTCGTTATCGATTCCGATCATCCATCTGCACGGTGGAGAACTCACTTTGGGTGCAATGGACGATAAATTCCGTCACTGTCTGACCAAGTTATCTGAGTGGCATTTTGTGGCTTGCGAGGATTACCGACGTCGTGCTATTCAACTGGGCGAAGCGCCCGATACCGTATTTAACGTTGGTGCTCTCGGGGTCGACAATGCCCTTCATCAAAAATTAATGAGCATTAACGAGTTGGAAGCCGATTTGGGAATTCAGTTTCCTCGCGAGACTTATCTGTTTACATTTCATCCCGAAACTAATTCCAAAGATTACGGTGCGGGTTTATTGAACGTTTTTTTAAAACAATTAGAGGATCGGATTAAATCTCAAAAAGCATTAGTTATAATCACCGGCGTTAACAGTGATCCTGGTTCCGGCGCGATCAAGGGCATCGTTGCAGAGTTTCAAGCGCGATTCCCGACCGGGAAACAGGTTCTTTTTAAGGAATCTCTGGGTTTGACTCGTTATTTGTCCGTCATGAAAGTAGCCATGGCGGTTCTAGGTAATTCTTCAAGTGGCATCTTGGAATCCTTCAGCATGCGAACTCCTAGCGTAAATATTGGCACACGCCAAGAAGGTCGCATAAGAGAATCGAGCGTGATCGATTTATATTCGGAGCAAGACTGTTCAGATTTCGATTTTAATCAGCTGCTGACGCTAAAAGGCGCGATGGCCAAGGCAACGAATCACAAAAGCATTTTTGGAGATGGTCAGACTTCAGCTCTAATGGCCGATGAGATCGCACACATTTTGCAAAAGCCGGCACTCAAAAATAAGATTTTTTTCGATCAAAAATAACCGAAAAATCCCCGCGCGGACCGCAACTTAATGATAGACAGAAAGCCTTTATTTTGATGATATCGTGACCATGAGCTTACCTATGGAATCGACGATTATTATCAAGCGCAATCAAACGCTTAAACAAGCAATGGAAATCCTAAATACGAGTGCCCTGCATATTTGCTTCGTGATCGGCGATAATGGTGAGCTTATCGGATCGTTAACTGATGGTGATGTCCGACGCGGTTTCCTGAAGGGAGCAACGTTAGAATCTTCCGTAGCGGATTATATGAATCCGGCTCCTAAGACCATTCCGGAGGGTCTTTCGGTAGATGAGATCGTAAAGCACATGAACACATGGGGCGTGCGCCAACTACCCGTTGTTAATAAGTTCGGAATGATTATCAAAGTAGAGACGGTAGAAGGCGTGATGCATCTCTTCCAAAAGTCGAATCGGGTTATTTTGATGGCCGGTGGATTCGGTAAAAGATTAAGCCCGTTAACGGATCATATTCCAAAACCTTTATTGCAAGTGGACGGCGTGCCGATACTAGAACACATTTTAAGACGATTTAAAGAATTGGGTTTTTACCGATTTACAGTTTCGTTAAACTATAAAGCCGATATGATCATGGACCACTTCGGCGACGGGTCTCGACTCGGGTTAGAGATAGACTATCTTCACGAAGACAAACCCCTCGGGACTTGCGGCGCCTTATCCTTATTGAAAGAAAAACCTACCGAACCTTTTTTCGTGATGAACGGTGATTTGCTAACGCGTGCGAATTTTTCAACTATATTAGAATACCACAGTTCACAAAAGTCATTTGCGACCATGTGTGTTCGGGAGCATTCGTTTGAAGTACCTTACGGGGTGGTAAAATCCGATGGAAATAAAATTATATCTATCGAAGAAAAACCGAAGGAGATCACATTCATCAATGCAGGAATATATGTATTGTCGCCGGAAGTTTTGGATTACATCGACTCGAACAATTATTTGGATATGCCGACGCTTTTCATGAACCTGGCCAAAAAAGATAAAAACATATTGAGTTGTGTATTGCGTGATTACTGGCTGGACATCGGAAGAATGGAAGATTTCCACCGTGCCCAAACTGATTACGAGAAATATTACAAATTATGAAACCAAGCGTTCTGGCGATCGTGCCGGCCCGGGCCCATTCTAAAAGAATCCCGGGTAAAAATAAGAAAATTTTTATGGGAAAGCCCTTGATTGACTGGAGCATAGACGCCGCATTAAGTTCTGGATGCGTTACCGACGTCTACGTTACGACGGACGATGAGGATATTCTCCAATTCAAAACGCATTATCCCTCCGTCCATTTCGTTAATCGTCCGGCCGAACTGGCCGTTGATTCGACTCCTGGCGTAGAGCCTGTCCTTCATTTGATGAATCAAATCGGTCGAGTTTACGATTACGTTCTTTTATTACAACCGACGTCGCCTTTACGAGATAGCGAGCATATCGATGCGGCTTTCAAAACACTTTTGGAAAATAAAGCACCGCAGATTGTCAGTGTAAAAAAAATGTCGGACACGCTTGGGCACATTGTTTATAAGACGAACGATGGACTACAGTTTTTGAAAAATAATATTTCTGAAAAATCTGAGGAAAATCAATTGAAGGTTCTCAACGGCGCTATATACATCTCGGAATGGAAAACGCTTTTGACGGAAAAAACTTTCCTCGGTAAAGGTGTTTCGTTTTTTGAGATGGATGAACTTTCCTCGGTGGATATTGACTTTCCGGACGACTGGCAACGAGCGGAGCGCTACGCCAGCATGAAAGTGCAATGATGGAAAAAAGATACATTCGACTTATACCAAGGTTAGACATTAAGGGACCCAATCTGGTTAAAGGAATTCAGTTAGAAGGCCTCCGCGTCCTCGGCCAGCCCGATATTTTCGCGAAAGAATATTACGAAGCGGGCGCCTGCGAGTTATTCTACATGGACGTGGTCGCTAGTTTGTTCGAAAGAAATAGTCTAACGAGTATGGTCTCAAACATCGCGCGGGATATTTTTGCTCCCATTACGGTAGGTGGCGGGCTTCGCAATTTGGACGACATCAAAAAAGTTTTGGATAGCGGAGCCGATAAGGTAGCGCTTAATACCGCCGCCATACGAAATCCGAAATTGATCTCTGAGGCCGCAAATAAGTTTGGTTCATCAACAATTGTGGTATGCATCGAAGCGATTAAACAGCCGGATGGAAGATATTTGGCGTTTGTCGACAACGGTCGAGAGCACACCGGCGTCGAAGTTTTTGAATGGACCAAAAAAGTTGCGGATCTAGGTGCGGGCGAAATTGTTATTACCTCTGTGGATCGCGAAGGGAGCGGGGCGGGATTCGATATCGAACTCATTAACCAAGTTTCAAATCTGGTTAGTGTTCCGGTCGTCGCGCACGGTGGTGCGGGTTCCGTCGACGATATCATCCGCGTTATCCGTGAAACAAAGGTGAACGGAATCGCCGTAGCTTCGATTTTTCATTACTACCTGCTGGATAAAATCAATACCTTCGGGACTTCGAAAGATGAGGGTAACACGCGATTTTTAAGCGAAAAGCGCACCTTTAGCAAAATCAAACCTATCTCCTTTGCTTCTTTATTAGAAGAGCTTAAAAAACACAATGTGGTATGTAGATCGATATGACTAAGAAAATTGCAATTATTGATTATGGATTAGGTAATATATTTAGCATCAAGCAAGCGTTACTAAGATGCGATGCTGAAGTGGTCGTCACCGATTCCCACGAAGTCATTAAAGCTGCCGATGGCTTATTATTGCCTGGCGTAGGAGCGTTCACGGATGCAATGCTGCGCTTAAACCGATCTGGTTTAGCCCAACTCATCCAAGAAGAAGTTCAAAACAAGAAGCCTCTACTGGGTGTGTGTTTAGGGCTACAGCTCCTTTTCGATAGAAGTTTTGAATTTGGCGAGTCTAAAGGACTTGGGCTTATTCCGGGAGATGTTATCCAGTTTCCGACCAGCTACGAAAGTCATTCATTACGTGTTCCGTTCATTGGATGGAACACGGTTAATCGAACAGATAGCCAGACTTCTAACAAACTCCTAGAGGGTATTTCAGAAAAAGAAAAATTCTATTTTGTCCATTCTTACCATGCTAAACCTGCCGACGAGAACTGCGTGGTTGCCTACTGTGACTACTTAAGTTATGTTTATCCAGCGATTATTCAAGTTGGACATATTGTTGGCGTCCAAGGGCATCCCGAAAAAAGCTCTGAAGCCGGCCTACGATTTTATAAGAATTGGATCGATAGCATTAAGTAGGTGTTAAATGGAAAAATTAGTGACGAAATTCGGTCTTCCGTCCGAAGTTAAATTTTGTAAAAAATGTGTTATTTCAAATCAACGTCCCTCATCTGCTGCCGAACATAAACATAACAAAGACAGTAAAAAATCGACGATCGGGTTTGATGATCTCGGAGTTTGCGATGCCTGTCGGGCTGCCGAATCTAAAGACAAAATTGACTGGGTCCAACGCGAAAAAGAATTAGTTCAGCTTTTAGATAAGTACCGTAGCAAGGATGGGTCTTACGATTGTCTCGTTCCGGGAAGCGGTGGAAAAGACAGCGCGTACCAAGCGCATATTTTAAAATACAAGTATGGAATGAACCCGCTCACTCTGACTTGGCCCCCAATCATGTACACGACTTACGGCTACGAAAATTGGAAAAACTGGATAGAAATCGGTGGATTCGACAACATGACGATTAAACCGAACGGAAAGGTCCAAAAGCTTTTAACCCGATTGTCGATTGAAAACATTTTTCATCCGTTCCAAACGTTTATGCTGGGGCAGAAAAATGTGGCTCCAAAAATAGCCGCTAAACTTGGAATCAATTTAGTTTTCTACGGAGAAAATGAAGCTGAATATGGAAATCCGATCGCTGAAAATCAGTCGTCGCTTCGGGACAAAGCTTACTTCAGCGCGCAAAATTTAAATGATATCTATCTAGCCGGCGTCCCGTATCAGGAACTCAAACAAAAGCATAATTTAACCGATGCCGATTTAAAACTGTATCTACCAATTGAAGAAAAAGATTTAGCGAACAGAGATATCAATATTCACTTCTTGGGTTACTATTTGCGTTGGACTCCGCAAGAAGTGTTTTATTATGCCGTTGAAAACACCGGATTTAAGGCGCGTCCGTTCCGTAGCCAAGGCACTTATTGCAAATACCACAGCATTGACGACAAAATTGATGATCTACATTTTTACACCACCTACATTAAGTTTGGGATCGGGCGATGTTCCTACGACGCTTCCCAAGAGATTAGAAATAATCACATCACCCGCGAAGAGGGTGTTCAGTTGGTAAAGAAATTCGATGGCGAATTTCCGGACCGTTATTTCGGTGATCTGATGGAGTATCTAGAAATGAAGCCGGAAAGATTTATGGAACTGTGTGATGAAAATCGTTCGCCGCATCTTTGGAAAAAGGAAAATGACAAATGGATGCTTCGCCACGCCGTATGGAATGAGTCTAAATAAAAATGAATTATGACATTCGAGTTCCCCATGGAGTCATGTTTCACCATTTTCATGGTGGGACTCATCCGACGGGGCAAGGAAGTATTTCGCAAGCTGATTTCGAAAAGATGCTTCTTTTTATCGGGATAGATAATATCGTCGGCGCTGCTGATTGGTTTGAAAAATATCCTCTGCGCCAGTTGGAAAATAAGGTCTGTATCACTTTTGATGACAGCCTGAAATGTCAGTACGATTTGGCCAAACCAGTCCTAGATAAGTACAACATTAAAGCTTTTTTCTTTGTTTATACTTCGGTTTTGACCGGCGCGGTAGAATACCTGGAAGTGTTTAGGTATTTTAGAAGTGTCGCTTTTAAAAATTTCGATGATTTCTTCGGCGCTTTTATCGAAAGACTTCAAAAATCTGAATTTTCGGAAGCGGTAAATCTCGCCTTAACTCATTTTAATCCTGACGCTTATCTTGAAAAATTCAGTTTTTACACCAAGAACGACAAGATTTTTCGCTACTTACGAGATCACGTTTTAAAAGTAAAAAATTACAATCAAATTATGTTGGACCTGATTCAGGCTCATGGTTATTCGATTGATGACATCAAAAAAAATCTCTGGATGTCTGCGAACGAAGTTAAGCAGCTTAAAGACGAAGGACACTTCATTGGTCTTCATTCCGATACGCATCCCACCACTTTGGGTCTGCTGGAAAAGGAAATGCAAAAGCAAGAATATACGCAGAATAAAAGTAGTCTGGAAGAAATAATCGGGAGCTCCATTCTGACAATGTCGCACCCCTGTAATTCGTACGATACCAATACTTTAGACATTCTTAAAAAACTGAAAATCCAGATGGGTTTCCGGGCCAACATGGAATCCGGTTTTGACTCCGTCTTCGAAATTCCAAGAGAAGATCACATTAATGTTTATAAAAAAATGAGGGGCGAATGAAAATTGCTCTGTTTACCAGTAATCAAGCAAGACACTTACATTTGATGGAGAAGCTTTCGGAAATCGCTAGCGAAGTTTTAGTCGTCAGTGAAGTGACAACGGTGTTTCCGGGGGCTACGCAGGATTTTTATAATAAATCGGACGTCATGAAAGAGTATTTTCAGAAGATGCAAGAAGCCGAACAGGAAGTTTTCGGCGCATCAAGATTTTTGCCAGCTAATCTGCGTTTAATGCCCCTGAAGATGGGAGATCTAAATTCTCTCCCGGTCGCCCTTTTCAACGAATTAAAAGAAGTGGACTACATCGTAGTATTTGGAGCCAGTTGGATTAAAGGCGAGCTGTGTGATCTGCTTGTCCAAAAGAAAGCCATCAATATCCATATGGGTATTTCGCCTTACTACCGAGGCGCAGCCTGTAATTTCTGGGCGATCTACGACGGTAGAGTAGACTTCGTCGGCGCCACGGTACATTACCTCAGCAAAGGGCTGGATTCAGGTGACATGATCTTTCACGCTCTTCCAAAGGCTGAAGCCGTCGGAGGATTTAAATTGGGTATGCTGGCAGTTAGAGCTGCGCACTTGTCACTTTGTAAAGCGTTACAGAACGGCAGCTTATTCAGTCTACCTTCCGTCAAACAGGATAAGGATCAGCAAATCAGATATTCTAAACGAGCCGAATTTAATGATGAAGTGGCGAAAGAATTTTTATTGAATCCTGTAGACCCGAAACTTATCCATGATGTAAATTCGAGCAGGGATTTAACTCAATTTCTCAACCCTCAGATCATCTAAAATTAAGGATTAAATGGGTTTTCTATCAAAGATATTATTTTTGTTTAGCAGTCTTTCGATGTTACCGCCGAGCAAAAAAAAGCAAATGGAAATCATTCGCAATGCCGAACGTAACAATACGCACGTCATTCCTTTTCTAAGAAATTCACGCAGCCAGTACGAAACTCAAAGCCATTACTTTAACGAGTCTGTCTGGATGATATTTAACGTGGTTTCTTTTTGTATGTTGATTCCGGTTCTTTTGCTCCTTTGCGCGCGAGCCTTTAAGCGTACGCAAAAAAATTTAAAACCCCATGTAACTTTGTACGCGAAAACTCCGAAGTTTCTTGTAATGAACCATCAACTTGATTACATCAAAAAGCCCACCGGTTTTATTTTAAGCCGCGATTTAAAATACATTTCGAAAATTTTATTTACGTCTGGTTTTCGACCATATTTTGTTTTGCGAGCCATCTGGAAAATTGCGGTTTACTCTGAAATTATGAAAATCTATGAACCGCAGCAAATCTGGGTCACTCAGGAAATGGTTTTTGAATCCTCTTTGGCTACACATTATCTTGCCGATTTTAAGATTGAGCATATCAACTTCATGCACGGAGACCTTTACTTTTCGATTAAAGAGGCTTTCGGCACATTTACGAAATTTTACGTATGGGATGATCACTTCATCAAAATGATGACCGAACAGAAAGTTCAGGCCCAGTTTGTACTTTTTCCGGCCTTAGAGTTTGATGCTTCACGAGTCTCAGAAAAGAATGTCATAAAATACTACGCCCAGGGCACGAGCAACAAAGATGTTTTTGTTAAAATCGTAGAAAACCTGAAAAAATTTGCGGCTAAGAATGAATGCGGTATCGTTGTGCGACTTCATCCAAATCATAAAAAGCAATTTGAAATCGAAATATTGAATGAAAAAAAGATTTCGATTGAACCGAATGACGTCCAAATACTGAATTCCATAGCAGAATCAAGATTTGTCTGTTCAGAATATTCTTCAGTGCTTTATGAAGCCTCTTTGTTGGGGAAGCAACTTGTAGTGGATAACACTTTTCCCGAGCGTATTGAATTGCTTACGGATTTAGATGTCATAATTTTTAAAAAACTAAAACATGTATTACTTGTTACTTCCTAAGGAAAGTTTCGTAAATCCAGCGTCTGAAGCCGTTTGGTAAGAGGCGAATCGGAAGACGCAATGCCAAGTTAATAATCGTGTCGAATAACCCTAAGAATCCTAATTTGTAGAAGCGGATTTGCAGTTTTAAGTCTTGTTTGAAATAAGTCCAGCCGCCGCGGCGCTGGTACATCGATTTACCTCCGCGAACGTAAAGTAGAATATCCGGCAAGTTAATGAACACGCAACCATTCAAGAGCATCCGGGCCCAAAGATGGTAATCTTCATTCCATAAGAAATTCTGGTAGTTTCCCGATTTAATCACGGAACTTTTTTTGTACATCGCGGCCGCATGATTAGTCGGTGAGCGTCTTTTAGCGTAACGGAGCAATTCTTCGCCTCCGTATGGAAGTTTCCGGATAGTTTTTGCGTCTGCAATCGTTTCGTCAAACTCAATAATACTGGCACCGACCAAGTCCACCGTTGGATTGTTTTTGAAGGCTTCGACCTGCAATCTAAAGCGATCGGGGTGAGAAATGTCATCGGCGTCCATCCGCGCTACAAGGTCATGTTTGCATTCGATCAAACCTTCCTTAAGGCAAATTTCTTGACCGCGGTTTTTTGGAAAATCTAAATATCGAATTGTTGAGTCATTGTAACTGTTTAAAATTTTCTCGAGATCCCCGGTCAGAGGGCCGTCTTTAACGATCAGTATCTCATCGGCTTTTAGGGTTTGATTTAATATGCTGTCGATGCTTTCTTTTAGCCAAGCTGGTTTATCATTTTTGTATATCGACATGAGAACTGAGAACATATTTATCTCCACGAGTAATCTTCATTGCTATCTGAAGCGCTAGCTCTTATCATAGAACTCTAAATAAAATAGAGCATTAAAATGACAAGCGCCATAAAAAACAGCTTCTGGTATTTATTCTTTAATCTGTCCAGATTGGTAGTTCTTTTTTTGGGCACGATGTGGATTTCTCGAGTTTTAGGGCCCGAATCCTTTGGCCAATTTAGTTATCTTTTGTCCGTGATCGTTTTTGTATCAGCCATCGATTCTTTATGTCACGAGAGTATCGTTAAGCAATATTTAACCCAGCATCAGGATGCGGGACTCATTATGGGGACCGCTTCATTATTAAATTTAATTCTTGCGGCTATCGCCGTCCTTTTCATCCTGATTTTTGGGTTTCTGACGATTCCCGAAAGTTTGCTTCTGGCGACATTCTTTTTATTCATTCCTGGTCAGCTCAGTAAACCGATTAATCCCGTTGCTAATCTGTTCGATATCCGATTGCTGTCAAAGTATTCTAGTTTAGGGTTGTTTGTAGGGGCCCTCATCTCCATCGTCTTTCGCGTGGGTGGAGTGAGCTTTTCGCACGATCTTTGGTTTCAAAGTTTAGGCTATTCAATGCAAACTCTCGTTTACGCCGGCGTGCTTTATTTACTCTATCGTAAAAAACTGGAGCATTTGGAATGGAAGGTTTCGCTACAACTTTTACGTGAAATGGTGAAAAAAAGCTCTCCTATCTTTTTATCGGCTTTAGTTTACCTATCGATTTCCCAAAGTGATATTTTTTTCATTCGCCATATGTTGGGGGCCCACGAGGTGGGGATCTATTCGGTCGTCGTAAAACTATCGGAGCCCTGGGTCATCGTCAGTTCAGCCTTATGCACATCCTATTTTCCACTTATTTTCCGTTCGGCTCATAATCTGAAAAAGCAGGCGGATTATTTCATCCGCGCAAACCAGATTTCGGTCTATTTTGTTAGCATCTTGGGATTAGTTCTGAGTTTAGCGATCGAGTTTATCGTCAGATTACTTTTAGGTCCCGCGTACTCCGAGGTGAGTTCAATTTTCAGGATTTATTACTGGAGTATTATCTTTCTTTTCTTCGCTAATATTCAGCACATCTGGGAAGTTTACAACGGTCTTTACTCGGTTTCCCTTTATAAAACGATCGTCACTTGCATACTGAAAATCGCTTTGAGTTTCATCCTAGGTCGGCTCTACGGACTGCAAGGATTCGCCTTGGCGACCGTTATTTCCCTTTTCTTCTACGGGGTAGGGTTTAATTTTTTTAATGCGACCACGCGTCCCTACTTAGCCTTGCAAACCCGTGCATTTACATTGAGTGAAGCTAAAAAGAACTATAGACTTTTCCGTCAGAGGGCAAAGAAATGGCTCAAAAAAGAGTATTAATACTGGGCGCGAATGGTTTATTAGGAACGGTCTTAACGAAAGACTTGGCGGCTTCTCGAAAGTTTGAAATCTTCACGCACTCACATTCCACGCAAGCGGATTTTGGCCACGATCTGTCCAAGTATAAAAGCGTTTGCGAACTTTTGTTATCGGTCAAATCCGATTTTTGTTTAAATTTATTGGCGCTAACCGATGTCAATCTGTGCGAATCTGAAAAGGAAAAAGCTCATAGGCTTAACGTACTACCCATTCAAAATATTGTAAAATGTGTATTGAAAAACAATTTAGAATTAAAACTAATTCAGATTTCGACGGATCATGTTTACGATCAAACTTTGGCTTTGGAAACCGACGTCAAAATTGTTAATAACTACGCTTTGTCGAAGTTTATCGGCGACGAAATTTCGCAGTTGATGAACGCCGTGGTTCTAAGAACAAATTTTTTTGGTGCATCTCAGTCAAGTAAAGCGAGTTTTTCCGACTGGATCATTCAAAGTTTGATGGCGGACAAAGATATCAACGGTTTCGGCGACGTTTATTTCAGTCCGTTACACTTATCAACTCTTTGCGCCGAAATTGAACGAGTCATTTTGAATTTTCAGCCTGGTGTGTATAATTTAGGTTCAAGATCCGGTTTAAGCAAATATGAGTTTATCGTCGAGTTACGCAAACATAAAAAGATCTCTACGGGCCATGTTTTCGAAACGAAATATGCAGACGCCAACATCCCCATCCCTAGACCACTCGATATGCGAATGGACGTTTCTAAATTTGAAAAAGCTTTTAAAACTCAGTTACCGACATTGTTACAGGAGATCTATAAGTGTTGATCGCCGACAAATACATCTCTAAAATATACAAGGTGCTTTTTTCTTTAGTCATCGCTTTGTTTCTCGTCCCTTGGGCGTATCTAGATCAGGCCAGTGGTCTTTATTCTTTCATGCCAAGAAAAGTTTTATTTTTACTTATGGCTATGGCCGGTGCAGTTTTGATCCTTGCGGGGAAAGACATCTTTCGTAAAGTTATGCACGGGGCCGTATTCGTAGCGCTGGGGCTACTGCATTTGAAACTACATGGTTATCTAGAGCCTCATTATTTTTTTGAGTTTATTTACATGGAAGTGGCGTTATTAATTTTCTTTGCCCCTACTGAAATTAAAGAGAAATTGTTAAAGATATCTCCCGTGATATTATATATCCTGTTATTCAAAGCGATCTTTTTCCGGGTCGGGAGTCATATTCACGGCGGGTTTTATTCGAGCAATACTTACGCGACTTACATGGTTTATCTAAGTTTCATCGAAATTTATAAAAAACGCTACTGGAACTTGGTGCCAGCCGTGGTGGTTATGTTTTTTGCGGGTTCAAAGGCCGTCTACATGGTGCTGGGAATTGTGATCATTTTGACATGTTTTTCTTACTTAAATGCGGTTCGACAAAATAAGGTCATTAACAAGAATAAAATATTCAAGAATTTTTATTATCCTATCTTCGTGGCTTTCATATTTGTGGGGATTCTGTCGCAAGCGATGGTGCGAACGGACTACTACCAAAACTGGGTAAAGGATATCGAACCCATAAGAAAAGATCTGACGGAAGAAAATATGATCATGTACGGCGTGGATTCGTCCGAAGAAGCGCTCAAAAAAAGAAGAGCTGTTTTGCGCGATATCGACAAACAACTGAGTGAAAAAGAGCTATCCAATGGTCCGCTCATTTCCAATGTCTCCATGAGTGGCGGATTTCGGGTCAATCAGTACGAATATATGTACGAAAATTTGTACAAGTACTTTTTGGTTGGCGACACGGTTGGCTCCCAGCGGGAAATGATCGGTCACAATCCACATTCGGCCCCCATAGATTTCATTTCAAGACTGGGATTACTTTATTTAATTTTAGTTTTGGTTTTCTACAAACGCTTATTTAAGGCGATGGATCTTTTCAGATTGAACGTTAGTATCCTGCCGATCATGGCGTTTCAACCTTACGGTTTTACCATTGGTCATTCTATCGTGATTTTGTCTTTCGTATATTCGCTGGCTAAACTTGCCAAATCGCAAACTGCTCAGTCCGAAGCGATTTAAATTTTATAGTATTTTTTAGTCTCTTCTAGATTTTTAATCAGGTGGACAAGTTCGTCGACTTCGAGCTGCTGAGTATTATGGGAATTATATTCACTGGCTTGGGTAATGACGACTTCGCCGTCATCGAGGTAGCTATTGTAATTCAAATCGCGAGCATCGGCTTTTATGCGGTAGTAATTATCCATATCTACGGCATGGACCATTTCTTCACGGGTCAATAGAGTCTCGTACAATTTTTCTCCGTGGCGTGTGCCGATAACTTTTACCTGATGGTCTAATTTGTTCAGCGATTTTTTAATGGCTTCGGCTAAGTTGATGACATTGGTTGCGGGACTTTTCTGGACGAATATATCTCCGTTTGATCCATTTTTGAAAGCGAAGACGACGAGATCGACGGCTTGATCTAAAGACATCATAAAACGAGTCATGTTCGGATCTGTTATAGTGATAGGTTTACCGGCCAATATTTGTTCGATAAAAAGTGGAATGACCGAACCACGGGAAGCCATCACGTTTCCGTAACGGGTTCCGCAAATCATGGTGCCCGCTGCTTGAGCTTGCTTTGAAACAGCGATAAATGTTTTTTCCATGAGGGCTTTACTCATCCCCATCGCATTGATGGGATACACTGCTTTGTCCGTGCTGAGACATATGACTTTTTTAACTTTATTTTCGATGGCCGAAAGGAGCACATTGCTGGTGCCGATGATATTTGTTTGCACGGCTTGAAGCGGGTAGAATTCGCACGAAGGAACTTGTTTCAAAGCGGCGGCGTGGAATACGTAATCTGTTCCAACCATTGCCGCGTCGATGCTTTGTTTATCGCGCACATCCCCGATGTAGAATTTCAGTTTGCCGTTGCGGTAAAACTGTCGCATGTCTTCTTGTTTTTTTTCATCACGAGAAAAAATGCGAATTTCTTTCAAATTATAATTCAAAAACTTACGTAATACGGCGGCGCCAAAAGATCCCGTACCACCCGTGATGAGAAGAGTTTTATTATCAAAATCCATCTAAGTTCCTTTTGTCATTTTAGCCAGAGCATGCGCAATTGAGAACGGGGGCTCCCAACCCAAAACTGTTTTATTTTTGCTGATATCTACTTGAAGGTTACTGAAAAGTCTTTGACCGAAATCCCTCCGACCCAATAACGCAAAGCATAAGTGCATGAGGAGCGGCGGAACCGGTAGCATTAGCGCTTTTTTATCGTAAGAGCCTGCGATAGCTTCGATCAATTCCGGCAAACTCAGGTCCACGCCGTCCGAAACAAGAAAAACCTGTCCCGCCGACTTCGGGGTGTTCGCGCAAGTCATGATGAGGTCGATAAGGTTGTCCACGGATACGATGCTCCGCTTGTTATTCACTAATCCAAATGGAAGCGGGATACCCTTTTTGGCGATGTTAATGAGGCTTTTAAAATTGGCCTTAACCCCTGCTCCGTACACCAAACAGGGTCTAATCACGGTCACTTCAAACACGCCGGGCTCATTCAGTTTAAGAATGGCTTGCTCTGCGCGATATTTAGAAACTCCGTAGGGGTCAAGTGGTTGGGGCGTATCGTCGGCCGTGAAGGGCCGGTCAACGGTACTTTCACCGTTCACTTTGATCGTGCTGATAAATATAAATTTTTTCGCGCCATGAAGCTTGGCTTGTTGGGCCAGTTTCACGGTCATTTCAAAATTAACAGAATTGTATATTTTTTCGAGATCCTGCGGCTTCGACATATCGTGCGCTTTGGCCGCGGCGTGGACGATGATTTGAACCCCGGCGAATAAATCTTTCCAGTTTGAAAATTTAGTTAAGTCCCCCGTCGAAAATTGTTTTCCGTGTCCAGATCGCACGACGTCGCGATGTTCGATCCCGTGACGATCTAAATAATCACAAAGATGTTTTCCTAAAAAGCCGTTGGCTCCGGTAACCAAATATTTCATGTTTTGAATATATTAGTGGGTAACATTTTTTGCCAGAAGTACTTTAAATCCCGTTAAAAAAATAATTTTGATATCGAGCCAGAAACTTTGGTTTTTAAGATAGTATTCGTCCAGCTTAACTTTGTCCGGAATAGGAATTTCGTCGCGCCCGTTGATTTGGGCCCATCCCGTGATGCCGGGTTTTAACCTGTGAACTTGCGCCGCGGTTCTTAAGGCTACAAGATCGTCTTGATTAAATAAAGCGGGACGGGGGCCTACAAAACTCATGCAGCCCGCGAAGACCGAAAATAGCTGAGGTAGTTCATCTAAACTAGACTTACGAATGAAATCACCGATGGGCGTTAGATGACTTTTCGGGTCCGTTAAAAGATGCGTCGCCACTTGCGGCGTACTCACGCGCATTGAGCGAAATTTAGGCATGAGGAACATACGGTTATTTTGGCCGATTCTTTGGGACCAGTAAAGAACGGGTCCGCTCGAAGTAAGTCGAACAAGAACTGCCACCAGTCCCATGGGGATGGCCAGCACGGCAAATACGAATAATGCTAAGATCAAATCAAATACTCTTTTCATAACAAACTAGATTATGTATGGTTATGCCTTGAAGATCAATGTGAGATCAAAGGCGTGTCGATAAATGTATTTAAAAATTGCAGGCTTACCTAGAAAATACAAAATCCTGATTATGTTGATCAGTGATCTTATTTTAATTCCCTTAG
>JACMQO010000146.1 GCA_014376935.1 Bdellovibrio sp.
AATTTTTGAATCATCGATTGAAATATCACGTGAGTGAATTTTTTTACCACGGTTTTTTTCAACTAATTTTAAAGCGTAGTGAATATGAGTTAACGTCTTAAGACCCAAAAAGTCGAACTTAATAAGTCCGATTTTCTCGGCATGTTTCATATCGTATTGAACGACATTTTCATCATCAGACCCGCGGTACATCGGCGCATGACGCACTAAACTTCCGTCGGCGATAATGACACCGGCGGCATGGATACCGGCGTGACGAACCATACCCTCGACCCGTAAGGCCAATTCCATGAGCGTTCCGACCGTTGGATTCGATTCCATCATTTCGCGAATACGCGGTTCCATTTCTAACGATTCAGAAAGGGTGACGCCCAATTTGTCTGGAATTAATTTTGAAACGGCATCCACTTCGGCAAATGACATTCCTAATACGCGGCCCACGTCTTTCAACGCGGCACGGGATTGTAGTTTTCCGTACGTAATAATTTGCGAAACCGATTCGGCGCCGTATTTTTCGGTCACGTATCGAATCACTTCTTGGCGACGATCTTGACAGAAGTCGATATCGAAATCGGGCATCGATACCCGCTCTGGATTTAAGAAACGTTCGAAAAGTAGAAAGTAAGGAATCGGATCTAAATCCGTGATTTTTAAACTGAAAGCAACGATCGAACCCGCTCCGGATCCGCGACCAGGACCTACCGGAATATCACGATTCTTGGCCCAATTGATAAAATCTTGGACGATCAAAAAATACCCGTTAAAGCCCATGCGGTCGATGACAGATAATTCGTATTCTAATCGCTTTTGGTATTCAGCTTTTCTTTCGTCAGTTAAACCTTTTCCTTGCGCTTCCATTTCTTGGTAGCGCTCTTCAAGTCCGATTTTACTGCGGTAAATAATTTCTTCCTTAACCGTACGACCTTCAGTCGTTGGAAAACTTGGTAAATGGTAAATGGCTTTGCCATTACTATCTTTTAAATTAAATTTAACGTTACAACGTTCAGCAATAACTAACGTATTTGCGATGGCCTGTGGCGTTTCAGCAAATAATGATTCCATCTTGTCGGCTGATTTAAAGTAAAATTCCGAACTACCTAATGTGTAACGGGATTCATCTGATAAAGTTTTATTGCTTCCGATACAAACTAGAACCTCTTGCGCAATTTGATCATCTTGCGTGAGATAGTGAACATCATTTGTAGCGACTAATTCGGTTTTCGTAATTTTAGAAGCTTCGATTAGAAATTTATTAATTTCTTCCCATTCTGGGCGCGTCGCGCACATCTCTAGATAAAGACGGTCGTTAAATATTTCTTTTAATTGCGTGATCTTCTTAAGGGCTGCTTCGGGACCTTCTTTTAAAAAAAGGTCGACGACTTCACCACGAAACCCGCCCGTTAAACAGATTAGATTTTCATTATATTTTTTTAAAACGTCATAATCTAAACGGGGCTTCCAGTAGAATCCATCCTGATAGCCGGTTGTGCTCAATTGACAAAGATTTTGGTACCCTTGAAAGTCTTGCGCCAATAAAACCAAACGCTTTGGCCCTAACTGCACTTCAGAGTATCGCATATTCGGATCTTGTTTTTTTTCTAAACGCGAACCCGGAGCCATGTACGAATCTAAACCCAAGATCGGCTTAACGTCTTTGTCTTTACAGGCAAAATAAAATTCAATGGCCCCAAACATGTTCCCATTGTCCGTTAACGCCACGGCCGGCATTCCATATTCGGCCGCCTTTTTAGCGATTCCTTTTAGACGAGTAGCCGCTTCAAGAAGTGAGTATTCAGAATGGACATGAAGATGAACAAAACTCATTTATATTATTCCCACTCGATCGTTGCTGGCGGTTTACTTGTTATATCATAGACGACACGGTTAATTCCACGAACTTGATTTGTGATGCTATTTGAAACTTTTCTTAAAAAAGCAGAATCAAAATCAAACCAATCAGCAGTCATTCCATCAATGGATGTCACTGCACGCAGACCCAAAACAAAATCGTAAGTTCTAGCGTCACCCTGGACGCCTACGGTTTGAACCGGAAGTAAGACGCAGAAAGCCTGCCAAATTTTAGAATAAAGCCCCTCTTCACAGAGAGCTGCAATGAAAACAGCATCTGCTTTTTTTAGAATCGTTAATTTTTCTTTCGTGATGTCACTTAAGATGCGGATCGCTAAACCCGGGCCCGGAAAAGGATGACGATTAACAAAGTCGCTCGAAAGCCCCAATTGAAAACCTAACTTACGAACTTCGTCTTTAAATAAAAAACGTACCGGTTCAACTAATTTCAAATTCATCTTTTCTGGCAAACCACCGACGTTATGATGAGATTTGATCGTTACACTTCCGCCTAAAGACGAAACGCTTTCGATCACGTCAGGGTATAATGTGCCTTGCGCCAAGAAATGAATTTGATCTTTGTACGCTTTTAATTCTTTATGCATGGTTTGATCAAAAACTTCGATAAAAAGTTTGCCGATAATTTTTCGTTTTTTCTCTGGATCTGAAACTCCGCTGAGTTCTTTTAAGAATTGCTCTTCGGCATCAACACCCGTCACGTTCAGACCAATTTTTTTATACGACTCTAAAACGGTTTCAAATTCATTTTCACGAAGAAGTCCGTTATTTAAAAAGACGCAGTGAACGCGATTTGCACCCAAGACTTCAGTTAATAGCATAGCCACAACCGATGAATCGACCCCGCCGCTTAAGGCGCATAGAACGTGCGATGTCGGACCAACTTTTTCACTAATATATTTTTTGGCCGTATTTAGAATTTCTTCATTTTTCCAGGTCGCTTCAGCGCCGCACCATAAAGCATACGCCTTTAAAACTTCAGTGCCGTATTCAGAATGAGAAACTTCTGGATGATACTGCAAAGCCCAGTAACGATCCGAATAAAAACCGGCCATATGTTTTTCTGTCGCTAGCAATTCTTTGGCGTCGGTTGGAATTTTTGAAACGACATCGCCGTGACTCATCCAAATCTTATGTTTCAATGGCCACGAAAAATGAAATTTTTTATGCGCTTCAGAATTCCAGTGGATTTCTGTCAGTCCGTATTCTTTGGTTGTACCCGACACGACTTCGCCGCCCAATTGCTGCGCCAAAAGCTGCATGCCGTAACAAATTCCCAATACCGGAGCGATGGCCAATAATTCTTGAACGTTTCGTTTCGGACTTTTTTCGTCATAAACCGAATTAGGTCCACCACTCAGAATAATTCCCGCTGGTTTAAAACTTTTTATTTTATCTAAACTTTCGTTAAACGCACAGATTTCAGAATAAAATCCAAGATCACGTAACCTACGCGCGATCAACATTGTGACCTGCGAACCAAAATCTAAAATTAAAAAGCCGTTTGTTTTTTGATCGTTATTCAAATTTCATCCCTAAAAAATAATTAAGATTCTAGACGGT
>JACMQO010000147.1 GCA_014376935.1 Bdellovibrio sp.
GGCGATTAAAATGAAATGAATGATCGTGGGCTAAGGCGGTGCGAATATTTTCACGGTAATTTTCAACGGTGGCAGAGAAGTCTTTTGAAAGAAAAAAACTAAGCTCTAGATTCGGAATCTTTTGCTTAATCGCCGTGATTTTTTTTTCACTGATTTTAATCATAACTTACTGGGTGAAACGCTCTGGCCACTGAACAGTTTGGCCGCTGGTGATTTTCATCATGTTATTTAAAGACGTCGCGGCCTTTAAACGTAAAGTTTCGTCTAAAGTCACTTCGGGTTTAAAGTTTGTTAAAGCCGCTTTGATTTTCTCAAGCGTATTCATTTTCATGTAAGGGCAGTCGTTACACGCGCAGTTTTCATCCATAACCGGGGCTTGAATCAGTTCAACATCAGGACGCAGTTTTTTCATTTGATGAAAAATACCTGTTTCAGTCGCAACGATAAATTTCTTAGCCGGATTGTTCTTCACTTCATCTAATAACTTAGACGTAGCGCCAACAACGGACGCGTGCTGTAAAACCGATTCATCACACTCAGGATGAGCAATCACAACTGCGTCAGGATGCTGCTGGATCAATTCAAACAAACGTTTTTCATTAAATAAAACATGAACCTGGCAAGAGCCCGACCAAAAAATCATCGGGCGGTTTAATTTTTTGCTAAGCCATTTTCCTAAATGCTGATCAGGACCAAAAAGAATACGACGATCAGCCGGAATGCTTTCGATAATCTGCGCAGCATTGCTTGAAGTAATAATCACATCAGAAATCGATTTCACTTCGGCACTTGAATTGATGTAGGTCACACACAAAGCATCAGGATACTGACGACGCCAAGCTAGGTACTGATCAAACGGAGAACTTTGAACTAACGAACAGCCGGCGCCCAAATCAGGAACCAGAACCGTTTTTTCAGGATTTAAAATCTTCACGCTTTCAGCCATGAAAACCACACCCGCTAAAAGAATATTTTTATTCGGAACTTGCTGGCCGATTTTAGCTAAGTAAAAGCTATCGCCCACGTAGTCGGCCAAATCTTGAATCGCACCGTCTTCATAGTAGTGCGCTAAGATGGCGACATCTTTTTCTTTTTTTAATTTTTGAATGTCTTCAACTAAGTTAAACAGAAACTCCGCCTTTTAAAACTTGTATCACGTTCTTTGATACCATTTTAAAACTATCTAGAACACCTTTGCCCTCAAAGGCAACGGCTTCTACTTCTGGAGCATTGTGTTTATTCACATGACGACGTAATTCTGAGATGGGCATCGAGTTTGGCAAATCACGCTTATTGTATTGAATAACCAAAGGAATTTCTTTGATGTTGTAGCCTTGTTGCTCAAGATTTTTTTCTAAATTTTTCATTGAAGCGATGTTTTCTTCTAGACGGTCAGCTTGTGAATCAACAACAAAAACGACTCCGTCTAAGCCTTTTAGAATCAGCTTTCTAGACGCATCGTAAATCACTTGGCCGGGTACGGTGTACAAATGGAACCTAGTTTGAAAGCCGCGAATTTCACCGACCTCTAAAGGTAAGAAATCGAAAAATAAAGTTCTTTCGATTTCGGTATTTAAAGCCACTAGTTTTGATTTTTGATCTTGGGCTAAGCTTTGGTAAACCCACTGAATATTCGTGGTCTTACCGCCCAGTGATGGACCGTAGTACACAAGTTTACAGTGAATTTCTTTAGCGTTGTAATTAATAAAAGACATTTTTACAGCTCCACGCGATTTTCTAGCGCGCGGTTCATCGTGCGGTCGTCAATAAAATCAATATCTGAACCCATCGGAATCCCGTGGGCAATTCTAGAAATTTTAACGCCTTTACCTTGTAAGATTTTGGCTAAATATAATGAAGTCGTATCGCCTTCAAGATCGGCATCGAATGCGAATATGACTTCTTTGATCGTTGGTGTATCGCCTTCAACTCCAGAATCGATTTTACGAACAAGCTCTGCAATTCGTAAATCTTTCGCCGTAATCCCTTCTAACGGAGAAATAACCCCGTGTAGAACATGGTATCGCCCGCGAAACGCACCTGATGATTCGATACGAACGATGTCAGATGGTTCTTCAACTAAACATAACATTTCGTTGTGGCGATGTGGGTCTTCGCAATATTTGCAGATCGCGCGGTCGGTGTAATTAAAACAAGACGGGCACGTGTGCACTTCTGATTGCACACGTTTGATTGATTCAGATAATTGGCCGGCGTAGTTTTCGCTAGATTTTAAAATATGATACGCCAAGCGCTGGGCCGTTTTCGGTCCAATGCCTGGTAGGCGACTCAGCTCATGCACTAATTTTTCTAAAGCAGGTATATTTAGCATCAGAATCCTGGAATGTTCATTCCACCAGTAATTTTAGACATCTCTTGTGATGATGTATCTTTAGCTACTTTTAAAGCGTCGTTCACTGCTGAAGTGACTAGATCTTGTAACATTTCAACATCGCCGCCAGTCATAACTTCAGGATTGATCGTTAAATTTAAAATTTTATTTTCGCCATTTACTTTAGCCGTTACAGCGCCGCCACCAGAAGTGCCCGTGAATTCACGAGTCGCTAATTCTTCTTGAAGCTTTTTCATTTTCATTTGCATTTGATTGGCTTGTTTCATCAAGCCTGCCATGCCGTTAGCACCTTTAAACATAATGAACTCCTTACTTTGAGACCCGCGACAGTGATTACGTGTTGGGTTTAATAATTTTAATCTGAGCTTTAAAAACTTCTTGCGCCTTTTTCACACGCGGATCAAGTTGCCAAGCCTCTTTTTGTTTTTCGTCGGCCAAAACTTGCTTTTTGATCGACAAAGTTTGAGGACTGTCACCCTGAACTTCAGCCTGCGCTTTTAGCACTTCAAAAGTGTAGCCGGGACCAAACTCTGAATCAATCAATCCTTGTAAATTTTTGCGCAGTTCAGAACTTTGAAATTGCGTACCGATAAAAGCAAAAGCGATCGGGGGTTGCAATTGAATTTGTTTATTTTGGCAGCCCACAAAGAAGAAGTTTTCGATTTTTGAAGCCAATAAAGCGTCACTTTTTTTCACACGCTGAGCGAACTCTGACCATGTGTCAGCCGTGGGTGCTGTTAATTGAGGAAGTTTTTGCGTCACCGCAGTGGCGGCAACTGGCGCAACCGAAGCTTGCGGTTGTATCGTCGTCATAGGCGCAGCCGTTTTGTGCTGAACGGGAGTCGTCGCGGTCGTCGTTGAAGTTGCTGCCGACAAGTTAGGGCGAGGAGTCGCTACGTTCCCACCTTGGGGAGTCGTAGGTTTCTCCTCAATCTGCTTTGGGCTGGGGGGTTTTCCCGACATTTGTAAAAGCTGACGTAAATCAGCAATTTGCGGAGCCTGCGCTAAACGAAGCAGCGCAATTTCAAAAACCGTTTGCGGCTCTGACGTGCGGCTGATGTCGTTTAAACTCTTTAAAGTCATATCAAAAAGTAAATGCAGGTCGGCATCTGAGGTTTCTTGAATCTTAGTTAACAACAATTCAATTTCATCATCCGGTAGATCAATCAATAAGCGAGCCGTTGGGTCTGTTTTTAAAATCAAACTATGGCGAATCGTCTTTGTCAGATCTTCTAAAAATAAATTTGGATTTTGCCCTGACGTCGCTAATTTTTGTAAAGTCTGAACCATCAACCCAGGCTGACGAGTTAAAACATTTTGAAAAACTTCGTAAATTAAGGCGCGCTCGGTTAAGCCTAAAACTTTACTGACTTCCGCTTCGCTTAACTTGCCATTTGTGAAACTGATGACTTGGTCTAACAAGCTTAAAGAGTCACGCATTGATCCATCACCTTGGCGGGCGATCAACCAAAGTGCGGCCGCATCGGCTGCGTAATTTTCTTCGTTACAAATTTTTTGTAAATGTTCGGCAATTTGTTTTAACGAAATACGGCGAAAGTCAAAACGCTGACAACGCGATAAAATCGTTTGCGGAATTTTATGAACTTCTGTTGTTGCTAGAATGAATACGACGTGGGGTGGTGGTTCTTCTAATGTTTTCAAAAGCGCATTGAACGCGCTTGTTGAAAGCATGTGGACTTCGTCGATAATAAAAACTTTATATTTGCCGGTTGCTGGCGCAAACATTACGTTATCGCGTAGATCACGAATGGCGTCGACACCGTTATTCGATGCTCCGTCGATTTCGATCACGTCGATCGAACGGCTTAAGGCGATTTCAACGCAGCTTACGCAAACTCCGCACGGAACAAAATTAACTGCGTTCGGGCAGCGAATCGCTTTTGCTAAAATACGCGCTGACGAAGTTTTTCCGGTTCCACGTGGACCCGTAAAAAGTAAAGCATGAGGTAAGCGATTATTTTTTAAAGCGTTCGTTAACGTTTGGGTAATATGATTCTGACCTATCATTTGATCGAAAGACTGCGGACGATATTTTCGAGCAATAACTTGATAAGACAAAAATTTCCCCTGAGAAGTGCTTTGGTAAAGAAGTGATCTAACAATGCAGCCACATAAGTGGCTAGGCGACCCGTATCGCCTAGCTCGTTAAACGCCGTTGCTTCCTTCCGGACCTAGCGGATTCAATAACAAGTCTACCGTACGGGACCTAGCCATCTGTGGGTGTATCTGATCGCCGCCATCTAAGCAGTGGTTAATGCGTTGAGCTAGGTCGATAAACCCCACAATCTAGACCCAGTGCTTGATTTAGCCGCACACGTGACGTCAGATAGGCTATGAAATACCTAATTCTGGTGCTGTTTTTTAGCACCCTGAACGCTTGCGTTTTAATCCCGAAATTTGAAACCCACAACGGCTGCGAAGGCGTGATCCGAAACGGCCAAAAAGAGGGCCGCTGGGTTTGCACCAATCCAGAAACCAAACGCATCGCCATGATCGGCGAATTTGCCGAAGGAAAAAAAGACGGAAAGCTTGAAGTTTTCTACCCCACCGGAGAAACCGAATCGATCAGCCACTGGCGTAAAGGTTTATTTCACGGAAATTTTAAATCGTACTATCCAAACGGACAACGCCAATACGAAATGTACTACACCAACGGCAATCGCAGCGACTGGTACTACGAATGGAACAGCAAGGGCGAAGAAATTAACGAGTGAGATTGACGAGTAAAAAAAAATCTATTTTTTAAGTACAAAAATATTTTTTTAAACCGAGCGATCCATCATCCACGATGTTGGCCGTTGGTATAATGCATTAAACGCTCTATACCGACGGTCAACATCGTGGATGAAGCCTTTTGATAATTGCAATTCGAACGATTTACTCTCGATCGATACCTGCAATTCGAACATTTTTCTCTCGATGATCGCCGAAGTTTGCAGAGCAATTTCTGTTTTTAGGTATCAAATGTTTAGACACTTTTTTGTGTCAAAAGTGGGTTAACTTGGGATTTTTCAATGACAAAAAAACCATCTCGATCTGAATTGCAATAGGTGTCTCATTTTAAGACTTCGGCCGCTGGTCTACTTTTTGGAGTAGTAACGCGTATGAAGGAGACTTTTATGAAAAATCAATTTTCAAAAGCTTTAATTTGTGGAGTCGTTGCATCGTCAGTATTTTTGGTGAACTGCCAAAAAAGCCCTACACGCGGTGTTTCTCCAACAAAAAGCGGAACAGTCTCTGGAAAAGGAACGGCGGCCGACGCTGACATCGCTCAGCAAGCTAAGGTGGCGTGTGTTCCTGAAATCATCGACGCACAAAAAGCATATCTAGATATCGCCAACAAAATTGATGCGATCGTCGCTGATAAATCAGATCCAAAAAATATTACCGTTAAAGAAAAATCAAAAGTTGCGGCCTCTGATAAAGAAGACCTAAAAAAATACTCGACTGATTTACAAGTAAAAAGCGACGCGGTTCTGGCGGCCTTTAAAAAAGCCAACGTTAAAGCTTGTTTATTTGACGAGGCCAAAGAGAAAGCCGTGGCAAATAGTGGTGTTGTAACGTCAGATCAAATCACCGCATCTTACAATAGCTTAGCGAACGCCATCAACAGCATTACAGGCGAAGTCACCGTTAAACTTAAAGAAGCTCCAGCCGTTGTGGCCGCTAAAGAAGATTTAAATGGTTCAAACTTTAATTTAGATTCGAAAGAGTTAGGCGAATCTTTTGGACAGGTCACCAAAGACAGCGGCATCTATTACATTGATGGCGCATTAGAAAAAAATATTCAAATCGTTAGGGCTACAAATGGTGACGATACGAAATCACTTTGCGCGATAACTTCGGCTGCTGATGGGGGTGTTGAAAAAGATAGTTTGATCACGGTTTCAAATGTGACCGAAGATGCAGCGGTCGGTAAGAAAAAATCTTATAGCGTTGCAGCTACGGCAACGGGTAGTAAAGCGTTCATGATTAAATGTGTGATCGCCGTGAACAAATCTTTAGTTTCAGAATTTAAATCTGTATTTAAAGGCCTATTAAGATTTCAATCAGCCGATGAAGTTGCCCCTGCAAAAACAACAGACTCTTCGGTAACGACAGCTGCAGTCTCTTCGACTCCGGTTGCGGACTCATCAGCAGCAACAACGGCAGCCACGACAACGACAGTTGTATCAACTCCGGCCCCTGAAACACCAATTGCGGCAACTGAAACAAAGTCAGAAGCAGCAGCTCCTGTGGCGGCGGCTTCTGAAAGTAAAACCACTAAGCCAGAAATCGATGAAGACGCTAAAGGTTTACAAGAGGCCGCAAAAGTGACGGGTGCGGCCAAAGCTGCGGCCGATGAAGCGTACAAAATTAATAAAAAGAATTTCGATTTGAAAACAAAAAATCCTACGGCAGAAAACATTGCACAATTTCAAAAATCAAATGCAATTTCTTTGGCATCAAACACGGCTTTAAATGCAGCGAACGAAGTTTTTTTAGCAATCAAGTCGAACGTCGACGCTAAAACGGATGATGAAAAAGACAAAACCGTCGAAAAAATTCAGGCGGCCGCTGACAAATTAAGTGCAGCAGAATCAGCTTTGAAAAAACTTAAATAATTTTAATAAATTAAATACGAAAAGGAAAAACTTATGAAAAAATTCTTAATCTCGACGATGGTTGTTTTAATGTCAGTAGCGGCTTCGGCTCAAGCAAAACAAATTAGTACTGATAAAGCGTTAGAGGCTTTGTTTAAGGCAGCTCCAACGACGATGGCTGATTACCAAGATTCGAAGATCAGTTTAGAAACGCTTTTGTCGCCATTAAAAAATGATTTAGCAGATTTTATCGCGACGGGTATGAGTCTAGGTGATGATGGTGGTGGTTCAAAATCTTTAAGATATGCCGCTTTAAATTGTGAATCCTTAAACGCATCGGCCGCGACGTGCTTATTAGCGATGGACCGAACGGATAACATCGGTACGACGATCAATTTTCAATTGTCGATTGCGCAAGATGGATCAATGGCAGTTGTGGGTCCGGTTACAGCTGAATCTGATCTTTAAAAAATCAGACGCTAGCCCTTCAAGCTAGCGCGTTTGATTTTTAGAACTGTATAATATTTTTTCTAAACTTTCGGTTTCCTCGGCCCAGTAACTGTATGACCCAAAATCCGGGAACAGCTTGGGGAAGCTAGGGTCTTTCCATCGGGTCATAATCCAAATCGCGTACGTAATAATGCGGTACCCACGTAGCCACGGAATTAATTCCAACTGCTCGGTCGGGAATGAACTTAATTCAGAATAGCCTTCAACTAAATTTTCATATTCAACACTACCGGTCGTTTCTTCTGACGGTAATAACATCCAAAAATCTTGAATGATCGGTCCGTTGATCATGTCATCAAAATCGACGATCACAAAACTTTCATCGGCGGCCTCTAACACGTTACCGCGATGAAGATCGCCATGAATGCGAATGAATGGCGTATCTTTTAAACGATCATCTAAGTTTTCAAAAATTTTTATCGCGGCTTCGGCGTAACGTCCGCTGACTTCGGGTGATACTTTTTGCAGTAACGTTTCAAGTAGATCCCACTTGTTATCTTCGCTAGGCCCTAAGAACCCACGGTGTTGGGCTTCTTGCTTACGACCGATGTTGTGTAGGCGCGCGATCCAGCGCCCTAGTTTTTTGTAATGCTCGGGCCGAAACTCTTGCACTAAGCGACCGCGCACTTTGTTAAAAAATGCGTAA
>JACMQO010000148.1 GCA_014376935.1 Bdellovibrio sp.
GGTGTTCCGGGCGGAACGGGATGGTTTTCAATGGGTCGACCATTCGTCGAAATAGCGCCGATGTACGCCCCGCCGACAAAGTTGTGTGGGGCATGATCGAAGTTATCACTGGCGAAATCGTCAATCAAAACTCCGTTTGCGCCTGAAGCCATGAATGGATTAATATTTTTTGTTTCGTCATAGAAGACGTTAACCGAACCTGTTGTTTGATAGGTGTAGTTCTTGCCGACGACGCCTTCTTCTGTTTTTGGATCGTAAGGTTTTCCGATTCCTGACAGTAACATCAGTCTTACATTATTTAACGAAAAAGCGGTGATTAAAACTAAATCGGCCGGTTGTTCAAATTCACGACCCGCGCTATCAACATAAGTCACGCTAACAGCTTTTGTTTTTGTGCTGTCTAAATTCACTTTTAGAACTTGGCAACCTGTACGCATTTCATAATTTGGATTTTTTAAAGCCACCGGTAAAATAATTGTTTGTGGGCTGGCTTTCGCAAAATGTTCGCATCCATATCGTTCACAGAAACCGCAAAAAGAACACGGCATCATTTTTAAACCTTCAGGATTTGTGTATTCACGACTCATGTTTGATGCGGGTTGCGGAAACGGCTTGTATCCCATGTCGGTTGCGGCTTTTCTAAATAGGGCCGCGAAGTAGGGTTCTTTTAAAGCTGGGTTTGGGTATTCACGACTGCGCCAACCTTCGTAAGGATTTCCTCCGGGCTGAATTTTTCCTTTTATATTTCCGGCGATGCCGCCCGTTCCGCACAAGTATTCGAAACGATCGTAATGAGTTTCTAAATCGTCATACGTGACACCCCAATCTTGAACGCGTAGATCTGAATCCATAAATTTTTTGCCGTATCGTTTTTCGTGATGTGACTTATAAATAAAATCCGTCGGATTAAAACGATAAGTTTGCCCATTCCAATGAACGGCGGCCCCACCAACTCCGGTGGCCGGAAGAAAACTTTCCCAACGACGCATAGGTAACGCTTGTTGATCAATATTATTGCGCGCCGTTATGGCTTCTTTTGTATTATCTTGCATTAATGCTTTTCGAACTGAAAATCTTAATTCATCGTGCTGATTCGGTCCTTGAAAATCAGGAACCGTATCACGCGGTTGACCGCGCTCAAGGCCGACAACGGTCAAACCAGCTGCGGCCAATTCTTTCGCCATAATCGCACCCGTTAATCCAACCCCAACTGTAACCACATCAACGTGTTTTAATTTCGTAGCCATTACGTACCTTCTTTCGGAGCTTGCCCGGCCGATGATGTTCTGTTCGGCTGCATATGCATGTGCCCACCCGAATCTTGCGCTAAACTCATGGGTGCTCGGGTAATTTTAATTCCGTGTTTGTCGACCAAGTCGTAGTACGAAGCGAACGCCCCCGGAAATCCGATCATGCGCCAAGAGACCATGTTCTTGTTGCCGCCGTAACTAGGGTCTGCAAAAAATCCTTCAATCGTCATTTGATACATCTGTGCAAAAAAAGTTTTAGCCGGAACACCGTCTAAATCCTGATCACTAGTTTCTAATTTTTTTAAAAACTGGTCTTGTTCAACGGGAGTCATTTTTTCGAATGAAAGTTTTTTTGCTTTTAAATCTTTATCTAACGCACGTAAGGCCGTGCGAAATAATTCTGACGGAGTATACGGCAGCTGATAACCTTGTGTTTTTTCTCCTGCGATCCATGGGCCACTACGATACAACCGTTCGCCTGCGCCCCAACTGCCTTGCAATTGCAAATCGATATAATTCACGACGCCAGCCTCTAAAGCTCCGCCCCATTTTTCGTCAGCAGGAATAAGTCGTGCGACAGCGGCTTCTAGAAAAGTTGATTCGTGAGCTTGTAAAAAAACGTAATGATTTTTTTTAGGGCCAGCGGCCGGGTGGGCCGGATGTTCGTTGTTGGCAGAGCCATGATTTGTTGTTTTAGCTAGCGCATTGGCGATTGGTATTGTTGCGATAAGACCCGTAGCAGCTATTTGAAAAGCGGCCCGTCGCGACAAACGATCTTTTTTACCTTCTGATTCTGAGTCCAATTTTTTCTCCTACCCTGAGTTGTTATAACTTCAAGGTAGAACTCAAAATGAAAACTGTATAGCTGAGTGTAAAATGTTGAGAATTTGCCATGTTTAGAAAGCTCAATAAATTAGAATTATATTGAGTTCGCAGAACACTCTTTCTTTATGCAAAAGGGTTTGGGCATTGCTTTAGGAACCCATCCCGGGGCACAAGTATTCATGCGGTTTTTGTCTGCATCCGGAAGTTGATTAAATAAATGCAGACTCTTTCTATTTATTGCGAAATAACTGCACCAACCCGATACCAACACGCAGTCGGAATCAGCAATGCAAACGAAATAATTTTTCGTCAATTTAGTTTTAAAAGTCGCTTGGGCGTATGAGAAGCTAGCAGTAGAAATGCAAAAAAATAAAATTACTTTTTTCACGAGCCCTCTTTTATTATTAAACTTTAATGTTATAACCCAAAAGCTTGTTGCAACCTTCGGCGCGCTTCTGGATCTGCGTCGCCTAGACGTTGACCTTCTGCGATAATGGCCGCACGCACTTCGGCCTGAACGCCGTTTAAACCCCAAGTAGTATTCACAATATTCGCGGCATTTTCAACCGAGCACCCAGAAAAAGCTAGTAGCATTCCAAAGGCCGTTGGACCACGGTGCTTTTGTCCGTTACATCCCATTGCGATATAATTATGGTCAGTCGCACACTTTAAAAAATTAACTGGGCCATTGGCAAAAGTTTCTTTTAATTTTGAACCGTATTCTGCCGGACCACTGACAGTCGTTAAGCCTTTTGGATTATTTAAGTAAATATGAGTAAAACTTTGTTCGGCTTCCGAATTACCTTCATTTAAATACCACGTGCAATATTTATTTGAAGCCGCGGCATTTGAATGCGTCGATTCAAATTGAATAAGATCGTTCGTATCTGATTCACCAACGGCCGCACCCATTAATAGGGTGTCTCCAAGTTTATAAACGTGGGCCCGCTTTATTCGACTACTCATTTTTACTTCTTTAGAAAAGAAAACTTTTGGATTGCAGTAAGATGGCTCTGCGGCGAAAGAATACGAACTAGTCATAACCGTGAATAATAGAATACTTAAACGTAAAACCAAGAGGCCTCCATGCTAAAAATGTATTTACCTTAATGAAAGCATCAGGACTAACCAATGGGTACAAAGCTGAAACAAAAACTAGACTTCACGTTGAAATCTTAATTCGACCTTGACCAAGGTCGCGGCTATTTGCAGTTACGAATTGATCTTTTTATCCAAAATTGTTTTTAAATCATTTAAGGCTGCATCGTATTTTTTATCGACCGTAAAAATTTCAGTCGGACCATTTGTAAGTTGGTACATGACGGCTTGTTCGTTTTTATCACAGATATTCAAACAGCCACTAACCATGACGCGAACTTGCTTGTGGGCGTCATGTTCTTTCAGATAAACACGTAAATCTTTTTTTAAGTCTTCGGCATTATTTGGTTTATCAAATGCGGCGCCACACTTATTACAAATAAAAACAGATCCAATCGTCCAAGGTATGTCATAGTTTTTCATACGGATTTCCTTTGATCATTTCTTCTAAATTTTTGAATTTTATTTTTCCTAAATCAGCTTTGGGAATTTGCTCGACTGCAAATATTTTTTTGATGAATTCAAACGGACGAACTTTATTATGATACTCGTTAATGATTAGCTTTAATGTGTCACGCGAAACAGAAGTCTCGTGCGCTAATACAATTTCATGACCCGTTCTTTGATTCGGTAATGCCAGCAAAGTCATCTCGGGGTGGGCCCCCAAAGCTTGCCTTAATTGGGATAAAGAAACACCTTCGCCATTGATTTTGATAAAATCGGAATCACGTCCTAACAACGTTAAGAACTTAATACCGTCTTTACTTTTAATTTCAACCCGATCTTCAGTTTGTAACCATCCATTTTCTAATGTCTTAAAAATGACTTGATTGTTTACTTTTTGAATTGCACACGTCATTAATGATTCACATTTAATTTTTAATTTATCGTTTGTTTGTGCAACCGATACTCCGGTCATGACTTCTAATTGGTCTTCAAGTTTAACGGCAATCATGGATGCCGTTTCAGTCATTCCGTAGGCTTCTACAATCGGCCATTTTAACTGTAACGCTTTTTCTTTAAGTTCAGGTGATAACGAAGCCGCACCCACAAAAACAATGCGAACTGTCTCGGGGCAAATGATTTGTCTTTGCACGATATCAAAAATTTGCGTGGGCACTAATGACATCAAGTGAATTTTTTTTTCATTAATCCAATTCAAAAGATTGCCCGGCTCCCAATCTGAGAAAAACACCGCTGAATTTGCAAAGTGCGCACGAGCATAAACACCAAGTCCCGCCACATGAAAGTAAGGAAGCACTAATCCCCAGTTCAGATCAGCCGTAAAATTAAAATATTCATTAATTCGTTTGGCCGAGGTAATGACCGCATCCTGAGTGAGTGCGATCAACTTAACCGTTTCGTTTTCACTTTTCGACGAGCCTGAACTTGGAACTAAAAAATAGCCTTTAGTTCCATGATTTTTTTCAAACTCGAACTGTAAATAAATTAAATCGTTCTTTTCTTGCTTTGTCGCTTTCGGATTTACCAACAGCTGATTCGGTGCATTTTCAGAAAAGTTAAACGGGCTGGTCATAGCTGACTCCAATTTAAAGTGTTTAACGTGGTGGTCATACCGATTCCGTAATCAGACAATGTAAATTCTGAAAAACCCACCTTGGTTTGTTCAATTTTAAAATACCGACTAAAATCATTTTTCTGATATAAATCTAATGTCAAAAAGCCACTTATATTCTCGGCATGATTTTGCGCAAACCGCAACCCATGAGCGACACCCACGGGATGATCCATCGCCGAGGTCAACGTGAATTTCTTTTTCAACTGATGGCACTTCGTCATCAAATTTCGAGTGCTCTGTCGCGTGGGCTTTATAATTAACACGCTCCAACCATCTTCAAACTTAAATGGATCAATACTAACAAAGTCGATCGCTAACGGTACTTTTTGATTCCAAACTTTCCAGTTTGCGTAGCTCCATAATGAGGGATCTTCGATATATTCTATTTTTTCGACAACCGAATCCGGCAAACGATTCAAAAAATAATTAAACTCTCCGCTAGATAAGCACGAGTTAAAATCTAAACGGATTTTAACATCATAACGAGCTAATTTTTCTAAAAACAAATGGAGTTCGTCGACTTCATTTGAACCTTTCACTTTTACGGTTCCAGAGATCGCAGTTTCAAAACTGTAATTTTTAAAATCAGTGATGATCCAGTTGTTTTCAACAAATTTATCCGCAAGTAGGCTGCGACGATTCTTGCGAGCTTTTAAATCTTCGTTGGCTAATTCGTAGGTACGTTGATACAGCGGGCCTTTAAGTGCGATTTCATCTTCAAGGCTGGAATCGCCTAGGTTCGGCCACGGACACAAATCAGCGACTCCCCAATTTTGGTCGTCGTCGATCACCTTCATCAAGGCGCCAGACTGAAAAGCAGCGGCAACATCTTTAGAGTTTAAAGCGTTCTTCTTTTCAAGTTGGTACTTTGAGAAAAGCACCATCATTTAATTTGAAACCCGATGGCGATCAAAATACTAAATAACAACCCATAACCAGCTGATTGCCCTAAAAATTTGTTATAGATAACGCCAGGCTCGTTACGAAAAATTTTTTTCGCAATCGACATTCCTAAAGGAAATGTAATTAAAGGAGCCCCGTACACATACCAAAGATGTTGATTGAGCCAGTAGTAGCCCATTAAAAACGGAGCAATACATAAAAAACCAATCCAAATACGCGCACCCGTTTTACCTAAATAAACGGCCAAAGTTTTTTTATTAACTAATCGATCGCCTTCGATGTCGCGTAAATTATTAATCGCAATTAAAATCGTATTTAAAAAACCAACTTGTAAACCAAGCACGATCGCGTTGGTGCTAAATAATTCTAACGTTAACAAATAGTGGAATCCACAAACAGCCACTAAACCAAAAAATAAAATAACGAATAAATCGCCTAAACCGAAATACGCTAACGGCATTGGACCTGAAGTATACGCATAACCCATTAAAATCGATAGTAACCCAATGATTGCAATCGGCATCCCACCATGCATAACTAACGGCACACCAAAAGCTGTCGCTAAAACGAAAAAAGCTGTCGCCATCAACATCACTTGCTTAAAAGTAAAATGCCCTTGCTGAGTCACACGCATCGGACCTAAACGACCCTCTTTGTCGGCACCTTTTTTAAAATCCATGGCATCATTCACAAAGTTTGTGCCGATTTGAATACAAAAGCTTGAAAGAAGCGCACACGCCACAATCCACCACTGAATTTCGTGATTTAGGCCGTAAACCATTCCTGTGGTGGCTACGATCGGTAGGACCGATGCGGTTAAAGTTTTCGGACGCGCTGCTAAAACCCATGCTTTCATCTTTGTCATAGGGACAAGTTACCAGAATTCTGATAGCCTGAGTATGTTTTTTCGTAAGGGATGTGCCAAATTGAAGGAGATTTTATGATCTGGATTGCCGCTTTAGCCGGTTTTTTATTGGGAGCAGTTTTAGTAGGTTTCATTATTTATTCAAGAACGCGTATCGAAACAGAAACCTGGAAAACCAAGTTTGAAGTCACCCAACAATCTGCCGAAGAGCAAAAAGCGAATGCTTCAACCATGCATTCACAGCTAACCATGCAGTTTGAAAACCTAGCCCAAAAGATATTCGACGAAAAATCGGCCAAATTTAACACGCAAAGTTCACAACAATTATCTTCGCTACTAGACCCCTTAAAAGAGCGCATCAAAGATTTCGAAAAAAAAGTGGATGACACCTATTCCACTGAACGTTTTGAGCGCGGTCACTTAAAAGGCGAAATCTCTAAGCTGATAGAACTAAACCAGACCATGTCAAAAGAGGCGCAAAATTTAGCGCTTGCTTTAAAAGGCGAGAACAAAACCCAAGGAAACTGGGGTGAAATGATTTTAGAAAACATTTTATCTCGTTCGGGATTAAGAAAGGGCGAAGAGTTTCACACCCAAGAAACTTTGCGCGGATCCGAAGGCGAAATCTTAAGACCCGACGTCATCGTAAAGCTTCCTGACGGAAAACATTTGATCGTCGACTCGAAAATGACTTTAAAAGCTTATGAAGCAAGTGTGTCTGCTGAAAATATTATTGATAAAGAACGCTTTGCGATCGCCCATGTTGAATCTTTAAAAAAGCACATTATGGATTTATCTGGAAAAAAATATCACTCAGCAAATGAAGTCATTTCTCCGGATTTCGTCATGCTTTTCATGCCGCTTGAACCGGCCTTTGCCTTAGCCTTTCAATTAAAGCCCGATTTATTTGAGACCGCGTGGGAAAGAAATATCGCCATCGTCAGCCCGACAACCTTACTAGCTACTTTAAGAACCGTAGCTTCGCTTTGGAAACAAGAGCGTCAACAAAAGAACGCCCTTGATATTGCAAAACGCGGCGGCGAGCTTTACGACAAATTTGCCGGCATCGTCAAAGATATCGAAACTTTGGGCGAACGTTTAAATTCAGCGCAGAAAGTTCATGCGGATATTACTGGTAAAATGTCGACCGGTCGTGGAAACTTAATCTCGCAAGTTGAAAAACTGAAAGAACTGGGCGCAAAAGCCGAAAAAAGTTTACCGCAATTGATGGAGTAATATGAAAAACCAAGATCCTCAAAAAAGATTTTATTATTACTTTATCGCCGGAGTTGTTGTTCTTGCGATTGCCTTCGTAGTGTCGAAATCAGCTATCTACATCAAGGAAAGCATAACAAATAAAAAAGTGATCACCGGGGCCGTCGAAAAATCTATTGTGGATTAGAAGATGTCAAAACCGCAAAGCTTAAAACAACCAAATATTTTTTCGCTCACAAATCCCTTGGCAAAAAATAGTGAAAAACACGCGCTGCTAATCACGGATCTTCTTTGCACAGACTGCGCAAACGTTTTTAATAAACTTGATAAGTTAAGTGAAAACGGCAAAGCCCGTTTTTCAGTTTATTTTTACCCGTTAGACAGTTACTGCAATTCGCACATCACGTACCGCTCTGATGGATTGGGTTGCCAATTAAGCGCTTCGGGTTTTTTGCATCCTTACACTGGTTAACCGAATTGGCACCAACAATTTGAATTCGACGATTTGACGTAGCGCCGATTATCTTTTAGTTTTCATTTAAGGTTAACGCCGAAGTTTCTTTATTTAACGATCTGTCCATTTTGAAGTTCGATCACCATATCGTAACCATCTAAAGTCGATAGCCTATGGGCGATCGTCACAAGCGTAATTCCGTCAAGCGATTCACGAATTACCTTTTGCACGATGGCGTCGGTTTCAACATCAACGCTAGCTGTGGCTTCATCTAAGAAAATGATCTTCACTTTCATCAGTAAGGCGCGCGCTAAGCAAATCAATTGACGCTGGCCTTGTGATAAGTTCGCGCCACCTTCGGCCACTTTAAAGTTTAATTGATCAGGTAAACCTTGAACAAATTTCTCTAACGAAACTTTTTTTAAAATACTCCAGATATCTTCATCACTGGCTTGGTTATAGCGATCAATATTACCCCGTAAGCTTCCCATAAATAAATTTGGGTCTTGCGGAATCACGGCTAAGTTTTTTCTTAGATCATGCAAAGGTAATTTCTGAATTGAATACCCATCAATTAGAATATCCCCCGACTCGATTCCCACGAATCGATAAACTGTTTGAAAAATAGTTGATTTACCAGAACCCGTGCGCCCCACTAAGCCAGCGCGTGCACCGGATGGAATTTTAAAACTGACATTTTTTAAAACTTGTGGCAGATGATCGGCGTAGCGAACGTTCACATGATCAAATTCAAGTTCACCTGACGTTGGCCAACCCGCAGGCGCTGGCAAAACAGCTTTCGCTTCTTCAGCCGGCAGCGTTGAATAAAATTTCAATCGTTCAACCGAAGTCATGCGCGACTCGAGATCAGAGAATATACGAACTCCCCAATTCAGATGGCGCCAGAACTCTAAAGCATACAGCGTCACTAACCCGGCTGTACCGGCGCCGATATAACCACGGTAACTGCTAAAAATAATCATCAACCCAGTTACGATCGAAAGCGCCGCGCCGATTAAAGGAACACGCGTCGAAAACCAACGGTTCACCATAAAGTGCGTGTAAAACATCCGCGTTGAATGCGAAAGCTTATTGTAAAACTGATCCATCGACCAATCGACTTGATCAAAAGCCCGAATCACATGAAGACCTTGCAAAGTTTCTTTAAAATGCGCGTAGCGGGGAGAGCGCGCAATCGAATCTAAACGTTTTACTTCACGTGCAACCCGACGGTAATCATTTTGAATTTTGTAATAAAAATAAAGAACCGGAAGTAGAAATAAAATCACCCACGGTAAAACAAAAACAATCAGCAAAAACGAAATGGTAATTTGAAATAAAGCATTAATAGTCGCGTTAAAACTCCATTGTAAATGGATATCGACAGATTCCACATCGCGCGAAAAACGTTGCAGGATGCGGCCCACGGGCGTGCTATCAAAAAAGCGCATGCGCGTCGCTAATACCGACTTCAACATCGCATCGTGAAAAATCTGTCCGGCCTTAATACCTTGAAAAGTCCAAAACGAAGTGCTGATGAATGTGATCAACATCGTCAACACACCCAAAGCTCCGTACCCGTAAATCACTTGCAGTGGCGTTAGAACCGTTAACTTATTCGATTGCGATAACCACATCTTCTGACCCATCGGGGCCAGCACCAATGCGATGGCTGAAATAAATAAAGCAAACAAAACCCAATTCTGCCATTTGCTTTCTCCACCCATGGCTTTGATGTAGTCGATATACACAGATTTTTCCACAGCCCCGATCGCACGATCTTCATCATCGGTAATACGAATGGCCTCTGACGGTACAACCGCCGCGGCTTCGGTCGACGCCACCGCTTTAGACTGATAGCTATCTTTTTCTAAACCTTTATTGTTTTCATGCGTGCGTAAAAAACTTTTAAACGGAGCACACGTCGCACTTAACTGATCAAAAGTTCCTAAAAAGTGCTGACCGTCTTGCACAAATAAAATTTGATCAAAACGATTCAACGATTCTAAACGATGGGTCACGACCACGCGCGTTTTATGTTTCCAAAACCCGAATAACAATCGATCACTTAATAACATTTCAGTCGAAGGATCGACGGCCGATAACGGATCATCTAATAAAATCAAATCCGCATCGGCCATCACCGCACGCGCTAGACTGACACGTTGTTTTTGCCCGCCCGATAGGTTAACACCTTTTTCGCCGATCTCTGTTTCAAGCCCTGATGGCCACGCTAGTAAATCGTATTCTAAAGCTGAAACGTGTAAAGCATTTCTAATTTTTTCAGCCGAGTGGTTTTTTGCACCGAAAATAATATTCTCTTTTAAAGACGCATTGACGATAAATGCATCTTGCGAAACGTAAGCTTTAGAAAGATCTTTTTGAAAACGAATGTCTCCACCTGAAGGATTCAGCTCTGAAAGCATTAATTGTAGCAATGTGGATTTACCGGCGCCCACGGGGCCCACGATAGCTAACGAAGAACCCGCGGTTATATTAAAATCTAAATTTTTAAATAAGGCCGGTTGGTTCGGGTACGTGAAATCGAGGTGTCTAAACTGGATCAAATTTTTCTGTTCAGGTAAAATATTCTTTAAATCGCCCACTTGATCTGATTTCAAAAAAGCCGTGATACGGTCACTACTAACTAAAATGTTAATGTAGCGACTGATAAACTTGGATAAATTACCAAAGTGATCTTCCATCATCGCAAAAATTGAAATACACGTAAAGATCAACGCCAGATCAATCGTCTTTCCGCGCAAGATATGAGTCAGTAATGCCGCAAATAAAACGATTGTCGAAATTGACGTATAAATTAAACCCCAACTGATTTCGGCGCGAGCTAATTGATAACGTGAATGAATCTCTAAACGCCGAACTTCACCAACTTCTTCAAGAACGCTTTTCTCCCAAACAAAATATTTAACGACGCGAATCGCATTCATGACCTGAGTCATCAACGTCATCCGCTGGTCACGGTATTTCATCATCTGATCTTCAAGGTGCATAAACGTTTTTGATAATTTTTGCGTAAATGGAACCAGTAAGCCCATCACCACTAACGCCACAGCCGCCGACCAGCCGATAAAATAGAATAATGAAGCCGTGCAACCCACTAGTAAGACGACCGCATTGGTTAAATCGATCACGGTGATCGAACTATCTGCGATGGCGTCTGAATCTGAACTCATAAAATTAACAATGTCGCCCACTTGAAATTTATTTTTGGCTTGCGACGATAGCTTCAAAGAATGCGAAAATATTTTTTTATTCACCACGTTCGTTGTGATTTGATTGAATTCTAATGTGCGATAAAAATAGTGCTGAATGATAACACCCTGACCGCCTCCGCAAATACCTAGGCCAATCGCTAACGAAATCAGTTCGATCAAATTCTGTTGCTCGAAATTGCCGGTTTGAAGGCGCGATAAAAAGGCGTGCACTAAAAATGGGGTTAAAAAGGCCAAGATACTGGCTGCGATCTGAAACCCAATCGCAATGCGCGTTGTAGGCCACGAGACTCTCATGAACGAACGCAAAAAATTTTTACGATCACTCCAATCAATTTTAGATTCGTCCCAAGGAATCGAACGTGGATTCAAATGCGAAGGCAACGGAAGACAGTCAGCCTCTTGAACGACACGGATTTTTGCTAGATCGATTAGTTTTTGAGATTTTGAGAAAAGGATGTCGTTTAAAGGCATCCTTCTAGATTCATATTTTTATAATTCTTGGTCAACGGCCGGCTTGTCAGAAATACGCACAGTCATGTCTAAATGGCGCCCCTGGCTCTTGATCGGTAACTGAGGGTATTGCACCACGCGACTTTGAAGTTTCGTAAAAATAGGTTCTTTGATCGCTAAGTGATTATCCTGAAGAACGCACTGACGAGCTAAACGCGCTTGCTGATTAATGATAATCGGCGCTTTCACATTCGCAGTCATTTGCGTTGGATCATCTGGAATGGTGATGATGTTGAAAAATAACGGAGTCTCAGTCGCATTTAATTTCAATGCTTCTAAGTCTGTGCGATTTAAATTAATATTGTATTTATGACTGAAAATCTCAGGCTCTAGTACAGGGAATGCGATCGAAGGAAGTTCGCAACTTTGAAGCCAGGCAAAGATATCGTCGTTTGGATCATCCAATAAAATGAACTGACGTAGGTCTTTAAAACCTAGTAATCCTTCTGTGAATGTCAAAACGTCTTCGATTTTGAACTCAACGAGACCAAATCGAGATGTTTTTATAACCACAAAACCTCCTGCTAGATAATCAGACAAACCAAGTCCCAAAATGGGTTAGTAAAATTCTGGACCTAAATCGAGGCCGTTACAATTTTTTTTTATATGACGCGTGTACTAAACAGCAAAACCCGGATTTTATTCGGGCTTTAACAACTTAGAGATGTTTTTGACTTTATCGGAACTGACTTGAACTGACTGTTCATTCTGATCTTGGATAGCGACGTAAACTTCTTCACGGTGGATCTTGGTGTCTTTTGGGGCTTCAATTCCTAGGCGGACTTGCTTACCTTTGATTTGGACAACTCGAATTTTAATATGGTCATCAATCGCGATTGATTCCCCTAACTTCCTTGTAAGTACGAGCATGACGAAAACTCCTTTTCATCCAGTGCATTTGTTGAGCGCACAATTCTCTTATCGGTTGGACTAAGCGGAAGTTTAATTATTTGTTCTACTTAAGAAAGTCAAGAAGGCTCATGCTTAAAAGTTTATGAGAAGTCTCTAGACTTCCCTTTAACGAAGCGTCAGCTTTGTTCAAATCTGTCATAACCTGAAATAGATCAGCCTCTTCCAGTTGCGAATTTGCGATTTTGTTTTCAACGATTGTCTTCTGAATGCCGTCTGAAGTGGCATTTAGCTGATTCACGCGACCACCAATTTCGGCGCGAGCCAAACTGATTTGATTCACGGCCTGGTCCAAAGGCTCAAGCGCTTGTTGGATTCCGGCCTTATCGTTGGTCTTCAAGGCCGTCTCAAGCCCACTCATAATCGTAAAAATATTAACGCCGTTACCGCCCGTAACCGGATCGGCTTCCCCCAAGCGCTGAATACGACCCACATTGGCAGGACCACGCGTTTCGATGTGCATTGCCTCTTGCGCTAAGTTTTTAATTTGGCGTTCAGCCTCGGTCAATTTGAAATCTTGCAATTGATTTACGTCTTGCGGTGGTTCTTCGGCTTGATGAATCGTTCCATCATTACCGATTCCACGCCCCATGAAGACTTTATCACCGGTCAAATTCATCGAAACAAATTGCCCTTTGTTCGCAGCAATTTTAATTTCTCCGTCGTCGCCTTTGTACTGTCCATCATGTGAAAACGGTTGCGATAAAGTTTGATATCCACCGAACATAAATTTTTCGCCCACACGACGATTCGCCATTTCAACAACAGCATTATAAATTTGTCCGATTTCGACCGAGATCATTTCACGCGATGTTCCCGCATTCGTGTCATTGGCCCCTTGTAGAGCCAATTCTTTAGCACGTACTAAAGATTCTGTTAATTGAGCCAACGTCGATTCTGTTGATTCAAGAAAAGATTTGGCATTCACGATGCCTTTATCAAATTGTTCTAAATTTTTTCCTTCAGTGCGTGATGATAAAATTTTTGCGGCCGCCGTTGGATCATCAGACGGTTTTGTAATACGCTTACCGGTTGCAGCTTGATTCTGCAAATTCGACAACTCAGAACGATTCTTCTGAATGTTATTCAAAACTTGTGCTTGATTCATCTTCTCAGTTACACGCATTTATTGAATTACCCTTACATTCGCTTCAAGTTAAGGACAGTATCAAACATTTCATCAGCCAATTTAATCATACGCGCCGATGCTTCAAATGATTTTTGAAACTCGATCATCTTTGAAGCTTCTTCGTCTAAGTTCACACCGCTAATCGATTCGCGCGTGTTTTTAAGTTGATCGACCACATTTTTTTGTGATTCAAAACTGCTATTCGCCGTTTGCGCCATAACGCCGATTTGACCCACTTTAGAATTATAGAAATCGTCAAACGTGTATTTGCCGTCTTCCATTAATGGTTTAAATTGTAAAGAATGGATCACGTTGGCCGTTGTATTATCGCCCGGCGCGTTTGCCTTAGCTCCGGCCGCAATCAAACTAACATCATTCATGATGGCTTTATTTAGCTTTAAATCTTGAATTGAAAATTCGCCAGTTTTTGGAATATCAAAAAGTTCGCCCGCAGGTTTTCCGTTACGGTCAAAACCTTCGGTATGCGCACGATTTACTTCTGTTGCGATATTATAAGCTAAACTTTCTAACTGTGTTTTTAAATCGGTAACAATACCTTCGCGTAGCTCAATCGCCGCGCCAACCGAGCCGCGGGTAAATTGGTCGGTAATATCCGAGCGCATTCCATTTTTTGAAAGTTCAGCTTGAACGATCATTTTGTTATCTGAATTCAATTCAGTTTTTAATTCATTCGCCGACGTTCCGGCCACTAAGATCCCCGTTTGTCCACCGGTGATGTTTAACATTCCGGTCTTTGTGTCTTCGGCATAACTGATATTTAATTTTTCAGCTAAGTTTTTAACAAGTAAATCACGACGGTCACGCTCGTCATTGGCGTGGGCCCCGGTGATTTCAACGTTCATAATTTTTTGATTTAATCCGGAGATCTCTTTAGTTAAACCATTCACGTCACGAACGCCCGTTTCGATTTCTTTATTTAATTCGCCAACCACGCCGTCGATTTGACGATCCATATCTTGAAAGTTTCGAATTAACGACGTTGAATTGTCTCGAACGATGGTACGAACGGTCGCGCTTTCAGGATTACTAGCTAATTCGCGAAAAGAATTAAAGAAATTTGTGACTGAACCATTCATCCCTTTAACGGTTTGCTCGTTCATCACAGTTTCGATTTTTGCTAAAGCTTGGGAACGACCATCAGCAAAGGCTAGGCTCGAACCTTCGCGTTCAATTTGTTTTTCTAACCAAGGGTTATTTGATCTTGTGATTCCGGCCGCTTCGGCGCCCGAGCCCGTACGCGTTTTTCCATCACCAAGTGCCGGACTGGTTTGAATATCCACGCGTTGGCGTGAATAACCTTCCGTCGACTTATTCGCGATGTTATGAGACGTGGTTTGCAAAGCCGTTTGATTTAACATCAAACTGCGCTTACCCATGTCCATTAAACCGTGTATCTTGGCCATCCTTGCCTTATCCTTTAAAGTTTCATTCTAAAACTTTTTAAGTACTTACTTTTAAAAAATACTGATGCTAAAAATATCGAAACCGTTAGGCTTCTTTACTAACGAAGTGCCCTGATTTATCAGGTCCTGTTTTGTAGCCGCCTTTTTTCTGATAAGATTTTTGTCCCATCAAAGTTTCTTTCAAATTATCCATGGCAGAGCCTACAACTTTTAATCCGCTTTCAGCATACGTCGCATTTTCTTTGTTCAGTTGGACTAATCTATTTGTAATTAATTCTAATGTTGAATGGATTGTACGAAGACGGTCAGCCTCTGGCCCACCAAGTCTTTGCGCGATCTCTAGTAATCTTGGATGAGCAATGTCTGCACCCACGATGCCGGCTAATTCGGTCGCGTAGTTTACGCGAAGACCATCAAGGCTACGAATGCGCATCAAGATTTGTTCTTTTAAAATATTATTTTCATTTAAGTTTGGAATATCCGCTTCGATTAGAAATTCTTTTTCTTTACGAACACAGTCTAACAACATTCGATATTGTTTTGTTAAATCTTCTAAGTTATTAACTAGTTTTTCAAAAGCTCTTTGTCTCATTCTTTAACCCTTCATCCATGAAGTTTTTAAATTTTTTACATCCTAATTTTGGTTGCTCTGCAACCAAGTACTTAAATCTAAAAAATTATTCGTTCGAAGCGCCACCGGCCGCAAATAAATGTTCATCAACCATTCGGTCAGCAATGGCTTTTGAATCAGTTTTGTATTTACCTTGGTCAATAAGATTACGAAATTTTTCAACTTTAGCCGCATCAATATCTGGAGAAGAAGCCATCGCGATGTCTTTGATATTTTTTAAATCTTGCGCGCGCTCTGATAAATCAAGACGAGTCGCTGAGCCTGAAACACCTAAATCTTTTAATGCATCTGTTGAAGATGAACTATCTGATTTTCCTACGCCCGAAGTTTTTTCTTTTCCTGATGCTTTCTCTGTTTTCGAAGAGTCGCTCAGGTTCAGATTTTGTCCGATTTTATTGTGCGTAATTTTCATAACAAGCCTCCAGCCTTAAATAAGTGTATCATATAGGGACAAAAGCACCAAATCATTCTGAGACACCGACTTTATTTGGCTTGATTGTCCAAAACAAAGGGCTAGTCGCATCTAGCCATCCCAGTTGTTGTCCGGCCTTAACTTCGTCACCGGCCGACAATTTGGCGCCCATGCTATCTGCCGCTAAGCCGCTTCCACGTGTCGTTATGAGACTTTCCAGCCCATTGTCGTGTTTAATGCGATACTGCATCTGGTCCATCTCTAAGTACTTTTTATCTAGCAAAACTCCAGCCCAAGGATTATGTAACGCCGCTGTTTTTTGTGTGGTGGCATCGGGCTGAATTTTTAAATTTGTGATTTCATTTTCTGGTTTTAATTCGGCGTTTGCTTTTAATGGTGTTGGTTCACCCGAACGCACCGTTGAAATTGTTGATTTCGCATCGAATTTTAATGGGCCACTTGGTTTTTGAATGGGTTCTTTTAGTCCAAATTGTTCGCCGTAGCGATCTAATAATTGTTTGTGAATCATGTCGGCTAAACCGATGCCGCCCGCTTTTCCCCATTCGCCGGCGTACTGATCATCTAACTGATCTTGAAATAATTTTTCACCGTTATTTTGTTGAACTAATCCGCCTTCATGAACGGTCGCACGCATCTCTTTCATCATTTGACGGATGAAATGTTTTTCATACATTTCAGAAACTTCACGTAACTTTTCATCAGTGACTTTATTTTTTCTTTCTGACAAGGGTTTGGCCTGAATTGAATCCATAGGCGCAGAATTTAATTTGGTAATTTCAGACATTTCGATTTTCTTCCTTGAAAATGAAAAGTGTTATCAATAAAAAAAGTGAGAAAGGCTCTTAACTTTACAGTCCACATCCATGTGTTTTTCCTAAGTGCAAGCGATAACAAGTTTCAATCATCCTAATTTCGATTGTAACCGCTGATATGAAAAGCTTCCTGCGAAAGAATTTTTTAACATCTAAACAGCACCTGGACTATCCTTAGTAAATGAAAAGTAAGAACCCCTCCCGTAGTGGTCGTCATCCTGACGTCCACAAAAATAAATTACATTGTTTCAAGTTCTCCGTGCAAAGCACCCGCGGCTTTCACAGATTGTAAAATACTAATTAAATCTTTTGGCGATACGCCTAATTTATTTAATGCTTGAACTAAATCGCCAACGCTTGCGCCCGTATCCAGCACCGTGATTTTTTCATCCACGCCGCCTTTTTTCTTAGGCTTATCATCCGCAACCGTTAACGTCAGACTTCCGTGGCTGATGCCCACTTTAGAAATTTTGACTTTTTCACCGATCACGATTGTGCCGGTCTTCTCATTAATTAGAACACGCGCGCGTTGATCCGGGTTAATTTCAATAGCTTCAACCGTCGCCATCAGTTCGACTCCACGGTTTTCAAACGCGGATGGAGTAATAATATCGATCGTTCCCGCATCTTTAGCCGAAGCGTACAAACCACCTAATTCTTTATTAATTGTCAAAACTGAGCGTGCGGCCGTTGTGAAATCGGGATTGTGCAACGTCATGCGGTACATTTTCTTATTCGAAAAATCACCTTGAATATCACGTTCGATCATAGCGCCATTTGGAATGCGGCCCGATGTCGTATGAACAGTTGCGCCATCACCCGTGATTGAAATACTACCTTGCGCTACCGCAAATATTTCGTCATTACCGGCGCGAAGTGGCGACTGCAATAATGTTCCACCAACCAAAGAGGCTGCATCACCGATACTGCTAACGGTCACATCTAACGGATTACCCGCTTTAGCAAAGGCCGGCAATTTTGCAGTGATGATAACGGCTGCGACGTTTTTACTTTGTAGCGACGCTTGATCTAATTTAATTCCTAATTTTTCAATCATGCGCGCAAAAGACTTACCGGTGAATTCAGACGCTGAATCGCCCGTTCCTTTTAAACCAACAACTAAACCGTAGCCGATCAATTGGTTTTCACGCACACCACGAATGCTAGCAATATCTTTTAGACGTGCGCCCTGGGCCTTGCTTAATGCGGCGATATTCGCCAAAGAAATTAAGCCTACTAAAAATAAAACTCGCTTCATCTATTGAGTCCTCTTCATATGAATCACGTCGTACTGTGGTTCTAATAATTTTATTGAACTTATCGCGCCATCATCGAAGTCTTCGGGGCGAACAAGACCCGTGGCGATGACTTTGTACGGTTTTTTCTTAATCATGAAATTCTGTTGACCGCTAACTCGGTACATACCATTTGGCATACGCTCAACGATACGGGCCGGAACGGCTTCAACATCTTTCAAATCAATTTTTTCTTCTTTTTCGTCTTTCTTAGCGACTTCGGCTTTCGCTGGCTCGACCGCAGCTGGTTTTCTTAAGTTTGCATTTTTAGCGTCTTCGGCCGCTTGAAGATCGGCTGGGTATTGACCTACGTAAGGGTCATATAAAGGATCATTCGGATCCGTAATTGTTTTTGGTTTCAGTTTTTCAAGCTCGGCCAAACGTACTTTTTCGGCTTGCGCTTTTTTTGACTCTTCTTCAGCTTCAACTCTTTGTTTATCAAGATCTTTCATTAAGTCTTGAATGACTGAAACTTTGGCTTCAACTTCTTTTAAAGCTAAGCCTTCCATTTTAATTGTTGTTGGATCGCCCGCTACGCGGTGCTTATTTTGTTGAAACAGATAACTTGTTTGGCCATCCATCTTCCATAAAGATCCCGCGTCGGCTTGTAAATCAGATTCTTCTTCCATACGTTGACGAGTCATTCTTTTGTAACTTCTGTCCGACGCTGCCGGCATATTATTCACTTCAGAAAATTTTGTTAGTTTTTCTGGAGCCTCTACCGTGGGTTCTGCGGCAACTGGCGCAGGCTGTTCAACCGCGGGTGGAGTCGTCACCACGGGTAATGGTGTCGGAGACGTAACACATCCCGATAATGCTAAGACTTGAACTAAACAAATGAAATAAATTTTCTTCATCATCACTATTCTATCCTTACTAAGCCTTTATCGATCACACGCGCCGCCACGACTTTTTGCGAATCTAAATTTTTAACACGAATGACGTCTCCAATCGCGCCCGCTTCTTCAACTTGCGCCGAAATAGAAACTTCAAAAAAAGTGTGACCGGCAACGGCTTTAACCATTTGACCTTTTTTCATCACTTGTTCTTTTTTTAAATCGGCATACGCCAAAGTTTGCCCAGCATTAATATATCGTGACGCTTGCATGCCCATCATTTGCGAAATGCTCATAATTACTTCGCGTGGATTCGTTAAAAGTCTTTTTTCAACGCTGACCAAATCAGCCGTAATCACATCGCCCATTTTTACCGCGCGATTTAGAACTGGAACTTTTTGGTAACGTTTGATTTCACCCACAACCCAACCTTTTTTATCAGGCTGATTTATAGAATGAATCGGAATCATCACGGCCGTTTTTGTTAGATCAACATTTAAATCTAATTCCCAATCAGATGTTACGTTCACCGGCACCGAAGAAATTTGAATCTGGATATCACATTCACCGCAGTTTTTGGCGATGTGATTTTTAATTTTACGTTCTAATTCCATTCTTGAAACCGGATGACGGCTTTTTAAGAATTTCATTTCTGAAGGTAAGATAAATTTCGCGTGCATCGTTCTTAATTTATGCGTCAGCTGATTTTTCTCGATACGAACCGTATTCGCATCACCCAATTGAATTCCTTTTAGCTCTTCAGCCATTTGATCTGTGATATTTTTTGTTTCGGCCACGTCAAAAGCGGTAATCACAGAACGTGGAGAAATTTCGATCGCCGACGGAAAAGTAATTTCAGGCTGCTGTTTTTGCGCCCAAACGATCATCGGAAAAAGAGCCAATGTAATTCTAATCAGTTGTTTCATCATTTAATATTTACCGCAGTTTGCATCATTTGATCTGAAGTCTGAATGACTTTAGAATTTGTTTCGTAAGCGCGTTGAGCGGTAATCATATTCACCATTTCATCAACGATATTGACGTTACTGGATTCAACTTCACCTTGTTGCAAATAGCCCATGCCGTTTGTTCCCGGACGGCCCGAAACCGGTAAACCACTGGCCGAGCTTGGCTGAAAAATATTTTTACCCATACTTTTTAACCCGGCTGGATTAATAAAGTTCACGATTTCAATCGAGCCTAATATTTGCGGTTCGGCATTGCGTTCACCATTAATGCTGCGCACTTCACCAGCCGGAGAAATTTCTAAATTGACTGACGTCTGCGGAATCGTTAATTCTGGAATTAATGAATTTCCGTTTTTATCGACAACTTTACCGTCGCCGTTTTTCTTAAACGATCCATCACGGGTGTAGGCGATTTCGCCATCTGGCGTGCGCACTTGAAAAAATCCTGATCCTTCGATCTGAATATCTAGCGGATTTTTAGTAATAACCGTTTGACCCATTGTGAAGTCTTTTTGAACGGCGGCTGTACGAACACCAAGACCCGTTTGTACCCCGGTTGGCGTTGTCGAGTTTAATCCCGAAGCTTGCCCGGGGTCTTTTAAAGTATGATAAACAAGGTCTTCAAATTCAGCGCGGCCCTTTTTGAATCCGTAAGTACTGACGTTCGCAATGTTATTGGCAATCACATCCATGTTACTTTGCTGCGCGATCATACCGGTGGCTGCTGTATTTAAACTTTTAATCATCTTTACCCCTTCATTCTTAAACTTCTTTAAAACCTAAAATAAATTTTAATTATCCTTTAACGCTGCCGACAACATTGATCATCTTATCTGCCATGCTGTCGTAGGCGTGAATAGCTTTCTGCGTTCCTTCGAAAACCCGTTGCGCTAAAATCATTTCTGTCATTTCGTTTACGATATTAACGTTACTAGTTTCGATAAACCCTTGTTTCAAACTTGGAACCGCAATCGAAGTAATTTCAGGCGCCATATTTGACTTAAATCCGTAGTAGTTATTTCCTACCTTTTGTAATGAATCCGGATTCTTGACGTTCACTAGTGAAAGTTTTCCTAACCTTTGGTCACCATCAAAAACTTCACCACCGTCAGAAATTGACACCGATGCTTTTCCGCTGAATCGAACAGTACGCTCTTCAGGGGCCGCTAAATTTTCGCCTTCAAGTAAAACGGCGTGGCCATCTTTTGTGACTAATTGTCCGTCACCATCAACCGTGAAATTTCCGGCGCGAGTCAATCGCACACCTGATGGCGTATTCACTTCGAAAAATCCTTGTCCATCAATCGCAACGTCTAATTTACCGCCCGTACTTTTAAGACTACCTTGTTCAAAATTTGTATATGTACCTGATGCATCCACGTAACTTTTATCGCCGCCATTTGTATCGTAGAAATCACCGATACTAGCCGGCGTGCGCGGAATCCCGATCACTTCGGGTTCTTTTTCAAAAGCAGTTAAGTATTCGCTGAACGTCTGCTGATCTTTTTTAAATCCCGTGGTGTTCACGTTCGCAATATTATTGGCGATCGTGTCGATCTTTGTCGTCTGCGCTAAAGCTCCACTAAGGGCCGTAAAGATTCCTTTTGTACTCACGCGCTTTTACTCCTTTTGGGTTCAGCAGTTAGACACCGTTCAATCAAACACTGGTTACTGTTACTAACAAATAGCAACCCAAGTGCCAGATGCACCGCAAGCAGACGAAGGTCTGCGAAAAAAATCTAGACTTAACTTCTTCGATCTGACGACCGATAGATCACTTTTTCCTATCGACCGAAGTCTAGGTCCTGTCAGTGATTTGTCAGCGCGAGCAAACCAGACTGTCAAAAAAGTCCTCTGTCCGCTTTGCTGATTTTTTGCCATACTACCTTTAAGCGATGATAAAATTTTTATTTCTAATTCCATTTATTTTTGCGACCAGCCTTACGCAGGCCGCGGTCGAGCCCGTTAAAACGACGGTGGCTTTATCGCTGAAGCAAAAATTAAAAATGTTAGAGCAAAAACAAACCCATAAAACAGATCATTTTATTTTTGATCTACCCGTCACGTACAACAAAAAAGTCAGTTACTGGATTTCTTATTTTCAAGTGCGCGGAAAAAAATTTTTCCGTGACTGGTTAGAAAAATCGACAAAGTACATGCCCTTATTACAATCTGAATTAAAAAAAGCGGGTCTTCCAACTGATTTAGCTTACATGGTGATGATCGAAAGTGGCTTTTCAACACAAGCTGTTAGCAGCGCGCAGGCTGTGGGCCCTTGGCAGTTTATCCAGTCGACCGGTACGAACTACGGTTTACAAAAAAATTGGTGGCTTGATGAGCGCCGCGATATTAAAAAAAGTACGCTGGCGGCCATTCGTTATTTAAAAGATTTAAACCAAGAGTTTGGCTCATGGTATTTAGTGGCAGCCAGCTACAATATGGGCGAAAATGGTTTACGCCGTCAGATTAAAAAATACGGAACCCGTGATTACTGGGAACTTGTTAAAAAAGGCGCTTTACCTCAAGAAACTCAAGATTACGTTCCAAAAATTTTAGCGGCCATGATGATCGCTAAAGCTCCAAATCTTTACGGGTTCCGCGATATCGATGCCCAGTTTCCTTTGCAATACGAAATGGTGATGGCACCGCCCGGAACCGATATCGATCAATTGGCTGATCATTTAAGTGTAACCAGAAAATCATTGCGAGAATTAAATGCAGAACTTTTCTTAGGATACATCCCAAAAACTGCAATGGGCCACTACGTGCGCATTCCGCTGGGATCACTCAGTGTGGCAAGCGAATTTTTTCGTGATCAAAACAAAAAATTTGCTTTAGACTAAGCCCAATGTCGAACACACCTGTTGAAAATTCAAAACCCCGCCTGATCGTTCAAAAATACGGGGGCGCAACTTTAGCAACGCCCGAACAAATTAAACAGGTTGCAAAACGCATTCATCAATTACACCAAGCCGGAACTCAAGTGGTCGTTGTCGTAAGTGCTATGGGGCAAACAACAAACCAACTGATTGAACTAGCGCGCCAAGTTTCACCTAATCCGCATTTGCGCGAACTAGATATGCTATTAACCGTCGGCGAGCGCATGAGTATGTCGTTACTCAGTATGGCTTTAAATGATCTGGGTTCGTCGGCCATCAGTTTTACCGGTAGCCAAGCCGGAATATTAACCGATGAATCACATGTGAATGCTTCGATTATTGATGTGAAAGCCTTTCGCGTTGAAGCCGCTTTAAAAGAAAATAAAATAGTTATCTTAGCGGGCTTTCAAGGCGTATCCCCCGTCACCAAAGAAATTACCACGTTGGGTCGTGGCGGTTCAGACACCTCGGCCGTTGCGATGGCTGATTATTTAAAAGCAGATCAATGTGAAATTTTAAAAGATGTCGATTCAATTTATTCAGCAGACCCAAAAATCGTCAAAGATGCGAAGCCATTGCCTGAACTGAATTATTCTCAGTTAATCGAAATGACAAAATGGGGAGCCAAAGTCCTTCATTCAAAATCAGTCGAAATGGCGCATCTAAAAAATGTAAAACTTTTTGTTGGATCTGCTGCTGATATCAAAAGTATCGGCACCACTATTTCGGCGCAGGCAGATACAAAATCAGATGGATTAAGCGTCAACTCTTATTCAACCGTTTTTAAAATGCAATATTCAGATATCACCAATTCGATCTACAAAGATGAATTCTGCAGTTATATTATCGCCCACCAAATTGCAGCGCCCGATATTTTATTTGCCGATAAAGATATTTTTTATATCGCGGGCCCGAAAGAAAATTTAGATTTAATTCAAAAAATAGATTTCAAAATTTCTAATTTTAAACTTTTGCGTACAGATTTATGCTCGGTCTCGTTAACGTGCAAAGAAAAACCATCAGAACAAATCGTAAAATTAGCTCACACAAAATTATCTGAAAAAACGATTCAACCCGAACGTCAGGTCATAACCGCTAACAACATA
>JACMQO010000149.1 GCA_014376935.1 Bdellovibrio sp.
AGTAAATTGAAATCAGCTACGACGTGTTCAACTAATTTACTGTCGGGCGATGGCGGTAAGTATAGGCAGCTATCCGTCTTACTCAAAATTTCGGAAATCTGATTCTTTAGACTTTTTGCGCCTTTTTCTGCAATTACAAACTCATCTATTGGATAAGTTGCAATAAATACTAAATGGGTAAGTTTAACTCCCCTTTCTTCAACAAGCTGACATGTTCTATTTGCAAGTAGCCAATATGGAACGGCCTTCGTAGGAAGACCTTCGCTAGCGAAAGAACTGCTAGGAAATAAATCGCCTTGCCAACGATTGACTAAATCAATTTCTTGATAGCATGCGGATGTCGCACCGATGCCGCGAGTTAAACTACCAGCCTCGTTTTTGTGCGGCCTGAAAAAATAATTCTTCAGTTTCATCAGCATCATATAACTCGTCTAGATTGTTGTAATTATCGTAAGTAGGTAAATTTCCCCAATATTCCTTCGAGATTAGCGTTGTTGCGGCTGCGGAAATTTTTTGTTGAATAGACAGAATATAGCGTAAGGAAGTCTCATCCGCATGGGTAGAGTTTTTGAAAATTAGAGGAATGACCTCATTTCCTGTGATAGCCACTAACTTAACACGTTCTAACGGAGTACTAAGCTCCTTACTTCTGACATTAAAGGCAATAACTGGAGTCCTCTGGTCACGTTCAGCTATTAGTGTGCCTACATCGAAACTCACTTATACCTCCATTACTTTAATAAGATCATTTGTAACAGCCCAAATAAACAAGTCACAGTGTAATTGGTTTATTTCCGGTAAAACTGTGTCAAATACATAGTCTAATTTATTTATATTTTGATCGATAAGATCGAAATCTAAGTTGCAAATATATGATGCTGCTTCTGATGCTTTGCTTATATTTGTACGTAGAATAAACTTTTTTTTGTCTTTTTCGAGAGCCAAATTACTTTCAATGGAGTTTAAGGCGTCTGGTGAAAAAAAGCCCGTGTTTGTAACGGCAAATAAAGCGGGGTTAAAGATTGCCGTTGCGTCCTCATAGGAAGTAGCTTCGTCGACACGAACCGAATTGATTTTTCTAAAACCAATTTTGTTGACGTCTTCGGGAATGTTTAAGGTCTTAAAGAGAAAAGATAGCTGACCTCTTAACGAGGTTTTAAGATCTGTAAATCCGGTATATTCATGATCAGAATAAACAATCCTGTCGCTTAAAACCTGAAGTTCTCTTTTTTGATTTTCGGTTGAAAAAATTAAGCCTAATGTTGTCGAATGATTTGTTATTTTCATTTCCTTGTCGCTTAGATTTGTTAATGCAACATTAGCTCTGTTTAAGCGTTTACAAATTTTTAACCCGAAATTGTTAGCAAGCCCTAGTTTTAACGCAGATTCTTGCAACAAAAGGGATTCTGTAGATACGCTCGAGAATCCAATTTCTAAATGAATACTTTTTAAGAAGTGTTTCTTAAATGCTTTATGAGGGTTTTTATTGAGGTTGTTAAAAAGTTCTCTCACCTGAGTATCATCCTTGGCTTGCTCAAAGAATAGCAAAATATAAGCTAATAGACTACAGGATATTATTCAACAGCAAATTAATTGCAAATCCGTGTAAATCTCTACGTTCTTGCCCCTAAATAGCCCCATACAAGTCTAATTATTTAAAAAATGCGTCGTTACCTCGCACCCACCAATGCCTCAAAACGATATTCGCCCGTTTTGGAATATTTTCTAAATTTACTTTGTTGAAATATTCTTTAACGTCTTCCAAGCTTTTAAGTAACTAAATGCTTGGTACGCTTGGTAGTCGGCTTTGAAAAGTCGTTCTTTTTCACTGAGGTCAGCATCTTTTTTGCTGCCGATGTCTTTCCACCATGCAACGGCATTTTTTTCCATTGAAGGCACATCTTGTTTTTTCTTATCCGCTAACTTTTCTTTGTCGCTTTTTAAGTGGCCCGTAATATCTTTTTCGCGCATGCCTTTTTGTTTTGATACGGCTTTCGCGAAAGCTTCAGCATCGACATCTTCGATTTCGATATCGGGGTGTATACCTTCAGACTGAATCGAAACGCCGCTTGGCGTGTAGTAGCGTGCGATCGTAAGCTTTAAGCCACTGCCGTCACCCAGTTTAATCACAGACTGAACAGAGCCTTTACCGAAGCTGCGTTCACCTACGATAACGGCGCGCTTATTGTCTTGCAATGCACCCGAAACGATTTCGCTGGCGCTGGCTGAAAATTCATTGATGAGCACCACGATCGGAACATTCGCGTAAGGAGCTTTCTTTGAAGCCATAGAGACTTCTTTGTTTTTCGGATCGCGGCCAATTGTACTGACGATGATTCCTTCTTTGATGAACAGGTCACTGACTTTGATCGCTTGTTCTAACAAGCCACCCGGATTTCTTCTTAAGTCGATCAATAGGCCTTCGAATTTACCATTATTGGTTTTTTTGAAATTTGCTAAAGCTTTTTCTAAATCGCCACTGGTGTTTTCGATGAAGCTTGTGATTTTAACATACAAGTAGCCATCTTCTAGATTCGTTGGCTTAATAGACCTAATTTTAACGTTACCGCGCACGATCGTAATATCTAAAGGTTTTTCTTGTGCTTCGCGAATAACGGATAAAACGATCTTGCTACCTTTCTTACCCTTTAATAATGCCGAAGCTTCAACTAACGTGAAACCCTTTGTGGATTGACCATCGATCGCAACAACTTTATCACCCGGTTTAATGCCGGCGTTCCAAGCGGGAGTATCTTCGATCGGAGAAATAATAGTTAAGATGCCGTTGGTGATCGAGATCTCGATTCCTAGACCGCCGAATTCGCCTGATGTTTCTGTTTCAAAATCTTTAAAGATTTCTGCGTTCATGTAATTCGTGTGTGGATCTAATTCTTTCAACATACCTTTGATGGCACCGTTGATTAATTTTTTCGTGTCGACTTCTTCGACGTAATACTGTTGAACTAAGTTTAAAATCTTACTGAAGTTTTGTAGTTCGCTGTAACGGTCTTGTGCAAAAGACATAATGGGACGGCCACCAAATACAATCACTGCAACAACCAGAATCAATAGCCCGTATTTTCTTTTCATTATTTGTCCTTTGCTAACCAATTTTTTGGATTAATTGGGTTTTCAAAATGTCTAAGTTCGAAATAAAATTCATTATTTTTCGTTAGCCCAATCACATCATTCATTTGCACTTGATCACCCACAGTCTTTAAATGCGGCGTGATTCCGGCGTAAACCGAATAGTAATCGTCGTCGTGTTTTATTATTAAAGTTTCGCCCCAGTACTTAATTTGGTCACGAAAAATGACTTCTCCTGGACCGACGGCGCGAACGTTTTGTTCAGCCGTAGTGGTGAATAGCAGACCGTGAATCATGAACGAATACTGGTTCTGGTCATCGCGTTGTGATCCGTACCGTAATCGTAACTGGCCTTCTGTCGGTCTGGGTAATTGGCCTTTAAATAACAGCAATGATTTTTTATTTTCTAAAATCATTTGCTGCTGGCGTTGTAAATCTTTTTCATGTTGCGCAACTTCACGTTTTTGCAAGTCTTCGATGATCGCCTGTAATTCTTTTTGATAAGCGACTAAGTCTTGACGACCCTGCGCTAAATTACGAAGTGAAGCTTTATAGTCTTTAAATAAATTAAGATCGTACTGGTTTAGTCTAGAAAGAATTTTAAAATTTCTTTCAAACTGAATGGGGTTGCTAACTGCTAGCATGTTTCCCCATTTGTAGTTTTTGATATAATTTAAAGCTTGCGCCCGTTGCAATAAAACCTTTCTTTTTTCGCGAAGTCTAGATTCGATTTGCTTTACGTTTTCGTCAGCTTGGTTCAGTTCTAAATCGATTTGGGCTTTTTTATCATAGATGGCATTTATTTTTTTTTCGAAGTTAGAACTTTTATCGGCGGCAAATACGGTCGTACTAAATAAAAGCAAAAAACCAATCAACTTATTCATAGGCAAATAGACTTAGTCTTTGAATTGCTGACTTCAAAGATAAGACGGCTCCGCAAATGACGAAGAAAAATAGAATGCAAACAAGTGATAGAACCTCGGGGGCATCTAAGAAGCGAATATTTTCTGCCAAAAACCCAAAGCCTTGCGCCAAGAAGAAACGGTGCTTGAAGTAAAAATAAGTGCCAAATGTGATAGCCGTGCTGATCGCGGCACTTAAACCAAAGATGTAAAAAAATGGCAGTAGATTATTTTTATAAATAAACCATCGGGTGGCCCCGATTAAAGATAAGACTTCAATTTCAGTTTTAGATTCTTCAACTAAAGATCTAGCCATAAGGGCCGAGATAAATAAGACCGAGATTGAAAGAACACTAAATAACAAAAGTCCAAAGAATTTTAAAGCGCGGTCAAATTTTGAAAATTGCTTAATCCATTCGGTACCGTAAGAAATTTCTTCGACCACCGGGTTTAAGGTTAGATCCCGCTTGATGTAGGCAAATTTTTCGTTTTTAGTTTGTGATGATAAGCTACTTTGTAAAGTGACGACGATTGATTCAGGAATAAGGTCAGTGATCTCGTCTACGCTGATTAGGCCGTTTGAGTATTCGCCTAAAATCTTTTTAAAATCTGCCGCGGCTTCGTTGCGTGTAACAACTTGAATGTTAGCAATGTCAGAGTCTGTTTTTAATCGGGCGATAGCGGCGCCCTTTTCTTCTTCGGTGGTGTCTACTTTTAAGTAGATGCTAAGCTTCGCTTCGTCTTCCCAAAATCCGAGCAAGATATTTATATTTTTGTAAAACATAAAGCTGATCAGAACCATGACCATAGAAAACGAAAGCACCACAAGTAAACTAACTTTTAATGAAGACCATCTCATGAGATGCGGTCTCCGACTAATTCGCCTTTATTTAATTCTAGCACGCGGCTATTTTTTAAGGTCAGCAGGCGATAGTCATGCGTCGCAACGAAAAACGTTGTGCCTTTTTTTGAAAATTCAAAAAATAGCTGCATGATGGCTTCACTCATTTTTGGATCCAAATTTCCGGTGGGTTCGTCGGCGACTAGTAACTCGGGGTTGTGAATTAAGGCGCGCGCGATGGCGACCCGTTGCTGTTCTCCGCCAGATAAAAAGTCGGGGTACTGATCTTGTAAATCGTGAAGGCCTACTTGCTCTAAAAGCTCCATCGCCTGTTTACTTTTATCGATCGTTTTATTGTTAATAATTTCTAAAGGCAGAACCACATTTTGAAAAACAGTTTTATTTTTTAATAATTTGTAGTCTTGAAATACAAAACCGATTTTTCGGCGGTAAAATGGTGTTTGTCCTAGTTTTAAACTATTCAATGAATAGCCGGCGACTTCAATATCGCCCGTCGTGGGTTTTTCGTAGGCTGAAATTAACTTGAATAGCGTTGTTTTTCCGGCGCCACTGGGTCCAACTAAAAACGTGAATTCGCCTTTTTCGATTTGAATATTCAAATCGCGTAAAGCATGGCGATTAGCGCCGTAAGTTTTATAGATATGTTTAAGATGGATCACTTATTCATGATCAGTGAAAAAGTCTTGTTTGAGGAGGCTAGATTTAAGCTTGTCCTTGAATCCAAGTTAAAGTGTGCTGATGCAATTTCGCAAGGGCCAACTTACGTTGTGATTGCAGTTCAGCTTGAGGAATCTTTTCGTAAGGTAGCTTAAAAGTTTTTAAGACAGAGCCGTTTTGAAAAGCGCGGCTGACCATCACTTTTTGCATAAGGCCCCAGTCTTCCGTCTGGATATGGATCTTTTGACCTTGTATGAATAAATCCGAATTTTCTCCGGCGACTGAATCTGTCATCGCCAATCAGGGTAAGCTAAACTGCGGATTCCACCAAGTGTTTTGCAATGAAAAATCAGGATTGATTGACAGAAATCGACGTAGACATAAGCCTAGTAAAAATTAATTAACATAAGAATAAATTTGAAACCAATGTGCCTTAAAACAAAGCGCACAGCCATCACCAAAGGAACTAACCATGCTAACAGAATTCAAAAAATTTGTCGCTCAAGGAAACGCTCTCGATTTAGCTGTTGGGGTTCTCATTGCAGGCGCTTTTGGTAAAATTGTAAATTCCTTAGTGAACGACATCTTAATGCCTTTGATAGGTCTAGCATTAAACGGGGTGAACGTAGCCGGTCAGTTCATCGCCTTGAATGGGCAAGCGTACGTCAGCATCGATGAAGCTAAAAAAGCGGGTGTCGGTGTTCTAGCCTATGGAAGTTTCTTACAAGGCATCATTGATTTCCTAATCATCGCTTTCGTTCTTTTCTTAGTTATGCGCCAAGCAAACAAATTCAAAAAACCAGTTCCCGTAGTTCCACCCGCAGTCTAGACATATGCATTTAGTTCTGGGCCATGGCCTAGAGCTAGCAATGTATCAGAAGACAACGTCTCATTTTACGACGTAGAATTTTTAGATAGCATGACAATTTTGGTCTTACTCTTGCTGCTTAACTCTATATAAAATGGGAGATGCAATGAATTCATTTTCAGTATCTAAATTATTGACGGCTGTACTGTTTGTCTTGATTAGCTTTCAGTCTATCAATTCAAACGCACAGGAAAATAAAAAAAAATCAGCGTCTGAAGAAAAGAAGAAAATCAAGCAAGAGTGTATTGCATCCTGCGGTAATACGGAAACTTATGCATCAGGTTGCGCAGGGTTAGAAGACTCAAAGTTAGTCTACTGCAAAAAAGAAGCTTTAGACGACTGTCGTAAGTCTTGTAACGCTGACGCAAGAGAAGAAGCGAAGTCTTGCGCCGATAGCATGAAAGACTGGCGTGAAAAGTCGACTAAAGCGGCCCGTGCGTGCGGAGCGTTTGACAAAAGCTTAGGAAACTCATGCCCAGCGCAAGTTAATGCATGTAAAAGTAAAATTAGTGGAACTTTCGCGACAACTGCAAACGAAAGTGGTGACCAAAGCATGGCCATTATTATGGAGTTAGCGAAGCAAAAATTAGGAACAACATCAAACTCAATCGCATCGGATGTCGCTACAGGCGGTGTTCCTTGTGTTAAGCAATATGACGCAAAGACTAAAAAAGAAGATGGAAAAGAGTTCACAAAAGAAAAAAGAGATTTAGAAGCGCGTATCAAAAAAGAAACGGATGAACAAACAAAACAAAATGAAAAATTGCGCGAGAAAAAAGACGAAATTACGAAGAAAATTTCGGAATTAGATGCAAAATTAAAAAAAGCGGCAGAAGCTCGAGCGACAAAAACAAGCGATGCGGCTACAGCTTACCAAAAAAAATTAGTTGAAAGTGCTAAAGTGATTAGAAGTTTAGGTACCGCTATTCTTCAAGAGAATCAAAAATTGACGAAAGCGCGTTTTACAACTCAGACAGGATTATTAGAGTTAACGGATGATAAGATTTTAAATCGCTGCAAACAACAATTAATTTCTGTAAGAAATGCACTTGTTTCAAATACGCAAGCAACTGGTACATCAGCTTCAGATGCGCAAATTAAAGGTTTGAAGGATACAATAGGTACTGGTGCTAAAGGTACGGCGAATTTAAATGCATATTTAAAACAAATCAAAGAAGCATGTTTTCAGCAAGAAAATACGAAAAAACAAAACATACAACTGCAGGCGACTCAAGATACTGAGTCTTCTGAAGCACGTATCAAAGAGCTTAATTCGAGTATTGACGACGAAAATAAAAGTTTAAAGATTCTTAAAGACGCTAATGATACTGCGACAGCCCAAGCCAATACTGAAAAAACGAACGAAGAAGCGCAAAAAGCAACAGATGCGGCAAATTTAAATACTGAGTTGCAGAATTTTCAAGACTCTGTGAATGAAAAAATTAAGAATTCAAAAGTGGAAGCGGCCAAAATTACGACCGAAATTCAAGATATGACTTTGAAAAAAGATTTCGATGTTGCGCCAGCGTATGATGATGCTGAAGATGCTATCGTTTCTTCCGAAACATCAAGAGTTAGTGCTTTTGACGCATGTAATTGTGACACTTCAGACGTCAGCACGACGACAAATTGCGGAATGTTAAACAATGCTATAACGAACCCGGATAAAGGTAAGACTTCGACTAAGAAAAAGCGTGTTGAAACAGACAACTAAAATCCAAAAAACTAGGCGTCCAAAAGAGAATGCCTAGTTTAAGTTATTTTATTTTCGGCATAGAGGATGGTAGTTTAGCTAAGGCTTCGCGTGCTACACGGTGGCGTATTTATAAACTACCCTTGCGTGCTCGGCAATAAATCCATCAAGCACTCTCTCCAATATTCTGGAGCGTCTTTACTGTAATCGATGGCGATGTGAAAGCCGGTCTTACCTAAGAACTTGGTGCGGGCCACGGTGCCTGAAATTTCAAGATCCATTTCGTGAATCGTGAAGTAGACGCTTTGGCCGACTAAGTGATCGATGTTTAGGTTGGTGCGTAGTTCTTTGTTAATAAAATCTTCGCGTTTGAAATAAAGTAGGATGCCGGTGGCCGAGGCTTCGATGACTTCGCCGAAGCTAGCCAGTTTTTGCAAAGTATCTAGTGAATTGAAAGTATCTAACGTTAGTGGTGTTAGATCTTTGCGCGGAGCCTGGCGAGTATTACGTAGTGGTTTCATTGTGCGTTTCTCCTTAGATACTAATTATATCGTCAGGTCCTAGACTAAAGTTTATGGATGAACGCGATTATTTATATTATTTGAAAAATAGACCGAACAAAATATCTTTTTCTGAGAATACAAAGCCCTTATTTAGACTAAGGTCTAAAGTCTTCTTGCTTGTGACCCGATAGGAGAAAATGTCATTCTCGAAATGAGACTTCCAATTTTCAGTCTGAAAATCAGTAATAACAAATTCATTTTTATTATTCGATATCGCTTTAAGCGCAGCCTCTTTAGCCACCCACAAAAACTTCGCATTCGGCACGGTCGCGATTTCATCTTCAAAACAAGTGCGTAAAATAACGGGTTTTGAAATACGGTCGATATTTTCTAGATCAAATCCGTGTTTTAAATTTGAAAAACTGAACCCACCTAAATCAGGACAATGCGAAATTGAAAAAAAACCATCGCTAGCCATTGGAATTTTATTTAAATCAGATAGGTCGGCTAACTGCTGGCGATTAAAATGAAATGAATGATCGTGGGCTAAGGCGGTGCGAATATTTTCACGGTAATTTTCAACGGTGGCAGAGAAGTCTTTTGAAAGAAAAAAATTAAGCTCTAGATTCGGAATCTTTTGCTTAATCGCCGTGATTTTCTTTTCACTGATTTTAATCATAACTTACTGGGTGAAATGCTCTGGCCACTGAACAGTTTGGCCACTGGTGATTTTCATCATGTTATTTAAAGACGTCGCGGCCTTTAAACGTAAAGTTTCATCTAAAGTCACTTCGGGTTTAAAGTTTGTTAAAGCCGCTTTGATTTTCTCAAGCGTATTCATTTTCATGTAAGGGCAGTCGTTACACGCGCAGATTTCATCCATAACCGGGGCTTGAATCAGTTCAACATCAGGACGCAGTTTTTTCATTTGATG
>JACMQO010000150.1 GCA_014376935.1 Bdellovibrio sp.
AAAAAACAAAACGGCCGATTTGAAAAAACCGAAGTGCTAGAGTTAGACCGCGGTGTTCACTGCGCGCTACCTGTTGAATATCAATGGTCGTTTATTGTGGATTTGTTAAAAGCGCAGTGGCGTTGAATTTAAGATGAAAGGTTTAATTGTACGTCATACTTAAATCCTTCTTTTGAAAGAGAATCGCGTATCGCTAACTGAATTAAACTTATCTCGGACAATCGTAACAGCTTAGCGATACGTGCAGCTCTTGTTGGGGTAGGGATGCGGCGTCCTTTTTCAATATCATTTAAATTCTGGATAGATAAAGATAACTTCTTTGCAAAGGCTGTTTGAGTAGCACCTTCTGATTCTCTTAACGCAGTTAAGGTTTTGCCGAAAGTTAAAGGGCCATATTTTTTTTCTAATCTTCCGAAATAGGATTTAGTAGTCATGTTTATGTACCTCTAAAAGTTCGATATGAATTCTCCCGTCAATAACTCGGTAAATTAGACGGTACGCTTTATTTAAGCGAATTGATCGTTGCCCCCAGCGATTACCCTGCAGTGGTTCGTCGTGAAATCCTGGTGATTTTATCACTTCGTCAATACCGTTCAGCTCGAAAGAAAAGATCCAAAATAGAACTTTTTTTCGAATGAAATCAAGAACTTTAGATAACTGCTTATCAAAGGTTTTCGTACTACAAATTCGTGTCCGAACCTCGATCTAAATTCCATTATACTTCAAATTGAAGTATAAGTAAAGTGCACATAAAAGCATTAAAACTTCTTTAAAGTGTTTTAATGCACAATGAAGCCCAGTTTCTTAATTAAAGTTGATGTCATTGAGGTGGTTGAGGGTTCGACTTTCGGATTTAAGGTTAAAGGTGGTTTTAATAAAACCACCTTTATTAATCCAACTGCTGTTTCCAAAAATCAGAGTGCGTGGCTAATTGTGAAACATAAGGTTTCAAATCTTTTTGGATATTGTCTGGCAATTCTTTTAAATCGAAAATGTGCTCTGTCGGAACGTACCTAAAAGTAAAATTAATTCGTCTGGTTTCAAAAGATGTGGTGTGTAAGCCAGCGAAAAGTTCACTGCCTAACTTTCCCTTGTCTTCGACTCGTTGTACGCGGTGAAAAAGTTGTTTTTTGAATTTGTCTCCGCCGAAAATTTGTAGACTTGAATCATCAAGCCATTGTTGTAAAACCATATGGCTTTGTTGTTGTTTACCTTCGCTTTTCACGAATTGAAAAAAGGCGCGTTCACCAAAACTGATGGATGCGACGGGACCGGGTTCGAAATCTTTATGTTCACCGACGCGCGCGCAGTCCATCTTTTTAACTTTGCCAGTTTCAGGATCGGCGATGATTTTGTTTCCGTAGAAATTAATGAGGCACGTATTTAAATGCCATTTATCCGGAACATCTTTCGGAGAAAAATTTTGGCGAACTTCGGCCTCGACTTCAGAAACAATTTTTCTTAAAACGCTGGGATATTCTTCGGCTTGTACGCAACGGTTACGAATACCCTTGGGTGGATGATAGTAATCGAGGCTTGCGAATTGCCAGTTTCCAAGCCAGTAAACAGGGCGTAGTAATTCGCGGTTGGGCTCGCCTTCAGGCGGTGGATTTGAGTCTGAAAAGCGGTTCTCCCAAATCGGGTATAAAGTTTCTAAATAATCGATGATTTCTTTTTTCGCAACGGGCTTAATATAGTTTGGTTTGTAAATCAGATTTTGATATTGCTTAGAACTTCGGTTAGAATGATTTTGATTTGGTTTAAACACTTTAATGTTAATGCAATAGGTTAGGTCACATGTCAAATTTGATTCCTTCATTGTCGGTAGATCTTAAGACGCGCAATTCTTTGATTGAAAAAATTTCGTTATTTAAAAACAAGAAAGTTTTAGTCATCGGCGATGTCGGTGTTGATGAATATATTTTGGGTAGCGTTAAGCGTATTAGCCCCGAAGCTCCGGTTCCGGTTCTTGAAGTTGAAAAAGAAGACAAGCGCTTAGGCTTAGCCGCGAATGTGGCGCAAAACGTAGTCAGTCTTGGTGGGTCGGTTGAATTACTTTCGGTCATCGGTTCTGATGAAGGCTCTGAGATATTACAAAGTTTATTAAAAAAATCGAATGTTTCAACGACGGGTTTAGTGCTGGACTCAACGCGCCCGACGACACGCAAAACCCGCGTTATGACGGGGCAGCATCATCTAGTGCGCGTTGATCATGAAGTGCGTCGCGTGCTTTCAGCGCAGACTGAAGCCATTTTGATGAATAAAATTTCAGATATCATGGCTTCGGTCGACGTGATCGTTTTAGAAGATTACGCGAAGGGCTTATTCTCTCCAGGATTAATGCAAAAAATCGTACAAGCCGCGAAAAAAGCGGGTAAGTTTGTGATGGTTGATCCTCATCAAACAAAGCTAGCCGAATTCTACAAAGGCGTTGATTTAATTAAGCCGAACTACAATGAGGCTTTGGCCTTAACTCAAGTGCATGAAGATGAAATTGAAAATCAATCTGAACGCGTTTTACACGTGGGTCACACATTGCAGAAAATGACAGGTGCTGGCCAAGTTGTGCTAACTCAAGGTTCAAACGGCATGACAATTTTCTCGAACAATCAAGTCACGCAAGTGCCGACATTTGCAAAGAAGGTATTCGACGTTACGGGTGCAGGCGATACAGTTATTGCGGCGATTGCTTTAGGAGCGGCGGCGGGTTTACCGTTAACGGATTCTTGCACGATCGCTAACTTTGCGGCGGGCGTTGTCGTTGGTAAAGTGGGTTGCGTACCTTGTGAAACAGCAGAGCTAATTACCTCTATTCAATCTATGGGAATTCAATAATTTTCTTCGCTATCCAATTAGGCTCTATCTGATCTTTACTCTAGTAATCGATCGTAAGCTACTCACTCTGCAGCTTGTACAGTCTGAACTGTGCAAGCTGCAGAGTGAGTATTTAAAAGTGTTAAGGGTTTTTCAATAAGATAAAAATCGGGTTCGACTCTCTTTAGGAAACACGTTTTTGTAGGTCATTTAGTCTAAATGACCTGTATTTTTTAGCTTCGAACTTAAATTCAATGCGATTTAAAAGGTTTAAAGGTATGAAAGGATTTCTGGCAGGTAAATCCTTGTCCTTTTCTGTGTTTCATGTCAAAACGTCAGCTCTTAATAAACAAAAGGGAATTAACCCGACTGCTGTAATAAGCAGAGCTTCCGGACTAACTAAATAGGCCGCACGCACCCAGAGGAGTACCCAATGGAAGATTTAAATAGCCCTGCTATTTCTTCAACATTAACGACTGACACAATGTCATCAACATCTTCAATGTCAGCAGAAAACCCAACTGAAAATCAAGCGGCCGATCAAGCTCCAGAGCAAAAAGCCGCCGATTACAATTTCGAAGAAACGCGCGAAAACTTTTACTCGTTCACGCTTGAAAGCTTAGAGGCTTTTTTGAAAAAATACGGCAAAGAGAAATTTCGAGCACAGCAAATTTTCAAATGGGTTTACGAACAACGTGTGATTGATTTTGATTTGATGTTAAATCTTTCAAAAGATTTACGTGCTGAACTTAAAAAAATAATGACGTTTGAGCTACCTCCAATTTTAAAACATTTAGTCAGCGTCGATGGCACTCAAAAATTTCTTTTCAACGTCGGCCAAGGCAATTCAATCGAAGCGGTCGTAATTCCATCGGATGATCGTTTAACACTATGTGTGTCGTCTGAAATTGGCTGCAACATGGCTTGCCACTTTTGTTTCACAGGTAAACAAAAATTAAAGCGTAGACTTACGATTGCTGAAATCGTGGGTCAGTTTATGCAAGTTCAGGACGTGATCGGTAAAAAAGGTTTAAAACTTTCGAACATCGTCTTTATGGGTATGGGCGAACCGTTAGATAATTCAGATGCTGTTTTCGGCGCGATCAACGTGATTCATTCTCCGTGGGGTGTGAATTTATCTAGAAAGAAAATCACGGTTTCAACGTCGGGCTTAATTCCAGAAATGTACAAAGTGGCCGAAGCGAAAGTTCGTTTAGCGGTCAGCTTAAACGGTTACGATGACGAAGTTCGTTCGCGCGTGATGCCGATCAATAAAAAGTATCCTTTAAAAGATTTACTGAATGAATGCCGTCGTTATTACCGCGCTACGGGTGATAAAATCACGATGGAATACGTTTTATTAAAGGGTGTTACCGATCAAATCGAACATGCTCATAAATTAGTAGAACTTTTAAGAGATGTGCCTTGTAAAATTAATTTGATTCCGTTCAATGAGCATCCAGGTTCTGGATTCGAACGCCCGACTGACGAAACGGTTCAAGCGTTTCATCAAAAATGTATGTCATTGGGGGCGCAGGTGTTACTTCGTCGCACGATGGGTCGTGACATTTTCGCAGCATGTGGTCAGCTAACAACTAAAGTAGATCGTCCTGAAAGTATGGACATTTCAAATTCAAAAATTGGAGGAACGAATGTCCGAAGTTTTAGTAGTGGGCAGCCTAGCCTATGATTCTGTAAAAACGCCGTCTGGAAAAGCCACTAAGTCATTAGGTGGATCGGCGAATTACTTCTCGGTTGCGGCTAGCTTATTTGCAAAAGTACGCGTGGTGGGCGTTGTGGGTAGTGATTACTCAGATGCGGATAAAAAGATTTTAAGTGATCGCCAAGTTGATATTTCGGGCATGCAAACCGTTGCGGGCGAAACGTTTCACTGGGAAGGCACTTACGAGCAAAATTTAAACGAAGCCGTTACTTTAAAAACAGAGCTCAACGTTTTCGGAAACTTCAATCCGCAATTACCAGAAAATTATAAATCAACAGAGTATGTTTTCTTAGCGAATATTGATCCTGTTTTACAACTTCAAGTTTTAGGACAAGTGAAGAATCCATTATTTGTTGGTATGGATTCAATGAACTATTGGATTAATTCGAAACAAGCTGATTTGTTGAACGTACTTAAAAAAGTAAATATCGTTTTCATGAATGAAACCGAAGCTAAAATGTTAACCCAAGTGGATAACGCGATCACAGCTATCAAAATGGTCGCTGATCTTGGGCCTGAGTTCGTCGTGATCAAGCGCGGTGAATACGGATCAACAGTTTATTCAAAAACACATGGTTTTTTTCAAGCACCGGCTTTACCTGTTGAAAAAGTTGTGGATCCAACCGGCGCGGGCGATAGTTTTGCTGGCGGTTTCTTTGGGTATTTGGCTGCAAATTGTAAATCAAAACCTCAGTGGGCAGATCTTAAAAATGCCACTTTGGCCGGGACTGTGATGTCGTCTCAGACAATCCAGGACTTCAGTCTAAAGGCGTTACTGAAAGTGAATATATCGAACTACGAATCGTATTTAAGCGATTTAAAAAAGACGATCTCAATTTAATACACTGCCATTTTGATTTGATCCCGTCGGCTTGAACTAAGTGTGATGGGATTCTGAAAAAGGCTTCGTTAATGAAGCCTTTTTTTATTTCAACTAGTTTGAATTGTAACGCTATCCTAGACTAAAGCATGGCCTATCAAAATGGCTAACCTATCAGAAGTCCTTAAGTTTCGATGTCTCAAAACCGATATAGATACTATGTCGAAAGCTAAAAAGAATAACAATCCAGCTGATGATTTGATGGAGTCTTTGTTAAAAGATATCCAAGGTGGTGATGATAATAAAAATCCGCAGCAATTGTTGGGTCTTAACGATTTTCCGATGGAAGAAGTTGACGATGGGCCGAATGGATTTTTAGTCAGTTCGCATGATGAAATTCGCGACGAAGAATCAGCTGTTTCAGGTTATGACTCTACAAAGGTGGGCTATGAATCTACCAAAGCAGGTTACAATGAAACGGGCGTTGCTTACGAAAGTACGCGTGTTGCGGTTGATGATGAATTTGGTAGTTTAGATATTAAATTTGATTCGCCTGATCAAGAAGAAGCCGCAATGAATCCGTCGGCCGCTTCGTTATTTGATCCACCACCAAAAGAAGTCAAAGAGCCCATTGCATATAAACCAAAAAAAACAATTGAAGAGCTTTTGGCAACGGCCAATAGAGTTCCCGATGAAGAGCCTTTATTAAGCCTGCATGACGATCCACCACGGAAACACGTTGTGGATTCTAATGAATTTCGATCAAATGATTTTAAATCTTTAGACGAGCGTCCGCTATTTGATTCAGAGCCGCCTCCAACGACAAATTTAAGCTTAAACTCAGATTCAGAGCGTACGTTGGCGATTGCATCGTCACACGTAGAGCGTAAGCCAAAACGCGCGCCCAAAGCGGTCGAAAACCCGGCCGATGACTTAAACAACTTTTTACAATCTAAAAATGAACAAAATTTTCAAGCCGGCGGCGACGATCGAACGATCGCGGTCACTGGATTTCAGAATTTAAAAATTGAAAATCACGATGATAAAGTCAAAGTGTCGATCGGACAAAATCGGTCTTCGGCTTATTCGACGGGTTATCAATCGTGGGGCGGCGGCGCGGAAGCTAGCCTTGGCCAAGCCGAAAATTTAAGAATCGCCCAAGAAAAGATTTTACAGTTAGAGCGTGAAAACGAAAAGCTACGTTCGCAAAATGATGAATTGATTTCAGCTTCAGACATCATCAAAGAGCGTTCTGATTTGTTAACCGCACAAATCACTGAATTTAAAAATGATAAAGAAGGCTTAGAAGAGTCTTTCAAAAATGAAGTGGCCTTATTAAAGGGGCATTTACACCGTAAAGAGACCGAATTTCAAAAAGCGCAAATTAAAGTCGATGATTTAGAATCACGCTTAAAATTTGACATGAAGAAAATTCGGGTGCGTGAGCGTGAACTAGAAAATCGTCTAGAATTAATTCGGGCTGAAAAGAACGCCGTCACCAAATCAAAAGACGAACAGATCTTAGATTTGCGTCGTAAGATGGATGTGCTTCAGATGGAAGTCGACAGCTACCGTCAAAAATGTGTCGATCTAAATAAATTATTAGAAAACAATCAAGATTCTTTTAAAAGAACAACCAGAGCTTTACGTTTAGCCATGGCTAATCTAGAATTACAGGAAGAGAATAAGGTCTCGGTGAATGTAGCCCTTAAAAAAGTTGATTAAATTCTATGAGCGATGAGCAACCCCAGCAGCAGTTTTTGCAGCCAATAAAAAAGATTAAAGTCGTCGTCAGTGATTTACATCTTGGCAAGGGTCGCCAATTAGAAAATGGCAGCATCAATTCATTAGAAGAATTTTACTATTCAGATAAGCTTGTCGAATTTATCCAGTATTACTCGACAGGGGCTTACCGCGATTACGACGTCGAAATCATTATCAACGGTGACTTCTTAAATTTCTTACAAGTTGATTACCGCGGTCATTTTTTAACGATCATCACTGAATCGATCGCACTAGAAATCATGCGTTCGGTCATTAAGGGCCACCAGCAAGTCTTTAAAGCGATGGGTGACTTTTTGGCTCAACCGAATCGTAAGATCACTTACATCGTCGGAAATCACGATCAAGGCATGATGTTTCAAGGGTGCCGCGATGCTTTAGACCAAGTTGTTGGTTATCCACTTCAGTATAAAAATTTAATTTACTTTTTTGATGGTGTGCACATCGAGCATGGACACATGCACGAAGCAGCCAATCGGATGGATCCCAAAAAGTTTTTCTTAAAACAAGGCTGGCCTGAACCTATTTTAAATTTGCCATTTGGGTCACATTTTTTCGTCGACCTTGTGTTAAAAATTAAAAGTAAGTATCCACATATTGATAAAGTACGTCCTTTTGGACAAATGATTCGTTGGTCTTTGATTAATGAAACCCGAATGACTTTTAAAGCTTTTTGGGAGCTTTTTAAGTACGCCTACCGGGTGCTGTTTACAAATGAACATCGCTTTCGTTGGAAAATTAAAAACTTACTTAAAATTGCGTTAGAAAGCGCGATCTTTCCTGACCTAAGCGCCTCGGCGAAGAAAATATTAAACGACAGTCGTATTCATACGGTGATCTTTGGTCACACGCATATTTTCGAATACCGTCAGTGGTCGAATCAAAAAGAATATTTTAATACCGGCACTTGGACAGAACTGACGTCGCTGGATGTCGTTTCGTTAGGTAAAATCACTAAGCTGACTTACGTCTTGCTCGAGTACGCGGATAACGAGCCGCGTCCGCGTGGACGCTTGAAAGAATGGAAAGGTTTTCACCGAATCGAAGAAGATGTAGCTGTATCATAACTTAACTAGTCGCATCGAACTCGTATCAAAATGATTTACATATATTTTTTTTTCGTTAACTGGTGACGACTAGTCTTAAGCCCTATTGTCCTCATTCCGTATATCGGGAATACTAATACCTTAAAGGAACTACAAATAAGATATGTCATCTGATATCGCTGATAAAACCAGTATAGTTGCAAGTGAAACGTTTAAAGGTAAGCTTCGTGCTGCCGATGAAGCGCCACCGGCTATTATTGTACTTGTGGGTCCACCGGGATACGTCGGAAAACAATGGCTACTAACAAAAACTGATCTAACAATCGGCCGTTCTGTAGAAAGCGATGTTTATATCTCTGACGGATCATTAAGTCGTTCACATGCAAAATTTGTTGTGATTGGTTCGGAAGTTTCAATTTTAGACTTAGGTTCGACAAATAAGACAATCGTGAACAGCGTACCGCTGCCGCCGTTAACGGCGCGACGCCTTGTGAATAATGATCAAGTTAAAACCGGCAATATTATTTTTAAATTCTTAGAGCGTGGCAGTTTAGAAGCGATTTCGAATCAACACGTTTTCGATAAGGCACAAAAAGATGCGTTAACCAGTGCGTACAGCAAAGGGGCTTTACTTGAAAAAGGGCCCGAAGCCGTGAAGCGTGCTGAAGTTCTAACCGAGCCGATGTCGGTGGTTACGTTTGATATCGATCACTTTAAAAAAGTGAACGATACCTACGGGCATCCGGGCGGCGATTACGTACTTAAAGAACTAGGGCAAATCATGCAAAGTAAATTAGTCAGATCAAATGATTATTTTGCTAGGTATGGTGGTGAAGAGTTTGTTTTGATTTTACAATCAACGCCGATTCGTACCGCGATGGAAGTGGCCGAGCGTATTCGTCAAACAATTCAATCCCATGTATTTACGTTTGAGGGTAAAACCATTCCGGTCACCATTTCGATCGGTGTTTCAGAGCGTAGCCCAACTGATACTTGGGATCAGGTTTATAACAAAGCTGATAAGGCGCTTTATCAAAGCAAGCAAAATGGTCGCAATAAGGTCACTGCGGCTGCATGAATGCAGATATTTTAGATTATTTATCTGAAACAGATGTAACCATTCAAAAAAAAGTATTCGCCTTTATACGCCGCCGCGAAGTTATCGTTCAATTTAAAACTCTTGAAAATCAAAAAGTAGAAACTGTTCAATTTGTTGCGACCGAATCGGCTAACAAAATAAATTTAGTTTTTAAGAACGACGTCGATCTACGAAATCAAGACATCACGTTTAAAATTAAAATCGGGACCGACATGTATTTTTTCAAAGCCCGCGTGGTTTTTGAAAATCGCGCTTATTTTATTTATGGTCCTTTTAAAATTTTTAAGCTGATGCGTAGAAAAAACACAAGGTTTGAAATTCCCGAAGCTTGGGCTCAGGGAAGTTATATCTTGTCTCCGCAAAAAAAGACTTTAAATTCTAAAATTAAAATTTTAGAAATTTCAAATACGGGAATTCGAATTCTGGTTTACCCGCAGTTGCCACGCTATGAAAAAAAACAACAGATTCAAATCAGTTTAAAAATTCAAAAGCGCGCGCCGTTTTTTATTGACGGAATTATCAAGCATGCAAAGTACAATAAGACCGATGGACCCACCTTGGGTGTCAAATTTATTTTAGAAAACACATTAATAAAAAATAAAATTCAAAATATTTGCGACGATTTAGCCTACGCTTTAGCGCAAAACTTAGCTGTTAAGTTATAATAAAAACTTATAGTTCGAATTAGGCAATTTTTGTAAAAAACCAATACTTTCATATAGTTAGTGATTTATGACACCAGTTCATGTGGCCGACGTATTGCATTTAGTTATAGCAAGTGACTAGTTGGTACCGGGGCTTAGGTCTAGGACGCTTAAACAAAATCATGAGGGGAATCATTAACCGAGTTTAGACAAGGGCGTGTCTATGAAAAGAGAAACAAATTTCTCAGTAAAAGCGACAGAAAGCGGTATGGGCGTCAACGAAAAGACAGACCAACAGCTGGTGGAAGAAGTTCGAGCAGGTCATCGGGCTTCATTCTCAGAACTCGTGAAACGACATCAAAGAGGATTACTACGGTTGAGTGTGAGATTTATGAAAGACTTAGATATAGCGCAAGATGTGGTGCAAGAAGCCTTCATCAAAGCGTACGAGAAACTCAACATGTTTGAGGGCCGCGCTAGCTTTAAGAGCTGGTTATATCAAATAACGGTCAATACCGCGCGAAACAAACTGCGTGAAAACCGTTACGACTTTTCGGACATCGATGATGTCCAATTAAGTGTAGCGCCCATTGCAGAACGAACTTTAGTTCACAATGCGGTTAGCGACATGATCCAACTGGAAGTGGATCGTCTACCATTCAAACAAAAAACGGCGTTGGTTTTGCGGATATACGAAGACATGAGCTTCGCCGAGATAGCTGCCGTCATGGAGTGTCCGTACGACACGGCGAAAGCCAACTACAGACACGCTTTGATTAAGCTAAAAGAAGTTTTTGAAACCCAAAGTGAATTGAAAAAATGGACAGAAGACGTCGGAGGTTTTTTCATGGAACTTAACACAGCAAATTTTGCGGAGGCTGATTAAAATGAGACAGGCATCATCTAAAAAAGAATACTTACTTAAATTGAAACTGAAGAAAGAGGACCCCGTTGAATTGCCGATGGATGATCAGTTTTTCGAGGCGATGCATAATAAAATCATGCAAGCCGTCGACGCCACAGAGATCAAGCCGGGAACCAAGTGGAACAAGGCCACCATCTTTCTGGAACGAAAAACGTTGTTTTCGAAAACGTTTGCAAAAAAGATTTTTAAATCGGGCATCACAGGTTGGG
>JACMQO010000151.1 GCA_014376935.1 Bdellovibrio sp.
CCATGTATTCCTCACCCGTGCGCCACTAGTATTGCTACCCGTTTGACTTGCATGTATTAGGCACGCCGCCAGCGTTTGTTCTGAGCCAGAATCAAACTCTCCAGTTATAAAACTGTAAAATTTAATAATACTCTAATTTATAAAAATTTGCTTAGCCTCTTTAGAGACATAAGACTTAGTTTCAAAATCTTTATTAGCTATTCAGTTTTCAAAGAACCTTCGTAAGTAAGGAAGTCTGTTATAAGTAACCCAGCCTTCCCCGTCAATACTTTTTTTAATTATTTTTAATTAATTAAAAAAACATGACTAACGTTTGGTGGAGGCAACAGGGATCGAACCTGCGACCTTCTGAATGCAAATCAGATGCTCTCCCAGCTGAGCTATGCCCCCAAACATTTTTTTCGTGTGGTGGATGTTTCGCTTTATTTGGAATTTTGGTCAACGATTATTTTTAATATTTCTAGTTTTGATTAAAGATAAATCACAATTGTAAGAAACTAAGCTATGAATGCCGCGGGGTTATGCATAACGCTTGAAAACCAACGCTTTTCGGTGCCCATTTTGAAGCCAATATTCTCAGCTCCTATCATAATACTTTGGTAAACTTTCTTCAAAACCTCGACTTCGGCCACCGAGTTTGGGGTTTCGTCGGCATCAAACAGCTCTTCAATGGCTTTAGAAACGCTTAATAAATCGACAGTTGTTACTACTTTTGGAATGCGCGCGGCGTCAAATCCGACCATTTCCTGGGGTTTGAAGCCGATGAGCGAGTGCGTTATTAGGATTTTATGGCCCGAAATGAAGTTTATTTGCAAAAAACTGGACCCATCCAGGTCCTGACGGGTCAAAACCTTATCAATTTCTTCGTTTTTGATCCCAATCGTCTTTTGATCCTCAGTTTGCGTGAGTTCAATCGCCTCATTAGAGAGTACAAAATGAAAATGCGCTTTACTCTCGAGGAAATTTAAAATTTCATTCATGTTTTGTGAGGTGTTTTCAGTGTTAAATTTCTTCAAGATGTCCTCCATTAATTCACTCACAGTTTCTATCGACGATTTGCAGTGATGACTTTAAAATATTTTTGTCTCAATCTAAGATCAGAGGAAGAATTATGAAAATTACACGTTGGACGGCTCAGCTTGATCCAAAAAAAGACATTATCTTAAAGCTATTTCACGCTGAAGGATTAGATGGTTCAGAAGTGACCGTCGAAGCTGGAAAAAAGATGGCCAATTTACGAACGAATATGCGAGAGATCATTCAAGTTATTACCGGGGAGCTTATTTTTAATTTATCGGGCAACCAATTTGTTTTGCGTCCTGGAGACAAGTTAGAGATGGCTTCTAATACGAGTTATTCCTATAGTAATATGAAGAACGAGAGCTGTCTGTTTCTGATGGCACAATTGATTTAAAAGCGCTGTTAGCGAAGGAAGCCCTGCAAAAGATTTCTTATGAGATTCGCGATAGCATAAATAATAAAAAAAGCCTGCTTCGAAATGATCTGTACCCTTAAAAGTAGACAGATAAAAAAGCAGGCTTTTTTTATTATTGCTTAGAACCACTATCTTAGAGTCAAATTTAACTAGTCGAATATTTTATTCAAATTTTGAAACTGACGTTGAGTCACCCTTTACGGTTTTTTGAATTCTGGGCGTCACGAAGATAACTAGTTCATTTTTAGTTCTAATCTTACTGCTTCCTTTAAATAAAACGCCGAAGAATGGAATATCTTTTAGAAATGGTATTCCGACCGCACTATCGGTGGCATCAGCCTGAAAAATACCACCGATGACGGCCGTCTGGCCGCTTCGCACAATCACTTTAGTTTTCGCATTTCTTTTCTCGATATCGGCATTCAGCGCCCCTGACAAAAAGGATCTTTCGATCGAAAGATCCATAACAACCGTACCTTCATTAGATACTTGCGGTGTTACCGTTAACGTTACGCCAACGGGAACCGTTTCGTATGTCGTGGTCGTAGTGCCTGCCGAGGCCGTGTCGGTACTTAATTTCTTAATCTGCGTGTTGACCGTCTGTGAGATGGTCGCAGATTGGCTCGACAATACTGAAATTCGAGGTGAGGATAAAACACGTAATTTATCCTCTTTCTCGTTCAGCGAAAGAGCCGCGGTTAGATTTCCGAAATCGCCCGGGCTTCCGGGAAGTCCGATACTAACTTTGGGTTTGAATGCGCCCGTAGTGGCGTCACCTCCGGCAAAGCTGACTGACGGTCTAATCATATTACCAGAGGGCGGAGTATCTGAACCCCACGCCACGCCGATATCGCGCGTGAAGCGCTCACTGGCTTCGATGACTTTTCCTTCGATTAGGACCTGTTTTGGCTGGGTGTCTAATGCGGCCACTAACTTTTCGATCTTGAGCATGTTGTCGGGGGTCTCTGTGACGATCAGAGAACTTGTTCTGGCGTCTGAGATTACTTTTCCGCGTGATGGCGTTGTTGCCAACGAACCTGTCGCCGTTAAGACCGTTGTTGAGATGAAATCTTTGATTTTTTTCTCTAATTCGCCAATATCTGCGTAGCCGATGAAGAAGCGTTTTACTACGAGAGGCTCTGAGCTTTTACGAGACTCCATAAGCTTGATAGCGTCTTCTTCTTCTTTTTGAAGGTTAGCTACCGCTCCGATGCGGATCACGTTACCTTGACGTTTATAACCAAGTTTTTTTGACTTTAGTAATAAAACAAAGGCTTGGTCCCATGGAACTTGTCTTAATTTAACCGTGACATCGCCCGTTACGCCTTCGTCGATGATCATATTCACTCCGCTTTCTTCAGCGAGGAATTTGAACGCATCGTTGATATCTAATTTAACCGCTTCGATTGAGATTTTTTTGCCGTAGAATTTATTGTTGCTGGCTAGGAAGTCTTCAAGCGTTTGTGAGTTCATGATGCCTTCAGATGTTAAATCTGGGTTTGCATCCTGAGAACCGGTTGTTTGGTGGGCTGTTACGCTGGCTTGTGGCGAACCATCGTTTGATCCACCGGCGGCAATGCTGCCGTTGGACCCTTGTGAAGTGGTTTCGTTTTTACGAGCGTATGTTGGATTCGCCGCACCTACGATAAGTAGAGAGGTTCCTTCAGGTTGAACCAAAGGCTCGGGCGAACCTGGTCGCAATTGCACAACAAATCGAGAAATATTTGAGTTTGGTTTTTGGTAGATGTCGACTGAACCAATCGAAGACGCCATGTCTTTTGTATTCAGGCTGCGTTTTAATTTCTTAGGTACGACCGAGTTCTGAACTTCGATCACAAGTTGGTGCGTTGCTGGATTTGAGCGTGTCGTGAATTGTAAAGGCTCATCCGAATTAATGACAATTGTTCCGCCGCTTTGATTGGATTGATACTGAACCGAATTAATTTGGCTGATTTTAGGTGCCATTGGAATCGGTGGAGGTTCGACAACGGGTTCTTGCGCCGCAATTTGTGGAACTTCGACCGCTGGCGGTGGAGTTGGCTCTTCGGGTAATGCTAATGGAGCTTCGATCGCCAATTGTGGTGGCGGTGCAGTGACATCTGCAGGTGCAAATGGCGCCGCAGGGGTTTGTTCAGCTAAAGCAGGATCATCTAAACTAAGCTCTTCCGTAGGGACACTGGGAGCTGCTGGGGCTTGGGCAACCGCGGCTGGCTTGTCTTCGAGATTATTTAATTCGCTTTCTAAAGTGTCTTCTGAAGATCCACTTTGTACAGCGACTGGAGGATTTGCGTTTGCTTCTGGAGCTGCGGAATCGGCACCGAACTCTGCAAATTCGTCTTTACCCGCTTCGCCATTGGCCGCAACGGATGGCTTTTGTGCGTCGTCTAGAGAAAGTTCTGAATCAGGGGCCGACGAATCAGCTGAAACTTCAGCGGCGTCTGTACCGAATTCATCGTCTTCAATGGCTTTTTTATTACTTGTACAAGAGTGAATAAGGACGACTAGACCTAACAATACCAGTCTTAATTTTAATTTCTTCATCTATCCTCCTTGATGGATGCACGGGCGAACTTAATTCTATAATTTATTTTCTAAGCTTCAGAACCTGTGGTATTTCATTTTCTAATACGGTCACAGATCCTTCGCGAATATCGGTGATAACTCCTTTATCGTATCCGATACGGTCTCTTACTTTTAATATATGAACGTGGTTCGCTTGGTCGCGAATAAGTGCTTTCGCATTTTTCACGTCCCAGATAATTCCGACAAGGGTGTAACTAACCAGTGGCCAGCGGCGAATTGGCTCGACGGAATCGTCGACTCGAGAAACGGGGGGACCAATGTCTTTCGCCTTTAATTTGTTAATAATATAGAGAGGCAAAGTGAACGGATCGCGACGACCAAGGGATTCACTTTTTAGATTTAATCCTTCAAGTCCGTCCATGGCGCTAATTTGCGTCGTGGTCGACTGCTGACTCATCGGAATTGGATTGGTTTGAGGAACTGTCGCTGCAGCCGGTTGACCGTTACCGCGTGATGGCTGTTGATTCGCCGGAGCTTGTTGCGGCATTTGATTCATTGGGCGATTTTGTGCCGGTTGTTGCGTGTTTGCTGCCGGACGCGGTTGATTCGGCGGATTTCCTTGAGACCACGCGAGCTGAACGAGCAAAAGTCCTATAACAGAGATAAAGAAAATGGGTTTCATTTCTTCACCTGCGCATCTGGTGGTTTCAGTGCCTCTTGAGCCTGTTTAAAGCCGATGACATCACCCTTAAACTTGACCGAAGAATCATTGGGATTCGTTGAATTTCGTTCGATTGTAAAATCGCGAAGTTTAATGATTTTTTCTTCACGTGCTAATATTTCGACGAACTGAACAAGGCGGTTAAATGATCCATTAATTGTGAGGTCGAACGAAATCTCTTCAACGCTTTCTGATCCTGGCAAATTACTGCGGATTTGCGCATCTTTTTTACGGGCTAGTGATAGAACGCTAACACCCGAGCGCACCGATGCTTTATTGATGATCGTCGTCATCTCGGTGTCTTTAAATTCGTTCGGAATTTTTGCTTTAACGACCTGAAGGTCACGTGCGATGGACGCAACGTTCGCCTGCATTTCGTCTTCTTTTTTAATTGTAGCTTCGGTGTCTTTCTTTTTCACTTGTTCTTGTGAGACTTCGGCTTTCAGTTGCGTAATTTGAGTTTCTAAAGTTTCACCGCTATCGTAGTACATGAAAAAGTAAGCGGTCGCCATCACCGCCGCTAAAATCAGCATCCGAAACATTGAGAATTGAGAAATCATTTTTACAAATTTCATTGAGCCAATACTCCAGACGTGAAACTTGCTTTAACGTTAAATGTTGTTGTCGAAATTCCTGGAGCGATTGTATCGAACTTGGTTTCTTGATTCGTCGGCGATACACCCGTTAATAATGGTGCCGTCGCTAACCGATCAATAAATTTATTGATGTCGGTTGGAACGTCACTTTCAGCATTTAAAGTTAACTCCGAACCTTTCAGTTCAATGCGATTAATCCATACACTTTCAGGCGTTGTTTCTTGTAAAAATAAGAACAAATTGAGCTCGTTCACTTTTTCGTTCGAGATCGTCCGCATGAAGCTCATTTGCCCGTTCAGGCGTTTTTGATCTTCTTCGTATTTTTTAATCTCTTCAGCGAGACCTTTTTTCTTTTCGTTGAACTGCTTCAAGTCTGCAATTTTGGCATTAATGGTCGTGATTTCGGCCTGTAACTGAGGAAGTTTTGTTCCTTCATAAAAATAAAGTGCCGCCGGAACGAGGAGGACCAACGCGATTCGCTTAGCGAAGTCGATGGTTATTTGTTTTTTTTCATCGTCCGGTAATAAAAACCCGTCACCGTGATCGACTGCTAAAAATGTTTTTAAGAGATTAATCTTAATCATTATTTGCCAGCCTCACGCAGTGCTAAACCCAAAACGACCGACACAAATGGGGATATCTGTTGAAGGTAAGAAGGATTTAGTTTTTTATTTCCTGTCTGTATACGGATGTAGGGATCGAAGGCTTCAAACGGAATTTTTAAAGACTCGTTTAAATGATCGACAAGGCCCGCCGTTAAACTGGCGCCACCTGTATAATAGGCTTTTGTAATATTTAAGCCGTTCGAAGACGCTGCATAAAAATCGATACTGTTTCGAATCTCTTCCGTCACGTAATCTAAAGCCATATTCATAAACGTACGTGTCTCTTCGGGTTCTTCGTGGCTTTGGCCCTGAGAAACTTTTAACGATTCAGCCTCTTCAAAAGTGACACCCATATTTTTACTGATTTCATTTGTAAAATGGAATCCGCCAACGGGAATATCCCGGGAGAAGATGACTTCACCCTGAAGCATCACTAGAAAATTTGTCAAACTTGAACCGAAATTAAAAATCGCAACGGGTTCATCTGTTTGCCCGTAATTGAGTTCGAAGATATTAGCTAAAGCTAAACTGTTTACATCTAGGATAGAACATTTAAGCCCCGCCTGCTGAACTGATTGCATGTAATTTAAAATGAATTCGTTTTGAGCCGCTACGATCAATAGATCCATATTTTCGGGCTGGCCCGTCGTTAATTTTAATCTGTGAAAATCGAGCGTGACCTGATTGATATCAAATGGAAGATACTGAGCCGCTTCGTAGCGAACTTGCTCCATGATGTCTTTGCCTTGCGCTTGCGGCATCGATATTTTTTTAACGATCACGGCCGTACCGGATAAGCCCACGCACACTTGTTTATTTCTAAAATTATTTTCTTTGAAGCTGGCTTTAATGGCTTCAGCAACAAGAACGGGATCCGTGATTTCTCCGCTATTCAAAGCTGAGTGGGGACTTTGCACCAAAGCAAAATTGTCGATGGTCGCACCGTTTTTAGTGAGCGTCAGTTCGGCTAATTTGATGGAGCTAGACCCAATATCAAGGCCTAATACTTTCTTAGATGAAAAAAACATAGATGTTGTGAATCCCCCACTTTAGATTATGGGTTCCGGGCTTAAGGTCTGTCAAAGCGTTGCCCTTCGGAAGTCTAGATACAGAGGAGAAAATTTAACAAATACTAATCTAGAGATGGAAAAAATAAATCGACGTACCAGACCCCGACCGACTTAAGTCCGAATATATACAGCAATGCACCTAAGGCGAGGAATGGTCCGAAGGGGATCATGGTCTTAAGTCCGTCTTCGGTTTTTCTAGACATTAAAAGTCCAACGACACTTCCAACGATTGAAGACGATAAAATAATAAACGGAATAGATCTCCAACCTAATAAAGCGCCTAACCATGCTAATAACTTGATATCACCGCCACCAAGGCCATCACGGCCAGTTGCTACGAAATACACGTAAGCCACTAACCATAAAATTCCACCACCGAAAAGCACGCCGTAAACAGCATCTAAAAATTCGCGTTCAGGGTTTAAAGCGGCTCCGATTAATGCCAACGCCAATCCGCCCAAAGTGATTTCGTCGGGTAAAATCATATGGTCGTAATCGATAAAGCTGGCCGTTACTAAACCGAATACTAAAATTAAATATTCTAGCGTTAACCAAGTTTGTCCGTAAATAAATACGACCGCCGCGAAAAGAACGGCCATGATAAACTCAACAAGAGGATATCGGATCGAAAAAGGCATGCCGCACTGAGCGCATTTTCCTTTTAAGAAAAAATAAGAAAGCATCGGGATATTGTGGTACCAACGCACGGGGGCTCCGCATTTAGAACAGCGGCTGCCAGTGACGATCGATTCTTCGGCGGGCATTCGGTAAATAAGAACGTTGGCGAAGCTTCCAAAGATGGCGCCAAATAAAAACCCGAAAAAAACTTCGAAGAATTTTAAATCAGACAATTTCTTTCCTTTTGAATACGAATGAAGCGATAAATAACCAGAAGAATGTCCATCCTAAACAGTAGAATAACGCCCACCCCAATTCAGACATCGTTGGTGGATTTGTAATGAAGTAATAGCTTTTCCAATTAATGCGGTAAAATTGCGGAACGATGATATCTAAAATATCGACAACCTGATTTAAAAGTTCTGAGCCCATTTTCTTTACAAAAAACTGAATATCTGGAATCGAGTAACACATCACCCAGTAACAGAAAGTCATAACTAACGAAAGAATGGGACGAACCATCAAACCCATCGCTAAGGCAAAACTTGAAACCACGAGAGACTTTAAGAATGATGAAAAAATCGAGATTAAGAACGCATTGATTAAACCCCAATTATTTGAAGCTAAAAGTAAGCTGAAACCAAAACCTAAAGTAAAAATAGCGCTTAATATGAAAATCGAACCAAAAAATCCGATGATCAAATTCCATCTAGGAATTGGACGAACAAGTAAAACGAATAACGTTTTACGCTCCATTTCGCGGTGAATGGCATAGGACCCGATCATTGCGGAAATGAAAAGAAGACCTATCTCTAAGCCCGCCAGCCCGAAGTCAAAAAGAAGTCGCTCTTGAACTGAGAAAGTCAGCGTACTGAGCATGTAACTAAAACCGATAAAAACGATACTTAAGAAAATAACGATGTTGAAAAACTTAAGACGAACCCACTCGCGAGTTCCTAGTAATGATAACGTTAAAATGGATTGCATTGAGTTCACTGGTCAAATCCTTGGTTCAGATTCACTTTGAATTGCTTGTAAGCTTCTTCTAGAGTGTTGAAGTCTTTTTTAAATACTGCAAGCGAACCCGTATAAACAACAGTTCCTGCGTGGACGATAATCAACTGATCACAAAGCTCTTCGACATCTTCTAATAAATGGCTGCTCATTAAAACAGTGTGCTTAGTTTGTTTGAGTGATTTTAAGATTTGTTTAATTAAAATACGGCCGTCGGGGTCTAAACCAGACATCGGTTCATCGAAAATTAAAAAATCTGGATCTGTAATCAACGCCTGCGCGATGCCGATTCGTTGTAACATTCCCTTTGAGTAATTTTTTAATTTTTTATCTTTAGCGTGATCAAGCTTTACTAGTTTTAGAACTTCTAAAGCTTTATTGGCAAATTGATCGCTTTTTTGGTGAGATAACTTCCAATGAAGTTTTAAGAATTCAAGACCCGTTAGAAATTCTTGAAAGTAGGGACGCTCTGGTAAAAATCCGATGCGGGCGCGGTTCTCTACGGTTAATTTTTCGCCGAAGAAAAGGGCCGAACCGCTGTCTGCAAAAATGAATTCTAATAAACATTTAATCGTCGTGGTTTTACCCGCCCCGTTGGGACCGATGAACCCCACAAATTGGCCACTTTCGACCGTAAAAGAGATGTCTTTTAGAATCTGCTGGGCCGTTTTGTAGAAATCAGGTTGAAACGATTTCTTAATATTTTTAACTTCTAAAATTGTCGTACTTTGCTGTTCACCATTCATAGTGAAATTATGCTAATGGAGAGACTTCGATTCGTCCAGTCCTGGATTTTTCTAAAGCCACAACAAAAGCCTCGGCCGCATCACTTTCGGTTAAGCACGGAATACTATAATCAGTGCATGCGCGGCGAATATCAAAACTAGCTTCAAGGGCATGCTTACCTTGGGTCGTGTTAATCACAAACTGAACATGACCCGATCTGATTCTGTCGACGCAGTGAGGTCGACCTTCGTGAACTTTGTTAAGCACCGCACAAATAAACCCATGATTTTTCATGTATTCGGCCGTGCCGCGCGTACCTGAAAATTGGTAACCTAGTTTCTCTAAGTTTTTAAATAACGGAAGTAACGGCTCTTTATCTTTATCGCGTAACGATAAGAAAATTTCACCCGTCGCTGGTAGAGTTAATGAACTAGCTAAGAACGCTTTTACTAAGGCTTCAGGGTATGAATCTGCACGACCCATTGTTTCACCGGTCGATTTCATTTCAGGCCCAAGGACAGAATCACTTTCGGCGAATTTTTTGAACGGGAAAACCACACCTTTAACACAAATTTTATTGATCGATGTCCATTGGTGTTTGGCGACTTCTTCTTTTGAAAGAACGACTCCCATTTGGGCGGCGATTCCTAAATCGATTAATGGAATTGACGTGGCTTTTGCTAAAAATGGAACTGACCGCGAGCTTCTTGGGTTCGCTTCAAGGACAAAGATGATGTCGTCTTTGATTGCTAACTGAAGATTCAAATGACCTTTGACGTCGATTCGTTCGGCTAGTTGCAGACTCATCGTTTCAATTTTTCTTAAAGTCTCTGGTTTTAAACGTTGCGGAGGAACGACCCCCATACTGTCACCCGAGTGAACACCGGCGGCTTCGATATGTTCAACGATTCCACCTAGAACTGTCCAACCTGGGCCGCGCACCAGATCGACATCGACTTCAAGTGCACCCGTTAGAAATTGATCCATCAAGCATGGGGCCGACGGACTGATAAAATCGCCGTGCCGTTGAAAGTAAGAAATCAGTTCGGCTTGGTTATCGATGACCTCCATACGGCGACCACCCAAGACATAGCTTGGACGGCAGATCATCGGGTAATTAACTAATTTTTCATTCTTTAAAGCTTCTTCTAAATTTCCGACCATGGTTGATTGCGGAATCATCAGATTAAGATCACGACACATTTGCGCAAATATTTTTCGATCTTCGGCTTTGTCTAAAGCTTCAAGTGATGAACCTAATAAATTATAACCGTTATCCACTAAACCGCGCGCTAAGTTGATGGGCGTTTGGCCACCCAGTTGCGCGATGAAACCAACGGGTTTGATGAAATCGAAAATTTCAAGCAGAGATTCTTCGGTCAACGGTTCAAAAAATAAGTAATCAGCCGTATCGTAGTCTGTCGAAACCGTTTCTGGGTTTGAGTTGATCATCGCCACTTGGTAATTTAATTTTTGTAAGGCTTTGACTCCGCGGACGCACGAGTAATCAAATTCAATCCCCTGCCCGATCCGGTTTGGACCACTGCCGATGACCGATACAATGGGCTTAGTCGGTTTAATCGCATCGACATGACTCCAGTACGTTGAGTAAAAGTAAGGGGTTGAAGATAGAAATTCGCCAGCGCAAGTGTCGACCTGTAGAAAGCTAGGTCTTACTTTATCCTTTAACCGTAATTCGCGAACTTCCTTAGGCGTCACATTTTTTAGTTTTGCAATACGAGCGTCAGTTAAACCTAAGCGTTTTGCTTTTTTCAGAGTTGATTCATCTAAAGATTTTGATTTTAACGTTTTCTCGAAACCGATGATGGTTTCGATTTGATCTAAGAACCACATGTTAATTTTTGTTAATTCATGAATCTGTTCGATGGTAACGCCATCACGGATGGCTTGAAATATATGCCAGATGCGTTGGCTATTTGGGTACGAAACTTTTTCCAAGTCGTAATGAATCTCGGGGATTGCTTCGGGATGCATTTCTAACGCGGCCAAGGCTTTCATGAGAGATTCTTGAAAAGTACGACCCATACACATAACTTCGCCCACACTTTTCATCTGGGTCGTTAAGATATCTTTGGAACCGGGGAATTTTTCAAATGCAAATCGTGGAATTTTTGTAACGACGTAATCTAAAGCCGGTTCAAAACATGTTGGTGTGACTTTAGTGATATCATTTGTGATTTCGTCTAAATGGTAACCGACCGCTAATAAGGCTGCGATTTTTGCGATGGGAAAACCCGTTGCTTTACTAGCCAGTGCCGAAGATCTTGAAACGCGCGGATTCATTTCGATGACGACACGCTCACCCGTTGTTGGATGAACCGCGAACTGAATATTCGCTCCGCCCGTTTGGACACCTACCCGGTTGATGATTCGGCATGCTTCATCACGCATATCTTGGTATTGAGTATCGGTTAAAGTTTGTTGCGGAGCCACCGTGATACTGTCACCCGTATGAACTCCGCATGGATCGAAGTTTTCAATCGAGCAGACCACCACAAATGTTCCAGCGGCGTCGCGCATCACTTCAAGTTCGAACTCTTTCCAACCTAAAATACTTTCTTCAACCAAAACTTCTGTCGTTGGGCTTTCATGTAAAGCTTGAACCAGCATTTTTTTGTAATCTTCAGGAGAATAAGCGATACCACCGCCGCCGCCACCTAAAGTGTAGTTCGGTCTTAAAATTAATGGGTATCCTAATTTTTCTGCGGCTTCTAAACCTTGCTCGAAACTTTTCACCATAAAGCTAGCTGGATATTTCGCATTTAATTCATCTAAGATGGAGCGAAATTTTTCGCGGTCTTCGGCCGCTTCGATAACTGCAGGCGTTGCGCCTAACATTTGAACGTTATGCTTTTTTAAAATTCCGCGTCGATCTAATTCAAGCGCTAAGTTTAAAGCTGTTTGCCCACCCAGCGTTGGAATGACGGCTTGAGGTTTTTCAACTTCGATAATTTTTTCTAAGTATTCGCACTTTAAAGGTTCTACATATGTTCGGGTTGCAATCTCAGGGTCGGTCATGATCGTCGCTGGGTTTGAATTCACCAGGATCACTTCGTAACCTTCGTTCATCAAAGCTTTACAGGCCTGCGTGCCCGAGTAATCGAATTCGCAAGCTTGTCCGATTTGAATGGGGCCACTACCGATGATCAGAATTCGTTTCAAGCTTTGATTTTTTGGCATGTAGCTTTTCCCCTGAAATTTTTAAATATATTAAATAATAATTAAAGTCCTAAGCGGTTATCGTTTGTGTAAATCATTTCAGGCTTAACATGTTTGTACTGTTCAAACTTGTAACGCATTTTATTTAAACGAAGAATAAAATCATCCGGATTTAAATCAGGATTATTTTGGTGCTTTTTGACTTCGGTTAAAATAAATTTTTGCGCCGATTCAGGATGAAAGCAGAAGCTTTTTAAAAAGTAGAATTGGTCGTTTAATTTAACTAAACGGGCTTCAAAGTATTCTTTTTCTTCAAATCCAAAAATAAGGTCCGTGTGATTCACGACAACTTTTTCGTTGCTGAATAAGTTTTTTAAGTGAATCTGATCACCCTTCGCTTTGATGTATTCAAACAACGAATGCTTGTGTTGCTTTAAAATGTGAATCGCTTGCTCGTCTTCAGGAGTTAAGCGTAATTCACGGTGTAAAAAGCAAACATCAAGCGGAGTTTTCATGTAGCTATGCAATTGACGTGTTAGAAAATACCACTCGTAGAATTGGTGCATACGTAAATTATAATGCGGCTTGTTTTCATCCAACGTTCCGGTGTTGTCGAAAAATTCTTTTTTAGCCGTAGCTAATTCTTCGTGAAATTCGGCCGATGTGTAATGGCCGATTAGTTTTTGTAGACTGTTCTGAAACTGTTCCCAGGTTAACATGGTGATCCTTCTGCTTTTGTGGTCGTATCTGCAAACTTCCTTGCGTGCATATCTTTAATAAAAAAATCGAATAACTGAGTCGCCTCGTGCGGGCCCGGGTGACTTTCGGGATGGTATTGAATACCTAGCACATTTAACTTCTTAGAGTAAAATCCCGCCACGGTTCCGTCATTTAAATTACGATGAGTTATAACAACATCACTTGGTAAAGTTTTATCTTCAACCGCGTACCCGTGATTTTGGCTAGACATATATATTTTATTTAAAATTTCATCTTTGATGGGATGATTGGCTCCACGATGACCGAATTTTAATTTATACGTTTTTGCACCCAGGGCTAATGCTAAAACTTGGTGTCCCATGCAAATCCCGAAAATAGGAAGTTTTCCGACAAAGTGCTGAATGGTTGCGGGGGCTATTTTAACTTCAGCCGGGTCGCCCGGACCATTTGTTAACATTAATGAATCTGGATTCCAATCTTGAATCGTTACGGCCGAGGTACGGCTTGGAAAAATACGAACCGCCGAACAACGGGCGATTAATTCGCGAATAATATTTTCTTTAGCTCCGAAATCTAAAACGGCCACGCGGGGGCCTTTTGGATTTAATCCCTTACGATCTTCAATCGCTTTTCTAGATGCTAGGTAAACCCAATCCATCTCGATATTTTTTTGCTTTTCAATTAAAGCGAATGCTTTTGTTTTTGCCGTTTCTAATGAATCGGCCTGAACAACAGCGCCCCAAGGAGTTCCTTGGCTGCGTAATTTCAAAACTAATTTGCGCGTATCAACTTCGCTGATGACGGGCACTTTATTTTCGATCAATCGCTTGGCCCATGAATTTTCGTGTTTAGAATTCTGCATTTGCACGCAGACAAATCCTTGAATCCAGAGTTGATTCGATTCCCAAACATTTTTATCAACGCCGTAATTACCCATCATCGGAGCGGTCATCACCATGATCTGTGAAAAGTAAGATGGATCCGTCGCGATTTCTTCGTAACCTGAATGAGACGTGTTAAAAACGACCTCGCCCGCTTTTTCGGGAAAGGGCGTTTGTTCCGGAAGACTTTGGCCTTCGAAAGCATCGCCATCTTGTAAGACTAAAAATGTTTTCATCATAAAGTTTCCTTAAATAGATTACGAATTAAAGCTTCACGCAAAAAGACGCCATTTTCAACTTGTTGTAAGACTAAAGATCTTGGGTCGTTTAAAACTTCTTTTTCAAGTTCGACGCCGTAATTGATAGGGCCCGGATGCATGATCAAAGTCTTTGGGCTTACTTTAGATAAACGTTCGCTATTCAATCCAAACTTTTTACGGTAATTGACGACGTCAAAAAAACTGCCATCATGGCGTTCTTTTTGTACGCGTAACGCCATCACGGCATCAGCCCACTCAAGAGCGTCTTCTAATTTTTCGAAATATTTGAAGTTTTCATGCTTTTCAGATGTCGGCAAAAATTCGGTCGGCGCACAAATGCCGATTTCGTAATTCAGGATCTGGGATAATTCGAAATGCGAAGCTACAACGCGAGAGTGCTTAACGTCGCCCACGAATAAGATTTTCTTTTTTGTTAGGCTTTGCCATTTTTCAAATAAGCTTAAGGTATCAAGTAATGCCTGCGTTGGGTGACCTTGCAAACCCCACCCGGCATTAATTACCGGAACCGACAATCCTTTCGCGACTTCTTGCAAATTTAAATCATTATTGCAGCGGATGACAAAAAAAAGAGGCCGCATGGCCTCGATATTTAAGATGGTGTCCGTGACGGTTTCGCCTTTTTCAAGGCTTGTTCCAATTCCACCATCAAGTACCATGGGATGATATCCCGCACGCGCGCAGGCGGCTTCAAAGCTGAAACGTGTTCTGGTGCTGGGTTCAAAAAATAATAAAGCCGCGGTTTGGCCTCGGCCAACTTGAACCAAAGGTTCAGATGGGTTGAGCGCCGTGCTTGGTGAAAAGTTTTGCGCGTTAGTTAGTGTTTTTAACTGAAGCGATTTTTCAAATAGCGATTCGATTTTATTTTTTGAGAACTGGCTGAAATTGATCAAAGAGCTTTTGCTCGTAGGCATTGAATAACACGTTAAGACCCTAACGGGGTTTTGTCAAAATTCGATTCCATCTAATTTGATTTGGCCCTGAAATGAAATCTTGCGTTGAACCATAAGACAGCCAAATGAAACTGACTTTGCTTGCAATTTGGTCAATTGGCAAAGAACCCAGCGTTCTTGAGTCTTCGGAGACCGATCGATTATCGCCAACAACATAAATTTCATTCTCGGGAACCTTTTCTTTTGCGTACGACGCTAGATTTTTAGCTTCACTTTCAGTACTAAAAATAACCTCTCGAGAAGGGCCATTACCACAGATTTCGTTGAAAACTTGCACGGAGGCATTCAAAACTTTGGTTTCAGATTTATCGTACTGGCAGGGCTTTCCATTCAGCACGATTTTTCCGTGCTGAATTTCGATTTCATCACCCGCGATCGCGACGACTCTTTTTAAATATTGAGCCATGGATTTTTCGCCGGCTTTATTAGACGAAAATTGAAAAACGACAAGATCACCCGCAACAGGTTTTGATTTAAAATAGACGTCGTTACTCCAGGGCATTTGCATGTTGTAAGCCATTTGAGACGCTAAAATAAAATCACCGGCCAGTAACGTCGGAGCCATTGAATGAGTTGGAATTTTATAAACCGAAATCATGTAACTACGAACAAAAACCGCGGCTAAAAGAGCGGCTAAAATCCAATAGATATTTGAGAGCCATTTCATTACTTAATGGTCTTCAAAAAACGTTCACCGCGCAAGTGTAAAGGGTCACAAATAAACGGGGCCGAGGCTAATGTCTCTTCACAACTAAGCCAAATAAAATGGGCCTGGCCGACTAGAAGATCTTCTGGAACAAAGCCCCAAAATCTGGAGTCATGGGACTGGTCGCGGTTGTCACCCATCACAAAATACGATTTAGCAGGAACAATGATTTTACGCTCTTCTGGACCTAAGTGCTCGTACTTCGTAAACAGGCGAATGATGTGCTCATCGCCTTCAACTGTTTTTTCGTGGTAGTAGTTGTAAAAACCTTCGTCGAAATATTGATCGGCCGGCAACGGATTTAACACCCATGGCTTTCCGTTGACGGCGACCTGCCCGTTTTGCACCGTGATTTCATCACCCGGCAAACCAATCACGCGCTTAATAAAAAACACATCGCGGTTTTCAGGAAAACGAAACACGACGATATCACCGTGTTTCGGCTCAGCAAATTTATAAAGCCAACCATCTCCCAACGGCGGTTTCAATCCGTACGAGAATTTTTTAACTAAGATATGATCGTGAATAAGAAGATTTGGAACCATGCTTTCAGAAGGGATAACGAAAGGTTCGTAAACGAACCATCTGAAAGCAAAAATAAGAAATAGAGGTAGAAGAAACGTGATCAGCGCTTGGGGCCAAGTGCCTTGTCGACCGATTTTTTTTTGAAGTCGCATCCTGTTTCTTCTTCTTTAATTGCGGTCTATTGTTTGACCGAGTTAAATAGACGCGTCCAACGGATTGTTAGCGGATTACAAATCACCGATACAACCGGAAGCATTTCATCGCACGTTAACCAAATAAAGCTAGCGCGACCTAATAAATTTTTCTGCGGTACGAAACCCCAGAATCTAGAGTCATGTGAATTATAACGGTTATCACCCATTGCAAACAATGAATCTTCGGGAACGATCCATTCGCCGTCGCCCGGAAATCCAAGAACGTCACCTTTTCTCATTAAAATACTGTGATCCACAATGTGGCCGTCATTACTTTCTAAGTTTTCAGTGAAGTGAACGTAATTTGATTTTGTATCTTGGTAACCGCCTTCGCTTTTAAAATCTTCTTCACGAAGAAAATCAAAATCACGAGATGACGCTGGAACAACCTTTTCTTGAGGCTTGTCATTCACGTATAAAATACCGTTTTCAAATTTAATTTTATCGCCTGGGATTCC
>JACMQO010000152.1 GCA_014376935.1 Bdellovibrio sp.
AAATGGAAAGGTTCGGCCTTTGAAATCGGATCTCACGGTTTTTCTCACCAAAAAATCACCCAAATGACCGAAGACCAGGCCCGGTTTGAGCTGCGCGAATCAAAAAAGAAACTGCAAGATGAATTTAATACCGAAGTGTCGGTCTACGCCTTCACTTACGGCGATACCTCAATACTTCATGCCCGTTTTGCTTTCGAAGAAGGTTACGATTATGCCGTTAATACCGATACGGGCGGATTACTGATTGAAGATAGCCCGTATCAAATTTTTAGAGTTAATATTTTTCCAAATGAAACAATCGCAAGCCTTCGTAAAAAAACGTCAAGCTGGTACCGAAAGTATTATTACTTAAAACGAAACAAATAAAAGCTGTTACAGTTTTTATTTGTTGTTTAAACCCGCGCTACAACCCAAAAGATTTTAAAGTTTGCACGACGATCACCGCTAAAGTGTACGCCACTAAATTACTAATAACTAACTGTAAAATAGCCGGCGTCCAAGCCCCCGATTCACGTTTTAAAATCGCAAACGTCGAAATACACTGTAAAGCAATGCTGAAGAAAATTAAAATTCCAACGACCGAAGCGACCGTGAAAATTTTGGTGCCGTCTTCGAACGTTGCTTCATGCATGACTTTCAACAGACCTTGGGTCTGTGCATCGCCATCACCTTCAACGTTAAAAACTAAAACTAAAGCTGAAACGAAGACTTCCCGAGCCGCAAAGGCCGACATGATTCCGAAACCTACGCGCCAGTCTACACCTAGTGGTTTAAAGACAGGTTCAATTTTTTGCCCTAAGTGGGCGGCGTAACTTTGTTGCGCGATTTGCGCATCGGTCATGGTAACGCCTTCAGCAGGACGCGGAAAGTTGGTGGCTCCCCATAAGATAATCGCCAGAACTAAAATGATCGGGCCCGCTTTTTTCAAAAACGATTTTGATTTCGTGATGGATTGATTTAATAAAACGCGAAACCTTGGTCGACGGTACAGCGGAAGCTCCATCATCAATCTTGGCTTAGATGAAGAATCGATAATCTTTGATAAAATACCGGCCGCAATCGCCCCAACCACAAGCGCCGCAAAGTAAAGAAGCGCCATTAAAAAGCCCGCTAAAAGAGGATTTTCTCCACCTAACAAAAAGCTAATCATCAACGCAAAAACTGGTAGACGTGCCGAACACGTCATAAAAGGAATAATACTTTGAGCGATCAGGCGCTCTTTTCTAGACGTAATATTTCGGGTCGCCATGATCGCCGGAATGGCGCAGGCAAATCCAGATAAAAGCGGAACGAAAGAGCGACCGCCAAGTCCTACCATCGATAACGGTTTATCGATTAAGGCGGCTACCCGCGCCAGGTAACCCGTCGATTCTAAAACCCCGATTCCTAAGAATAGAATAAAAATCTGCGGAACAAAAATCACGACGCCGCCAACGGCCGCGACTAATCCATGACCTAAGAAATTACCAAATAATCCGGGAACTTTATCCGCGACGGCGTTCGCGACATAACCAAAACTACCATCGATCAGATCCATAATGGGTGTGGCCGCCCAATAAATAGAAGCAAATAAGACTGTCATAAAAAGCAGAAATAAAATCAAACCAAAAAACGGATGAAGCAAATAGCTGTCAATTTTTTGAGTCAATTCAGTCAGCGAGTTATGACCCGCATGGTGATGTGAAATCACTTTCTCGGCCAAGGCCGTCGTTCGTTTGATCATTTGCTCTTGCTTTTGGTTATTCCACGCAGGCACTTGAAATTGAACGTTTTCTTTTTCGGTGGCTTTCATGGCTTCAGCAATTTCGGGTAACCCCTTACCTAAAAGACCATCAAACAAAATAACCGGCGCATTTAATTCTTTTTTCAAAAGCTCGGTATGAAAAAGCATTTTGTTTTTTATCAACAGATCAACCATCGTCACGACGTACACGATCGGGTAACCCGTTTGCTTTAACTGTTCAGCTAAAGCTAAATGGCGGCCTAACTGCGTTCCGTCGATCACCACGATCACGCCGTTAATCTCTTTTTGTTCAGAGCGCTTTTCAAACAAAGTTCCAAACGTGACTTTTTCATCTTCAGACTGCGCCTGTAGCGAATAAATGCCGGGCGTGTCGATGACGACCGGAGAATAGCCTTCTTGCAGCTGACTTAAGTGATCTTGTAATTGACCCACGCTGTATTCAACCGTAGCACCCGGGTAATTCACCGTCTTAAATTTTGATCCCGTTAACCAATTGTATAAAGTTGTTTTACCCGAATTCGGAGAGCCAACTAAGATCCATGCAGACATGACATCTCCTCTTGATTTAAAGCTAAGAACGTTTCACCGAATTGAATGATCGAAACCGAACTAAAAGAAATTTTTCGAACCAATTGAACATCTAGACCGGGGAATAATCCCAAATCATAAAGACGCTTAACGATATCATCGGGACCGACCAGTGACTGTATGTGGATAGTTTTATTTGTTTTCACGAGATCGACTGTACAAGAAACGCGTTGAAAATGAGACTAATTCTCATTTCGAAGGCTTAGATGAAAGCGTAATGAGAACTAAAAGGTCATTAAACCCTTAATACCGACACTTTGTGAAAAGTTTTTAGGCTCAAAATACGATTTTGTTGAGGCTTGTCCGTTCACATAAAGCGTTTCGTAGTTTGAAGCGGCGATGTCCCAGCTTTCGTAGAATAGGGCAATCTGAAGCGGATTTGCGGTTTGCTTGTTAAATTCATAGCCCGCCGTAATTTTGTGCCCAGAACCCGCCCCTTGTTTGTGCGTGATATCGCTCCATTTGGAATTTACTTCTGAAAGCCTAGACTCCATCGAACCCGATATGAAAATATCATATTCTAAATCAAAAATAAGCCCGCTATCGTCATTCAAAGGGATCTGCAAATTAACGCCGACCGGAGCAAACAAGTACAAACCAAGACGCGTGTAAAAGCCTGAACTTTCTCCGCGGTCAAATAAGTAACGAATTCCGGGACCAGCAAAAATATGAAACTGTTCAGTCACTTTAAAATCAAAACGATGAGTAATTCTAAAAATCACATCATCGGTTTTTGCGCTGTAGTTACTGCACGCGTTCGATTCAACATCACACAATGCCCCATTGTAATTTAATTTACCCGCGACAATGCTTGCGTCGATTACGCCATAAATCATTTCGCTGGCTTCCCACTTCAACTGCGCATTGGCTCCGTATAAAACCCCTACGTGTTCAATTAATCCGGGCTCAACGTAACGGTATGAAATGAGTTCGGCCCCAATTTTTAATCTTTTTGAAAACTGAAAACTCGATGATTCTGGTTGCGCGGGTTGATCGAATGCGGGCTGCTGCGCCTGAACTTTAGTGGCTACAAAAAAAGTGACGAT
>JACMQO010000153.1 GCA_014376935.1 Bdellovibrio sp.
AAACATTAAAAATATCGTTAGATGTTGATAGTACGGGTAAAGAATTTTTAAAGAAACTTTACCAGAGTGATCAAAAGTATTTTGAATCAAATAAACAGTGGATGACCGAAAAGCAACTGGCGCAGCAGATTGAAACGCAGCACTAGTTAATCGCGAAAAAAAAGAGGCTTATTAAGCCCCTAAGTTCATTTGCATTTCGTGTGAATGAAAATTTATTTAATTAATCAACGCCGATCGAAGTAACCATAATTTAAAGTTTGTTTGTGTCCTGTTTATCCATGAATGTTTCGACCGTGAAGCCAACGCCGATGCGTTCAGTTTCTTTATTGTATTCAATTAAAGAATGACCGTAACCGGTGCTTGCACTGACGAACCATCTTAAGTGATCATGCCACGGGTGTGAATATTGAATTTCTAAACCGGGCTTGGCTGCAAAGGGAACTTTGGCTTCAAAAGTATGAACCCCAAACGACTTATGAAGGGTGGCTTCACCAAGACCCATGTAAGTTAGAATATCGGTGTTATCATCACCATCTTTTTCGGGTAACCGAACCCAAGCTTCTAATGTTAATGAAAAAGAAGGGCTGACTAAATAAGCGCGCCCAAAAACTCGGTCCCAACTTCTAGAGACGACTTGAATTTGTCCGTTGGATTGATGAACGTAACCAATATCGTAAGCCAGCGCGCTAAACATAGAAATCTTCATGGGGTCTTGATCGACTTTTCTAAAATAGACCTCTGGTTTATAATTTGTTTCGCGAAACGGGCGTGACCAACTTGAATTATACACCTGCCACCACGCATGGTGGGTGTAGGCGACCAGAAGATCCCATTTTGTTCCGGCGATATTTCGATAGATTGGGATAAAAAAACTGATCTGAAATTCGGCCTCGGTATTTCCGTAGAAAGGAACTCCTTTTTGTTGTTCTTCAACTCCTAAAAGGCCTGAATAGATTTCGTTATGCGGAGTCGCGTTGTACGAAAAAGGTAAAAGATAAGTGCGTTCGTGAGTAAATAATGAATACCGATTATTCAGTAATTTATTATAGGCCGAAATGTCCGGAAGTTTAAAATCTGATGCGGGGGCTATAATTGCGACAGGCGTTACGGGATCTTTTGGTGGGATCGACTTTACGTTTTCAGTCGCAAAGCTCACTGAATTCAATATGGTTAAAAAAAGAGTAAAATATAACTTTCGATACGATATGACGACTTTCATGAACTATTTTCCGCGATAAATCATTTTTTGTAAAAACTCTTTCATTTTTACTTCACGGGCTTCCATGCCGCCGCCTTTGGCGAAATAGCGCGCCAATGTCTGGGCCCAGTTTCCGCGAGCCGTGATCGAAGCCATTTGTTCGGCACCGATTTTTAGTTCTTCGGCGGATGGTTTTCGGTACGTATTTTCATGCACCACTTGATTGCGGGGTAAGCGGGGGCGATGCACGGGTTCTTCGTCAGGAACGCCGATCGTTAAAGCCGCAAACGGAAAACATCCTTCAGGTAGTTGAATGAGTTCTGAAATTTCATTCGGCGCATTGATTAAACCGCCAATCCAACAGCCCCGATAACCTAACATTTCGGCCGCGATCAACATGCTTTGTCCGGCCAGCACGGCATCACCGATACCAAAATGAATGGCGATATTGGGGATCGATGCGGGTTCAAAATCATAAGTCTTTAATATTTGTTCTAAACGAAAAACGTCTGCGCAAATAATAAAAGATTCAGAGGCCGTTTCGATATGTGGATTTGTACTTAGATCTGCAATTTGTTTTCGTAGAACCGGATCAGTCAGGCGCACGAAGCTATACATTTGTGCCGTGGCATCTGTCGGAGCACGCTGCGCGGCTTCAAGGATGACGTCTAAGTGTTCGACTGGCATTTTAAAGTTTTTGTATTTGCGAACGGTCCAGTGAGCTTTGAAAAAAGTGCTAACTTGTTCTGGTGATAAGATCATAAATTTCCTAACGTCTTTAATTTAAAATTATTTTAGTTTGGTTTCCCGTTGCATCTTGAATTGTTAACGTGATCGGTAGCGTTGCGGTTGCTGGTAATTTTAATCGAAATAAAAAAAGAGTCGAATCGTAATCACCTAAGGTTGTGAAACTGCGACCATCATCCAAACGTAAATTACGCGCGTAGACTTCGCGAAGATCTGGAAAAGTTCCCGCCGGCGTCAATAAATTTTGGGTAAAATTCCAGCCGATCTTGTTATCAGATCCCCACGACGCTTCAACCAACGTCGGAGGTAGCGGGTAAACGTTGGTGCCTTTCATGTCGTAGGCTGAAATAACTAATTCATTCGGAACTGATCCTAATTTTTGATTCAGCACTTCAATCTTTTTATTTTTATAAATTGCAAAAATATTTTTAACGATGGGGGCTGACTGATCACCAAGCTCTTGCGAATAGTATTCAGTGTTCATGTAAACGCCGCTCGGTGAAATTAAATTATAATGAATATGGTCATAGCGCGCACCCATACGTGACATGGGCCATAAAGAAGCAAAACCAATCGTCTGTCCTTTGGTGATGGGGCCTCCACCTTGAATGGCTAGGTCGTAAATATTTTTAGGCAACGTCTGCGCATTCACGTGATGAAATTCGAATTGAAAGCCTTCGGTGGTTTTTATCGTTACTTCAAAGTAAAGATCATCGCCACCTTCAGAGATCGGCTTTGTGTACTTTTGATCTTGGCCTGTTTGCTGGTCGGTGACGTAACTGTAATAATTGGCTTGTAAAAAACCATCAGCGGGGGCTTTCACTTCGCCTTTGGGGCTGACTCGTAAATCAGATCCTTCGTGATAATATGCCTCGTCGCCGTAATTTTGATATTCGGGCATGCTATTGCCAATCGTGTGCTTCGAATCAACAAATTGCACCGGCCACGGTAAAGCGTGCGCGGGCAGATCTAATCCCTGCAGCGAATTTTGCCGAATGATATTCGATTTTTTAAAACCCATCTGTAAGGCTTGTTCTTGAGTCAAATGAAGTTCATTGGCAAAAACAAATGAATAAGAAGTGAATAAAGAAATACAAAAGAGTTTTAATAAATGATGTCTCATAACATTAAGGCTAATCCTAAAAGAAGCTATGAGTCTATAAATAAACCAAGATGCAAAGGCCAATAAGCTTTGTTAGCATTTTTGTTGGGATTGATTAATTCTTTCCTCTAGGAGCTTTTATGAATTCGACCGGATCTACGACGCAGCCTACGCTTTTTATTTCTCACGGTGGTGGTCCTTGGCCGTATATTCCGCAAATGAAAGAACAATTCAAAAAAACAGCGCAGTGGCTGACTGATTTACCAAACACTTTACCGCAGAAGCCAAAAGCCATTTTATCCATTTCGGGCCATTGGGAAGAAGACACCGTCACGGTATCAAGTGCCAAAAATCCAGAAATGATTTTTGATTATTCGGGTTTCCCCGAATACACGTACCATATTAAATACCCAGCGCCGGGCTCTCCAGAGTTAGCCAAACGAATCCACGGTCTTTTGACTGAAGCTGGAATAAAAAACAATGATGATGCGACCCACGGATTTGATCACGGAACGTTTGTGCCGTTAGTTTTGATGTACCCCAATGCCCAAGTGCCAGTCGTTTCGATGTCAATCAAAGCTAAGTATAATCCGGCCGAGCATTTAAAAATTGGAGCCGCACTTAAACCATTACGCGATGAAGGCGTGCTGATTATCGGAAGCGGTTTGTCCTATCACAACATGCGGGGCTTCGGATCGGCCGGGGCGGGTGAAGTTAGTCAAACATTCGGTCAGTGGCTAGAAAAAGCGATTTCAGAAACCAATATTGAAAAAAGAAATCAACTTCTTCAAGACTGGGAAAAAGCACCGGCCGCGCGGCTGGCGCATCCCTACGAAGATCATTTGATCCCCTTGATGGTCGTCGCTGGTGCCGCTGGAAATGACTTAGGGCACGTTGAATTCGTCGATCACGTGATGGGAGTCGATATGTCTTCTTATCGATTTGGAAAATAAATGAAAACAATTTTTGCGTTATCAGGCCTTGTCGCATTTCTTCTATCGAAGCGGGCCGAAGCGCACGTGAAATGGTTTGCACAAAATACCGAGCAGCGAACGCCTATTGAAATTTCGGCGTTGAATCGGCCCCTATTTTGGGGACTGGTCATTTTATCGGCCGCCGTGATTGGGTTACTTGTTTTTTTAGATCGCAAGTTTGAAAAATGGACTTTTTACGGAAAAATAAATGATTATATTGCTGGGTTTGAAAAAAAAGCGGCATCGATCTTAAGAATATTTACCGGGGCTTCGATTTTATTGGCCTGGCAGTCGAACTCTTTAATTGCTCCGGAATTAGCGGTATCATCAACGGTGGGCTGGATTGAGTTTTCATTAGTTTTACTTTTGTTGACAGAAGTAACGACACCGATTGCTGGTTTGGGCATGATGGGACTGTACGTGTACGCCATTTCACAAAGTGGGCTTTTTCACCTACTTGATTACATTTTTTATCCGGCAATTGGTTACTTCTTTTTGGTGTCGGCGTCGAAAAATAAATTTGTTTTTGGTTCACGCACACCGGCTTTGTATATCGGTTTAGGGCTTTCACTTTGTTGGGTATCGTTAGAAAAAATATTTTTTCCGCATTGGGGATTAAACGTTTTAGCGCAGCGGCCCGAGTTGACGATGGGCTTACCGCATGACTTTTTTTTAATGGCTACGGCTTTTGTTGAAATGAGTTTAGGCTACTTACTTTTAATTGGAACTTTACAAAGACCATTGGCCGTCTTGATTACGATTGTTTTTTTAACGACAACTGTTTTTTTTGGAAAGACCGAAGTGATCGGGCACACCATTTTACATGGGGCTTTGCTGGTATTTATTCTGATCGGACCGGGAACTTATTATCCGGCACCGATTAGTTTTCATAAAAAATTGTGGCTGCGGGTCTTGTTTGCGGCCGTGAACTTTTTAATCATCATGGCTATTTTAGGGCTCATTTACTTTAAATTCGTGTCAGGTCGCGGTAATGAGTAAAAAGTGAAGTTTGCAGAAATGCAGATGATAATTTAACAGTCAAAATCTGGTAAATTTATACTAGAGTCCCTTGGGCAATTGTGCTACAAAACCGCCATGACAACATTAACTATTTCTAAAGCAGGCGCGCTGAAAAATAAACCGGCTATCAAAGACTTAGGCTTCGGTAAATATTTTACCGATCATATGTTCTTATTAAATTACACCGAAGGGCAGGGTTGGCATTCTCCGCGCATTACCCCTTATGAACCTTTAATGATTGAACCGGGCGCTTCTGTTCTTCACTACGGACAAGCTTTGTTTGAAGGAATGAAAAGTTTTAGACAAATAAATGGTGACACGGTTTTATTTCGACCTGAATTCAACGCGAAACGATTGCAGGATGGGGCCGAAAGACTTTGCATGGAAGCTCCGCCGACTGAAATGATGCTTCATGGAATTCGTGAATTAGTCAAAGTGGATCAAGACTGGGTTCCAGCCAATCAAGGAGCTTCGTTATATATTCGTCCGACATTAATCGGAACCGAATCATTCTTAGGTGTACGTCCGTCATCAGAGTATTTATTTTTTGCGATTTGTTCGCCAGTTGCTTCGTACTACGCTGAAGGCGCTGACCCCATTCGTATTTGGGTCGAAGACACGTACGTGCGTGCCGCCCGCGGTGGTTTAGGTGCTACGAAAGCCGGAGCCAACTACGCGGCCAGTTTGAAGGCGGCCTTAGTCGCAAAGAAAAAGGGATACGCGCAAGTTTTATGGCAAGACGTAACTCATAAGTTCATCGAAGAAGTCGGAACGATGAATGTTTTCTTTGTTTTTGACGATGAAATCGTGACGCCAGCTTTAAACGGTTCAATTCTACCGGGTGGGGTGCGCGATTGTGTGATCACTTTACTAAAACATTTTGGTTTAAAAATCACCGAGCGTGAACTTTCTATGAATGAAGTTGTTGAGTCCCATAAAACGGGTCGTTTAAAAGAAGTTTTCGGTACGGGAACTGCGGCCGTGATTTCTCCGGTCGGAGAGCTGGCCTCTCCTCAATTTAATTTAAAGATCAATAATGGTGAACGTGGCCCCGTGGCGACTCGTCTTTACGACGAGATCACGGGTATCCAGTACGGAGAAAAACCAGATCTATTTAACTGGGTTCAAAAGATCTAGTCTCAAATTAAGACAGTGTTTTATGTTTATGCCTTAAGTGGTGTCTGCCAAATATTGTCTTTCATTACGTCAAAGTCATCTTAATGTCATAAGATTCGGCCTTGGTTTTGAAATAGTTAAGGTTGTCGGTAATCCCGGCTTTCTTAACTGTATTTAAATGCCAAGGAGTTTTTGATGAAAAAACAAATTAAACTTTCTTTATCTATCGGTCTGGTGATGTCATCGATGACGGCTCAGGCGACGTTAACTCCGACGGTCGATCGCGGAGATAAGAATGTTTACTTTAACTCTCCGAACGGCGTTCAAGAAGTTTGCGTTATTCCAAAGCACTATCCCGATGCGAAGTACGATAAGAAAGACCTGAAAAAAGAACAAGAATTGTGTTCGTACTCGTTTTATCCATTAAGTGCACAAGACGTATCTGACGGCAAAGAGGTTGTGGCGTTACTTCCGAAGTTAAACAGTACGAATCCTGGAGTAAACATCATGGAAATTCCAGCCGGTTCTAGTAAGCAAGCCGTCGAAGCCTCAGCGGATGGCGCTGCTGCATCAAAGATAGGTAAATATAAAAACAGTACAAGCTGTAGTTATACTCCTTCGATACTAAGTTATTATCATGTTTCTAGAATTTTAGGTGGCATTGGGCGCGTTCCTCCATCTGTTCTACGTTCGATGGATATCGAAACTCATAAAGCCATAGCGGTCAAAGGTGTTGCTAAATCTCCGGCTGGGCAATTGATTCAGCAAACATGGAGTTCATTAAGTTCTTCTTTAAGTGCGGGTATTAACAGTTCTAAAAAAGATTTATTAATGACGGATGATGGTCGTCAGTCTTATGGAGCGTTTATCGTTAACCCGAAGCACGAAGAATCTTATGGAGCTTTGTTTTCATCGGGTGCTGACCGCGCCGCCGCGTTTCGAGATAAGAATCCAGTTTTTGCGCTAGTAAAAGATCGTTCCGACTTACAGAACATCGTTGGTCATGATTGGACGGCGGCAAACGTTCAAAAACTTTTAGCGATGCGTGATACGACTGAATTCATTTTGTTAGATCATTTATTAAATCAGCAGGATCGTTTCGGAAATATTGCGTACCAACCTCGAATTGCGTACATCGAAAAAGATTCTAAAAATGCGGGCCAGCTTAATTTAGCATGGGCTAAAGATAAAGAAGAGTACGACGAAGCCGTTACTCAAGGGTCGGCCGTTGCAGGTAAGGCCCCGATCACGGTGCGTTCGATGATTTTAAAAGATAACGACTGTGGTGTCTCTAAAACAAATGTTGTGAAGGCTGCAGGGCTTTTGTCTCAGGTGGCTCACATGAATCCGAAAACTTATAAAAAATTAATGGGCTTTCAACGTTCGGTTTCGGCGAACACGTCTTTCTTTACAAGTAACTTGATGTTCACAAGCGTCGACTACCGTGAATTAGTGGCTAATGTTAACGATGCGGCGCGAATCTTAAAAGCGAACTGTCAATCAGGAGCTTTAAAATTAGACCTAGATTTAGATAGTTACTTGCTGAATGGCTCGATCGCGCCAACGACGTCGGCGTTATGTGAAAGCGCCGAATAAGGATTTCCCAAGAGCGTAAAATACGGTCATTATAGGTCCATTTTACAGTTGTGTTTTTTTAAGGCTGTCATTTAGAATTAATCCTGCAAACTGTTCTTCGGAACCATTCAACAAAGGATTAATCGAATGAAAAAAAATGGACTTTATTTAGTCGCTCCGGTCATTGCTTTAATGTTAGCTTCCGGCTGCGTAAGCTCAAGCAAATACAAAAATTTAGAAGCTGAACATGAAACTCAAAAAGTTGAGTTAGCGACAACTCAAGCTAAGGTCAGCGAATTGAAAGGCCGCTTAGGGATTGCGAACACTGAAAAATCTCAGCTTCAAGGTGAAAAAACTCAATTGCAAGGTTCTGTGAACGAAATGAAAACGGCTTTAGAACAAGCCCGTAAACGTCGTCAAGAAACTGAAAAAAGATTAGCAGAATTTAAAGAGCTTACTTCTAAATTTAGCAAACTTGTTAACTCTGGAAAATTAAGCGTTAAAATGGTTCAAGGTCGCATGACGGTTGCCTTATCAACAGATATCTTGTTTAGCTCAGGATCTGCTAAATTATCAACTGAAGGTGCGGCGGCCATTAAAGAAGTAAACGAACTTCTTAAATCTTTAGAAGGTCGTAAATTCCAAATCGAAGGTCACTCAGACAATATTCCTATGAAAAGTGCTCAGTTCCCATCAAACTGGGAGCTAGCTTCAGCACGCGCGATCACGGTTTTAAAAACGATGGTTGATGCGGGAATGCCGGCGAATCAAATCAGTGGCGCTACGTACGGCGATACGCAACCGATTGCTGACAATGCGACTCCTGAAGGTAAAAAATTGAACCGTCGTATTGCGATCGTGATCGTTCCGGATTTATCAGGTTTACCAGGTAATGAAGAGATCGAAAAAATGGTTGCTCCAGATGCTCCGGCAACTCCGGTTGCGGCACCTGCGGCGAAGTAATTTTTTACTTGTTTCGGGTCAGATTTTTTTCTGGCGTGAAGTAGGGGAATGATCATTTCGAATTATCATAAAAAAACCCTCTCCTTTTCGATCTGTCCTCCAAATTGTGGGCAGATCATTTCGGGAGAGGGTTTTTTTATGTTTAAATAGCGTTAATAGAGGAAGCCATTTATAATGGGGTGACTGACTTACAAATTACTTACGAACTAAATTATTAATAGTTAACGCGGCTTTTTCTTCTTCACCGCAGTCGCCAGAAACCACCGTCGATAGCGTTGTTGGACTTGTGAACATCACCGTTAACTGACATTGATCTGACACCGGAACGATCAGCTGAACACGGTTGATGTTGGCGCCGTAACCCGTAAATTGTGATGTTTGATTCAGTGAATTCATGCTTTGAATATCGATCTTATACGCATCTGAAATTTCACTTTTCTCGATCGCAATTGTTGCCGTGGCATGATCGATACGGCAGCGTCCGCGGCCTAAATATTTACCTTGGTCGGCGCGACAGGTTTTACCGCTATGGTAGCCTGAACGAACCGTCGAAGTTGCTTTTTGGAAAACGCCATTCATGTCTAAACTAACGTTTAAAGACTGGGCTGTGGCCATTTTGGCAAAAACTAACGCAAACACGAAGCTGATTTTTTTCATTTAGAACTCCTTCATTAATTGAGTACGACACAAGATTGTTTCCACGAAACATGCCATGGCTTTTAACCAGAATTGAACACGAGCCCTTGAAATTTTTATTATAAGCCTGTCAAAACGTTGGACGGGTGTCTAAGGTGACGTTTTTTGAGAAGGTGATCAGGCCTATCCGTTTACTAGAGGGGGGGGATGGCATGCGAAATTCGGATGGGGCTCTAAGACATATCTGTCTTATTCAATTTAGAACAAGCTTGGATCATTGCAGTCCTCTATTTAGAGGTTCTAGTACAATGATAAATAATTTCGAATATAAATCAAAAGAGAGCTCTGACGAAAAGGTAGACCGAACAATTCGATTAGGTCACTTAGATGACCAAGCACTGACCGCAAAAATAAAGAAACTAGCCGCGATCGAACGTAAGTTAACTCAAGTGATGATTCAACACATTGCAGAGGTCGATCGTCGCAAACTTTATCTGCGTCGAGCCTATAGTTCGCTCTACGAGTATCTAACTATAGAAATAGGCTATTCAGAAGGGGCCGCACAGCGACGCATTGATGCCGCTCGATTACTACGATCGGTTCCCGAGCTTGCGCAAAAAATTGAGCAGGGCTCAATTAAATTATCGCAAGTGTCTTATATGCAAAAGGTCTGTCGACAAATTAAAAAAGACTCTGGCCAAACCATTTCGGCCGATGTTCGACATCGTCTTCTAAATGAGATTGAAAATAAAGGTATATCCGCAACGCAGTCGATTGTGGCACAGGCTTTAAACTTGTCCGTGCAAACAGAAGAAGTGGTTAAAAAAACATATCAAGCCGACGAATCAGTACGCGTTGAACTGACATTCTCGAAAGCGCAGATGTCACTAGTTACCGAAGCTCAAGAATTGCTTTCGAATACGACGGGTGGAGGTCTGAAAGATACGTTGCTTTATTTAGTAGAAAATTTTCTTAAATCAAATAGAAGTGATTCGCAAAAGAGTTCGCAAAAAGAGAAGCCGAAAGGCGGGGGGCAGTTGCAAGTTAAAAATAACGATAACGATAATCTAACAAAGCACTTTAAATGCACTACTGATGGAAGTGGAAAAGTTAGCGATAAAGATAACTACAGTTTTGAAGGTTTTATCAACCGTGAAAGCAATAGCAAAAACAACAAAAACAAAAACAAAAACAACAAAAATGACAACAAAAACAAAAATAACAGTAAAAATAAAAACTACAGTAATATGAGTGGTCAGTTTAAAAGCGCTATAATCAAAAATAATGTCAGCGACCTTCCGGATGAAAGTTCAGTCAAATCTACCGCCACCGTGGCGGTGAATTCAGAGTTAAATCAATATCCTAATGTAACTTTTGAATCGGATGATACAAACAAAAATTTAACGCTAAAAATAAAGAAGGAAGTAAGAAACCGTGATCGATGTTGTCAGTTCGTGGATAAAAAGACCGGAAAGATATGTGGATCTCGGCATTTTTTAGAAGTTGATCATATTCAACCACGCTTCGCCGGCGGAAGTCATGAACGGTGTAATTTGCGGCTACTTTGCCGTAACCATAATCAGTTCCGTTACCGATCAGGACTGTAGACGTTCGCGAACGGTGTATTGAAAGATACATTGATAGTTATATTGAAAGTTATATTTTTAATATCTGGCTGCAGTGTATCTCTATAGTTTATGGCTCTGGGGTAGGTATGTAACGGGTGTCTGCCCGATACGTATGTAACTTATGTCTGTGGGATAGGTCTCGGGCGATTGATTCGCGGCCGAAATTACGCCATACTTCTGCACATGAAAGATCTGAGACATTTTACATCGACGTTATGTGCATTGATGAACGTGCAGAAACCGACTTTGTCCGTTTCTGACATTTTTGATAATTTGATCACGTCCGATGCGATTCCAAAAACAAAAGCTTTGATCTTTGCGCCTGATGCATTTGGGTTTCACGCATTGGAACATTTTCCTGAATTGCATCAACGCTTGCAAGAAATGAGTACTCATGAGGTGAAGCTAACCGCGGTTGTGCCACCCGTGACCCCTGTCTGTTTCGGATCACTTTTTACCGGAGCAACGCCGGCTCAACACGGTATAGATACTTATAAAAAACCAATTTTAAAATGCGATACGGTTTTCGACGCACTTATTCGCGCCGGAAAAAAAGTTGCGATTGTGGCCGTGAAGAACTCGAGCGTGGATACAATTTTTCGTGAACGTTCTTTAGATTATTTTTCAATGGATTACGATCCGCTGGTAACCGTCAAGGCACTAGAACTTTTAGAAAAAAACACTCATGATGTGGTTGTCGTCTATCATCAAGAGTACGATGATCTGCTACACGACACCGGGCCTTTTTCAGAGATGGCTCATTGGGCCCTAGATCGCCACGTAAAAACGTATGACCTATTGATTAGAAAAGTTAAAAACGTCTGGAAAGAAAATTACGTAATTGCATTCACTCCAGATCACGGTGGTCATGCTGATCCCAAAACGGGTTTAGGTGATCACGGCGTCGATTGCGCTGAAGACATGGACTTGCGTCACTTTTACGTTTTAAACTGAAACAAAAAAAGTTTTTTACTTTCCACCCTCAAGCAACATTTGTTTGCGGTTCTAGATTTAAGAAAAATGAACGCCGCTTAAGTCGAAAAATTGAGAAAGACAATAACGGCCGGCTGTCGGTGGGATTAGGATCGGTCGTGATGAAAACAATTTGTTTGGTTCACGGCGGATCGATCGAAGTTTTAAATCGTATCGACGCCGAAGGAAAAACAGTCGGAGCTCGTGTCGAAATCACATTACAAAGTTAAAACAAACAAAGTGAGTCATGAAAAACTCACGGTGCAAAGTTAAACTAAATCTGTAATCCATGAAGAACTTTAAGGTAAAAACTTTTCGGAGGCTAATCGAATCCGAGGCTACTCAACCCAAAAAGTATTGTGGTGGCGAACGATGACCCCGCTGATTTGCGTGCCTTCGCTTAGATTGCAGTTGGCATCGACGAAACGAATTCCAGCCACTTCGCCTTCAACCAGTGGGCACGTGATCGATGAATTCGCCATCGTTAGTGCGATTTCATAACTGCACACTTGCTTGATATTCTGATTGAAGCTGTGGCGCGTGATGCGCACGGCTTTACCGATGAATTGCATTTCTTGCTGATCGCAAGCAAATGCCGAACCCGAAATTATAACTACGAAGGCAGCGATAAGACTTTTCATAAGTGTCCTTGCCGGGTGGGGTTTCCATCAGGCGAAAAATGTGGGGAATTTGTTGAACACAGTCATAGCCTTTTTTTTTTAAAAATCTAGCACTAACTAAAGTCTTAACAAAATAACAACTTAAGGTTGGAAAAAGGGTAGCATTGCTAAAGCAAAAACTTTGATTCAGAATTAAGAAATGGAAATACAAGCAAACGAATGGCGTAAGTGCAGCTCATGTAAAAAACCGATCGCTTTCAACAAACCCTACTACGAGTGCAGCGTTTCGACCTGCACGGGTTCAAGAACGGGCTATGTTTTTTGTACTTTATCATGTTGGGAAGTTCATTTGCCCGGAGCCAAACACCGAAACGCCGGCGCGATCGAGAAAAAATCACCCACCTTGCAGCAGTATCAAGCAAGTTTGAACGAAGCGGGCGCAGTTCAAAACCAAGCGCCCACCAGTTCATCAACGGCGTCACCGCAAACAAGCTCTGCGAACCCAAACTCGCAGCCGGTTCGTCGTATAATTGTAAACCAGCCGACCAGCGCCGGAACCAATGGTTCGGCATCCAACTCTTCGGCGAAAAAATCGTCGATGGCGCACGAAGTACTGGTTGTCGTATCAAAAATGAAACAACACATTCGCGACTTAAGTGAAATGAATGTTTCCGAAGACGTGAACCAGATTTTATCCGATATCATCCGTAAAGAGTGTGAACGTGCGATCGAAAAAGCACGCGCCGATGGACGCAAAACGGTGATGGCGCGCGATTTTAAATAACGCGCGCGCTAAATCGAATCTGCCTATTTTTTATAAGCACACATAAATTTATCTTATACCTAGAAAAAGCCTTGATTATTTCTTAACCCCAAATGTCACTAGTTTTGAGTAGGGTTCCACTTTGGCACCTAATAGCCATGACAGATTATTTCACTTTTTGAAGTCCGCGTAACCCCTTAGAAATATTAAGAACATCTCGATAAAATAATTTTGTAAAAAGTCCCATTTTGGGTTTCAATTTTCTTCGCACGGACTTTAGTCCAAAGAAATAACCTAAGGAAAGAGGGTATTATGAAAACAGTTTTGCTATTAGCATCTGTAATGACATTCGCAGGATTCGCGAACGCTAAAAATTCTAGCAGATTTTTGGTTACATTTAAAAGTCAGCAAGGTTTTGCAGCAATGCAAACTTATTTGAACCAAGAGTCAAACTCTGGAATCAAATTTCAAAAATCTTTGGTTAATCTAAATTCTGTTGTTTTAAAATCAGCAACTCCTCAAGCCTTAGCGGCTTTAGCGAATCATCCAGAAATCGCAATGATCGAAGCTGAAAAATTTACGCCGCGTCCTTCTCCAGTGAATGGATTTAAAGCGATGCGCGTTGTTCAACGTGTTTCTCCGAAATTTATGGAAACGGTTGATCTTGGAAAATCAGAAGACACGACAACTCCAGTATTTGTTGCTGGTGAAAAAACGCCTTGGGGTATTAAAGCCGTTCACGCCGGTGAAGCTTGGGCTGGATCACAAGCTGGTGCGAATGCACGCGTTCTAGTTTTAGACACGGGTATCGATGCCGGACACCAAGACTTAAAAGCTAACTTTGAAAAAGGGATGAACTTCACTCAAGACGACAATGGAAATGTTGACGAAACAGATTTCAAAGACGTTGAAGGTCATGGTTCACACTGTTCAGGAACAATCGCTGCGTCTTACAATTCTGAAACTGGATTCACGGGCGTTGCTCCGAAGGCTCACTTATTAATGGGTCGTGTTTGTTCAACTGAAGGTTGCAGCAATATTGCTGTGGCTCAAGGGATCAACTGGGGTATTTCTGAAAAAGTGGATGTGATCAGTATGTCTTTAGGTGGCGCGATGCCAACTTCAGCAGAGCGTTTAGCAGTTCAACGTGCAGATGCTGCGGGCGTTGTTGTTGTAGCGGCTTCTGGTAATGACGGAACTCCGAAAGTCAGTTACCCAGCAGCGTTTCCAACTTCAGTTGCGGTTGGCGCGATTGATTCATCAATCAAAAAAACAAGCTTCTCTCAGTGGGGGCCAGAATTAGACGTTGTGGCTCCGGGTGCGGCGGTGACTTCGACAGTTCCTCGCGGGACGGGTCGTGACAGCGCCGTGACTTTAACAATTGGCGGAGTTTCTAAAACGGTTTCAAGTGCCGCTTTCTCGGGAACAACTTTAATTCCAAATGCAATTTCGAAATCAATGGTTTTTGCAGGTCTTGGTAAAACAACAGATTTTGCGGGCCTTAACGTGGCTGGTAAATTTGCTTTAATCAACCGTGGTGAAATCACGTTCGTAGAAAAAGTAAAAAATGCTTTAGCAGCGAACGCAGTGGGCGTGATCTTAGTGAATAATACTGATGGTCTTATTCAAGGTGTAGCTTCTGAAGGAGCTGACATTAACGTTCCGGTTGTCATGATCGAAAAATCGATTGGCTTAGAATTAGTTTCAGCTATTGCTCAAGGCGATGTTCAAGCGTCTGTTGCGACAACTCCTTCTGACTACGCAACGTTTGATGGAACTTCAATGGCGACGCCGCACGTAGCGGGTGTTGTAGCGTTGATTAAATCGGCAAACAAAAATTTAACTCCGGCGCAAGTTCGTACAATTTTAGCGACGACGTCTCAAGCGTTTGCTCCTGAAATCAATACGCAAAACGAGTACGGTAAAGGTTTAGTGCAAGCTGATAAAGCGGTTGAAGCGGCTTTAGCTTTAGCGCACTAGTTATTAAAATAAAATTTTATTAGTTTGTCGTAAGGTAAACTAGGATTTTGACGAAGCGGGATTCATGATGAATCCCGCTTTTTTTTAAGTGCGGGTTTAAACCTAAAGCTTATTTAAGACGACAGCCTATTTCAGACTACAGCTTATTCAAAACATCTTTAACTTGATCGCGCCAAACGACAAAGTAATTTAAATCCGGAGATTCTTTCATGATGACAACGGTTTCGGCCACCATGTCGTGTAGCGTTTGACGACGAGTCGTGAAGGGTTGCATCAGATAACCAATGTAAGCCACAAAAAATGAAATGTAGCTGGTTAAATAACGGATGAGGGCGCTTTTGAAACTGATGCGTTGACCGGTGGTTTCTGAAACAACGACGATTCCCATCAAGGCTTTTCCGGGCGTGGCACTAAGGATCGAACTTTCGAAAATCGGTTTGTAAGCTAAACCAAGAAAAAGGCCAAAACCTAAAAACGCAGGAATATTTCCGCCGCCACCTAAGAAGAAACTAGGAATCCATAAAATAAGGCAGTCAATGATTGTGGCGGCAAAACGTCTTAAAAATCCGGCGTATTCCATGTGGGGTAACTCCTTCGGTGTCGCAAATAAAACGAATTAAAAAATCAGAGATAAAGTCAAAGAAAGATCCTGCGAGTCGACTTTCGAATAATAAAGATCGGGCGAAGAGCCTGCCGCGTAATTAGTCCCTTCGATGGAATTAAATTGATTCAAACTGTACTGCGCACCGACGCTAAACCACTGCGAAATTCTAAATTGAAGACCCGCTTGGTAAGCATTGCCTTTTAGTTTCATATCTGAATTTAAGGGGCCAGCATCAATTTTTAATTCGTTCGAAAAACCGTAACCTAAATAAATCTTCATCAGTCCCATGGCGCTGATACCGAGCTGAGCGGCTAGTGTCGTATGCGTAAAACTGTTTTGTTCTTCAAGAACCGTGTACTTGGCTTTTCCGGCTGAGTAATCTCCGGCTAAATTGACGTCAACCCCAAGCGGACTGCGGTAACCTAACTTTAATCCATAGACGGGTGTTGCCATTGTTACTTTGGTTTCAGCATTCGTATTTTTATTTGTTAGTTTCAAAGATTCAGTTCGGTAACCTACAGAAGGCTCAAATAGAACCTCCGCTTGCGCGGTAAGGGCTCCTGAAATCACCAACAAAAAAGAAATGAACGTATTAAAAGAAGACATGAAACCTCCGCATGGATTGGATGTTTTATTTTACCCCGTAACGTGTGGTGTTGATGTATCGAAATCGTCTGGTTGCCAGACCTTAGGCTGTGTATTCCATCGATCTTTGATTTAAAGCTAAAAACCTAGACCAAAAAAGCCGATTGAGTATCCATGCGAATTCAGATTGCAGTACTTACGTCCTTATTGATGATGAACGTTTCACAGGCCCAGGCTCCGCTTCAAAGTTCATTATCAAGTCAAACTTGGACGTCGCCCGATTTCTATCAGGTCAAGGCGATTGGATACGATGAAAAAACGTTTTCGGTGCCTGACTCCCTTAAAGAAGACGTCGATTTTTGGGTGAAAATTTATACCAAATATTCAACTCAGCAAGGCATCTTTCATGTGGTCGGTGATAAAACTCAAGTTTTAGGTGAAATAGATCTTTCGCAAGTTTATGTGCATGCCGGCTGGTCGGCCATCCGAAAAGAAAAAGAAGCCGAACTGATCGTGCGCATTCAGAAAAGGTTATTAGCCCAAAAATATAAAATTGCCAATGTGCGATCGATTCGCTTGCAGATGGGGCTTCGTGACCGTATGGCCGATGCGATTAAGCTTTCGGGATATTATTTACCGATGATGGAGAAAATTTTTGCGGAACAAAAAATACCGAAAGAATTAACTCGTGTCGTGTTTGTTGAAAGTTCATTTAATATTTTAGCGCAATCTAAAGTTGGCGCTAGTGGTCTGTGGCAAATTATGCCGGCTGTTTCTAAAAAGTTTAAATATATTTCAAAAGCGCAAGACCTACGAAACCATCCTTTGTACGCAACTAAATTAGCGGCTATTATCTTGAAACAAAATTACCAGATCTTAAAATCGTGGCCGTTGGCGGTGACTGCTTATAATCACGGGGTGGGTAGCCTTGGAAAATTAGTTCGTAAGTATCATTCAAATGACATCGGTTATCTGATTGAAAATGTCAGTGCAAAGAAAAGCTTCGGTTTTGCATCTAGAAATTTCTACGCCACCTTTTTAGCGGCCCTTCATGTTGAATCAAATGCAAATTTGTATTTTCCCGAGCCCGTGTTCAAATACTCTGAACTTTTGGCGCGCCATTTAAAATTAACAAAAAAATTACCGTACGAAGAATTACTGGCAATATTTGACGGCGACCGTTCAAAACTAAAACTTTATAACCCGCATTTAAAAAATAAATTTTTAAAGCCAGGTCAATTGCTCCCTGAGGGTGTGATCGCGACATTACCAGAAGCTGCAAGTCAGCGCTTGGCCGATTCGGCCGAAGTTAGTTTTTAGTTGTTAATGAACTTATTACGAGCCGCGATTTCTTTGGTAACCAATTGAAGAAACTGTTGAACCTGGGCATTCGAAGTCAGTTCAATAAACTGAATATGCGCCCATTGCTTTAAAACCATATCCGATTTGAATTTGATCTGATTGCCTTTGAATGTTTTAAATAACCAATAAAAAATAGAGTCGTTGGTGAATAGATGCCCGTAGATCGATTCACGGTTACCCGTGTTCGGCCATAATTCTTTTTGTAGTAATAACCTTTTCAACGTGCGACCGATCAACTGCCACAAGGTTTGCGCAAAGGGTAAATTCACCCAAATAACCGTTTCGGTATAAGCCCACTTTAAAGCGGTCGCTTTCGTATAATTACCATCTAAAACGAATGTCGGATTGTTATCTAAAAACGATTTCAAATTATCGTAAAAATCGCGGTTGGTTGGTTTTTTCCAGTTTGGTCCCCAAAAGATTTGGTCGATTTCAATGAAAGGCTGCCCTAAAAGAACGGCTAATTTTTTAGATAAAGTCGATTTGCCAGCACCGGTCGTTCCGATGACGTTAATTTTTTTTAGTTTAGTAAAATCGATTTGATCGAAAGTGCTAATCATATCAAGAACTAGTTCTTTTGGCGATTGATCGACTGCGCCGAACGAATTTTTGAGTTTGATGATAGTAAAACGCGCGCGTTGTCGTCTTCGTCTGAAAGTTCACCGATAAATTCTTCAAAGATATCTTGGATGGTGACGATGCCCAAAGGCTCTTCACCATTCATCACTAATCCAATGTGACTATTATTTGATTGCAGTCTTTTTAAAACCGATAAGATGGGCTCTTTCGGATTTATTTTGACCGCCGGTCGAATTAATTGCGTCCAGTCTAATCTTGAAATCTCAAGCTCAGAAACGAATTCTTTGGCGTGAAGTAGTCCCACGACACGATCTTCTTTCATGACGGGTAGGCGCGTGTGTCTAGATTCTTTGATCATTTTCATGACGTTCTGGTAGTGATCTTCGATTTGAAGAAGCGAAACGTTCTCCCAAGGAATTAAAATATCTTGAACACTTTTTTTATCGACATGAACCAAGTTAAAAACATACTGCTTGTGTAAATCTGATAAGGGTTCGATATCGATGGACGTGTTGGCTTCAGACAATTTTTCAGCAGGCATGCCTTTAGAGATTAATTTTAAGATCACGCGCGTTGATATTTCTAAAATATATATAAACGGCGCAAAAACTTTGTCTAAGACTTTAAGAAAAATGGCGCCCGCAAAAACCAAACGCATCGGAAATCGTAAAGCTAACGATTTAGGAACAAGTTCTCCGATGACCACGTTTAAGTACGTTAACGGCAGAACAATGGCCACGATTGAAATGACATTGGCCGACTCATGAGAAATTGAAAATAATTTCTGAAAATAAGGCGTTAATTGCGTATCGGCACTGGCACCGCCCACGGCCGCCGAGATGGCGCCCACAAGGGTAATACCAATCTGTAAACCCGACAGCGTTCGTTCAGGATTTTCTTTAAGTTTCAGTATTCGTTGCGCCGAGATATGACCTTTGATCGCCAATTGCTTTAAGTGCGCGCGAGAGACCGTGACAAAAGCCATTTCAATACAAGAAAGAATGGC
>JACMQO010000154.1 GCA_014376935.1 Bdellovibrio sp.
GTTACAAGCCAGCTGTTGATAATAAACCGATCTTCATTCGACAAACTTCTTCGAAATTTATCGATGCGGCAAAATCAGGATTTACTTGCTTTGATAACGTCACGGTCACTCCGACGTCATCAGTTAAAGCGGGTGATATTGGGGGAGTCAGTGGTCATGTGGTCGCCGTTGATAGCGTTGGGGCCGATCCATTTGGTTTAGCGCTGATTAAAAATGAAGCCGGTTGCTCAAGTATAAGTTATAAAAATTTTGATATTACCGTGACTCAAAGTAGTCCCTCAAAAAATGGCATTGGTATTAATAAATATTTATTAAAAGATTACCTGATCGAGTCGGGTGATACTGGTAAAATGACGGTGGCCTTTGTAGGCATGGCCAAACAAGCGTGCTTAGCTAAGTTTCAAAATAAATCGATCAAACCAGCCAGTACCGCATGGGGATTTTTACGTCATAAAGGTACGTCAGCTTGTCTAGCGCCCCGCGTGTCCATGGTGGGTGAATCGTGCACTCAGAAATGCTTTTAGGGGTATCTGAGTCTGCTTTACAATAGCGGTGAAGCAAACTATATTTGCCGTAGATGAATCTGAATCAAAAAAACTACAAACTAGCGGGCTTGCTTTTTTCGATTGCGGTGCACGCCCTGGTTTTAGTTTTTATTTTTTTCTCTAAAGCCTCGTCTAACCGCGGGGGCGCAATCCAAACCCCCGTTGATTTTTACGTTTATCCGTCGGTAGCTAGTAAAGCTGGCGCGCAATCATTTCATCAAAATGCGAATCAGAATTCGGCGCCGCGCCCAAAAGCAGTTGAATCCGCTCAGCAAAGTAAACCCGCGGCAGAAGCAAATGAAGAGCAAGCACAAGCCGATACAGGGTTAGCCAATGCCTCTTTGTACGCCGATGTCACCGACGACGCCCTTCTGACGTCGCCCGTGGTACAGATTAAGTTTGTTAAAGTGTCTTCGACTGACGAGGCAAAAAAAGCCAACATCAGTGGTAAGGTCGTGATGATTTTATTGATTGATGATGCGGGACGGGTTCGCGATGTGAAAGTGCAAAGCGGCCCCGGATACGGACTAAATGAAGCGGCAGCGAAAGCCGCGACCGGTTTTTTATTTAAGCCGGCTCAAGTTAAAGACCGAAAAGTTTCGGTCTTAATTCGTTACACTTACCGTTTTGAATTAAATTCGATCTAGTCTTCGAATTCATAAGGTTGCGCTTGGCGTTCGCCCTTACGATCCGGGTGAAGTTCTAGGTGGTACGCGCAGTTTTTAGAGCACGTGACTTGCTTCCATGTTAAGTTTGAGCAATCGTCGCAAATTAAAGTATGCGTATCGCAGCGCTTGCAATCAATAGCCGTGTTCGCCGGTTGGCCGCAATGTGGACAAAGTTTATATTTGGCCGAAGCCTTCATGTTTTGATCTACGGCCACGCGGTGATCAAAGACGAAACATTCTCCTTCAAACTGATCATTCGGATATTCTTTTAGATAATTTAAAATTCCACCATCTAGTTGGTAAACTTCATCGTAACCTTTACGCTGTAATTCTAAGATACCTTTTTCGCAGCGAATTCCGCCGGTGCAAAAAATTAAAACTTTTTTATCTTTCGCGAAATTATTTTCTTCCATAAATTGCGGGAACTCGGTGAACTGGTCCGTTTTTGGATTTACGGCCCCTTTAAAAGTTCCGATTTTGGTTTCATACCAATTTCTAGTGTCGATCATGACGTAATCTTTTTCATTTTTTAAAACTTCATTCCACTCAGTTGGGCTAAGATGATGATTTTTTCCGCCTTCAGGTGGTGTTAATTCAGGCGTGCCTAAGGTAACAATTTCGTTACGAATTTTTACTTTGAAACGGCGAAACGGGGCGACGTCAGCTTCAGAATCTTTAAACATCAGTTCGGTTAAATTTAATTTTTCTAAAATAGCTTTTTTGAAGGCATCTAAGCCCGGCATTGTCGGAGCAGAAACCGTTGCGTTGATGCCTTCGTGACCGATAATAATTAAACCAATCGTTCCGGTTCTTGCCGCCGTTTCTTCTAAGAAAAGCTTCATTTGTTCGGGGTCGGCAATTTTTTGAAATTTGTAGAACGTGCTGATGAAATAACGGGCGGGTGTACGCATGGGGAACTCCTTCAGTTATCACTCGGTGGCTCCAAACCACCATGAGCTTTAGGGTCTAAATTTAGTCAACGCCCGCAGTCATATCTAAGCTTTACCGTCTCGTCAAGGTTGAAGTAAATCGTGGCAAAGCTTATAGTCCTGAAATGTCAAATTTAGTATCTGCTGTAGACCAAAAAGAAATTCAACGTCGTCGAACGTTCGCTATTATTTCCCATCCCGATGCGGGTAAAACCACGCTGACTGAAAAGCTATTGTATCATGGTGGAGTCATTCACGAAACTGGAGAAGTTAAAGGTAAGTCTGGAACAAAGGCCGTCACCTCAGATTGGATGGAGCTTGAACGTCAAAAAGGAATTTCAATCACGTCATCTGTGATGACTTTTGACTTTGATAAACTAAGAATTAATTTATTAGATACACCTGGGCATAAAGACTTCTCAGAAGATACGTACCGCGTTTTGATGGCCGTAGAAAGCGCCTGTATGCTGATCGACGTCGCCAAAGGGGTCGAAGATCGTACAAAAAAACTTTACGATGTTTGTCGTTATAGAAATATTCCCATTTTTACTTTCGTTAATAAATTAGACCGCGAAGGTAAAGATCCTTTGACGTTAATCGACGAAATTGAAAAAACGTTGAACATGCAATGCTATCCGATCACGTGGCCGCTTGGAATTGGTCAACGTTTCAAGGGTATTTATAATCGTTTAACAAAGCAGGCTCATTTTTATGATCAACGCCGTGAGGGCAATGAAGTCACGATCGTTGATTTACAGGGGCCACTAGATCCGATCTTAGATAAGTACTTAGATCACGAAACTGCGGCACAGGTGCGTGACGAATTGGATCTGATTGAAAATGCGTTACCTCCATTTGATGTTGAAGAATTTTTAAGCGGTAAGTTAAGCCCTGTAACCTTCGGGTCGGCTAAGCAAAACTTCGGTGTTGATACATTTTTAAAATTCTTTACTCAATTTGCTCCGGGGCCAAAATCACGTCCGGTTAAAAAAGGAAAAGAAGTTGATCCGCTATCAACAAACTTCACCGGCTTTATTTTTAAAATCCAAGCGAATATGGATCGCCGTCACCGCGACCGAATTGCCTTTTTGCGCATTTGTTCCGGAAAATTCGAACGTGGAATGAAAGTGAATCACTCCCGTTTAGCTAGGGAACTTCGATTGTCTTATTCGAACCAATTTATTGCGGCCGATAAAGAAACGGTGGATGAAGCTTACGCCGGAGACATCGTAGGTATTAGTGATACCGGAAATTTCGCGATTGGTGATTGCGTTTCAACGCAAGGGAAAATTGAGTTTGAAGACATTCCCAAATTTGCTCCGGAACTGTTCGCGAAGATTACGGTGCGCGATGCTTTACGTCGCATTAAACTTCAAGAGGCCTTAAACCACTTATCTGAAGAAGGCGCGATTCAATTATTTATTGATCCGACCATCGGTCACCAAGAGGCGATCGTGGGCGCGGTCGGTGAACTTCAATTCGAAGTTCTAGTTCACCGCTTACAAGATGAATACAACCTAGAAGTAAAGCTAACTCGTCTTCCATTTACGGTGGCGCGTTGGCCCCGGGACGCGACGGGAAAAGCCGTCTTCGAACTCAAAGGCAATTTCCAAATGTTCCAAGATATGATCGAGCAGCCAGTTCTACTTTTAAATCAAGAGTGGGATTTGAACTGGGCGAAAAAAGAAAATCCAGATGTCGACTTCGCTGCTAGTATTTCAAGAGCCAGGTAATATAGATATGAATCAGATCCCCTTAGAACTTAAAAATCTAATTAAAACTTACCCTTTGAAAGAATCCGGTAAGTTTGTTGAAGCCGTTCGTGACGTCTCGTTTGCCATCAAACCTGGAGAAATCTTTGGGTTATTAGGTCCAAACGGCGCCGGTAAAACATCGATCATTTCAACGATCACGACGCTTGAAAAACCGACGTCGGGGCAAGTCGAAGTTTTTGGTGTCGATGTCACGAAAGATCCATTATTTACGAAAAAACAAATGGGCGTGGTTCATCAAGAAATTATTAATACAGGCTTTTTTACGATCGAAGAAATCTTAAAATTTCAGTCGGGCTACTACGGGCTTCGAAACAATCAGCCGCGCATTGATTACTTGTTAGAAAAACTTTCCTTAAAAGAACACCGTAGCAAAAATGTGAAACAACTTTCTGGTGGAATGAAGCGCCGTCTGATGATTGCGAAAGCTTTAGTTCATTCGCCGAAACTATTGCTACTGGATGAACCGACGGCGGGCGTCGATGTCGGTCTTCGCGAGTCACTGTGGAATTTTGTGACTGAGTTAAAAAATGAAGGCATCGCGATTTTGTTAACCACGCATTACTTAGAAGAAGCTGAAAAGTTATGCGAGCGCGTCGGCATCATAAATAAAGGTAAAATTATTTTTATCGGCGAAACCCACGCGGTGATTTCGCAGTACTCGACTAAAAAAGTACATTTAGAAATGAAATCAGGACTTAAGGTTTCTTTTACCGATGTGGCCTCGATGGGGCTTGTTGAAATTCTAGAGAAGAATAAAATTGCTTTTTCAGACATTAAAAATATTAAGGTCGATGAAGGAAAACTAGAAGAAGCTTTCTCGAAAATGGTGAACTCATGATTGGTTTTCTAACTTTATTAGAAAAAGAAATTAAACGCTTTTTGAAAGTGATCATTCAAACGTTGATCAGTCCAATCATCAGCTCTTTTTTATATTTGCTGGTTTTTGGTGTGTCATTAGGTAATAGCGTTCAAATGAAAAACGGCGTGCCGTATTTATCGTTTCTAATCCCGGGCTTGATGGTGATGGGATTAATTAATAACTCGTTCCAAAACTCATCATCTTCGATCGTGACGTCTAAATTTTCTGGCGACCTTGAAGACTTACGTGTTGTGCCGATTACAAATATGCAAATTATCATGGCCATGGGTTTAGGCGGGGTGATTCGCGGATTTTTAGTGGCTTTTGTGACGGGGCTTGTTGGGTACACGTTTCACTATTTCAAACTAGGTGAAGTTATGAAAATCGAACATCCTTTTTGGATTTTGTTTTTTGTACTTACCGGCGGCTTAACTTTCTCTTTTATGGGTATTTTTATTGCCTTCATTGCAAAAACGTTCGATCAATTAAGTGCGTTTAGTACTTTTATTTTACTGCCATTAACCTATTTAGGTGGCGTCTTCGTCTCTATTGAGACTTTGCATCCGGTCTGGCAAACGGTATCGCATTTTAATCCGCTCTTTTATTTAATTAACGGATTTAGATACGCGGTGATCGGGTTTTCAGATGTAGATTTAACGATATCGATTTTGGTTTCTTTACTGAGTGTGGCAATAACGTATGGAATGGCTCGGTATGCCTTAGTTAAAGGTTCTTTTTCACGTTGGTAAGTGAAACATAATACTTGGTTCTGGATAAAAATTTATTTTTTACGGTGGTAAATATGTTTGAAGGTTTGTCAGAGAAAATTTTAAGTTCGGTTAAAAAATTAAAAGGCCAAAGCCAAATCACAGAATCAAATATCGAAGACGTGATCAAAGAGATTCGTTTAAGCTTGCTTGAAGCCGATGTGAATTTTAAAGTCGTTAAAAATTTTATCGACCGGGTTAAGGCCAAAGCGATCGGCACCGAAGTTTTAACGAACGTCAACCCAGGTCAAATGTTCACAAAAATCGTCCACGACGAGCTTGTGCAGACATTAGGTGGAGGGGCCGTCGACATCGACGTTCGCGAAAAACCTTCAGTGATCATGCTTGTGGGTCTTCAAGGGGCGGGTAAAACAACGTCGACCGCAAAGCTTGGTTTATACATTCGTCAAAAATTAGGAAAAAAAGTAGGTTTTGTTCCGGCCGACGTTTATCGTCCTGCCGCGATCGAGCAATTGCAAACTTTAGCGAAGCAGAACGATTTCAGTTGCTTCCAATCGACCGTACAAATGAAGCCCGCCGACATTTTAAAACAAGCCTTAGTCTGGGCCGAAAAAGAAATGATCGACGTTTTACTATTAGATACGGCCGGTCGTTTGCAAATTGACGACGCTTTAATGACTGAATTAGAAGACCTTAAAAAGGTGATTACTCCGACTGAAATTTTATTAGTTGCCGATGCGATGCTGGGCCAACAAGCGGTCAGCGTGGCTGAAACTTTCCATCAACGTTTGGGCTTAAGTGGTTTAATTTTAACGAAAGTTGACGGCGATGCGCGCGGTGGTGCGGCTCTTTCAATTCGTGAAATCACCGGAATCCCGATAAAGTTTATGGGCGTTGGCGAAAAGGTAACGGCTTTAGAAGTATTCCATCCCGATCGTTTAGCGGGTCGGATCTTAGATATGGGTGACGTGTTGACGTTAGTTGAACGCGCCCAAGAGATGATCGACGAAAAAGAAGCTACGCGTGCAGCTGAACGCATGATGAAGAACGAATTTACGTTAGAAGACTTCTTATCGCAGATTCAACAACTTAAAAAGATGGGTGGTTTCGAGAGCATGTTGAAGTTTCTTCCAGGAATGGGAGAGATCTCGAAACAACTGAAAAACATGACTCCGCCCGATCAAGAGATTAAAAAAATTGAAGCCATCATCAGATCGATGACTCTTCAAGAGCGGGATGACCATCGCATATTAAATGGCTCTAGGCGTCAAAGAATTGCGACCGGCAGCGGAACAGAACCGAAAGATATCAATAAGTTAATTAAACAATTTGAAGAATCTAAGAAAATGATGTCAGGTATGATGAAGATGGGTATGGGATCGGCCATGGGAATGGGCGGTCACAAGAAAAAAGGCGGATCAAAAGGGATGAAATTTCCGTTTTAAGCTCAGGTTTCGCGACCTTGGCGGCAAATTCGCCCCTAAATCCGCTTAAAATCGATAAAAATATTTGATCTTAAGACGAACTCAATATAAAAAGTTATGTTTGATTTGATACAAAGTTCACCAAAGAGGAAATTCACATGGTAGTTATACGTTTAGCACGAGTAGGTAAAAAGCATGATCCAAAATACAGAATCACAGTTGCTGATTCTCGTAAATACGTGACTGGCAAATTTATCGAAGTTTTAGGAACATACATTCCATCTCCAATGGGTAAAGAGCAAAAAGTAACTGTGAACGCTGAAAAAGCTAAAGCATGGTTAACTCAAGGTGCTCAACCTTCAGATACTGTACGCCACGTTTTAAAATTAGCTGGAATCGAAACTAAGCCATCTAAGAAAAAAGTAGCTTCTGCTAAAAAGACAACTAAAGCTGCAAAAGCCTAGTTTCTAAATCAGATTACTATATAAAACTTGGGTCTTCGAAAAAAAATCTTGTCTTAGTACCGATTTTTTTGTCAAATGAAACAAGTTGTAGGGGACAATATGGATAATTTAAAAGAACTAGTTGAGCACATGGCTAAATCTTTAGTTGATAAACCAGAGAACGTTATTGTCGAGGAAAACCCTGGACAGCAAACGATCTTGTTGTCTTTAAAGGTCGACAAAGAAGATTTAGGCAAGGTTATCGGCAAGCAGGGTAAGACAGCTGCCGCCATGAGAACTATTATCCGTGCCGCTGGAACTAAGCTAAACAAACGTTATCACTTAGATATCGTTGAATAGTTTTTATAAAAAATTTTGAATTTGAAAAAAGGAGCTGAGACAGCTCCTTTTTTTATTGGTAAAACAATCGACTGTAAGTTGTTCATTGGAAGTTATTCCGTAACCTGATAGATAGGCTCTAAGTGAAAACAAGCGAAAATATTTTAGAAAATGCAGAGTTAATCAAAGTGGGCCACGTGTCTGACGGTCACGGTTTACGCGGCGACGTTTACGTCTTGGTCGCGTCGGGTGACGTCAGTTGGATTGATGATTTAGAGCAGCTTCATTTGATGCCACCAGGTTCAACGGATTTAAAAAATATCAAAATTTTTGAAATTAAAAAAACGAAGCCTTTTAAAAAAGGATTCATCGCGCAGTTAGAAGGTGTGACGGATCGTAATCAATCCGAGGCCTTAAGAAAATACGAAGTTTGGGCGCCGTCTGACTTATTTGTATCTGAAGATGGTGAGCAGCCTTATTTGCAAGAATTTTTAAATTTTTCTATCGAAGATAAAACCTTAGGGTCTGTCGGAGTTATTTTAGATTTTTCTTCAAATGGTTTTCAGGATTTATTTATTCTAGATAAAAAAGTAAATGGGCAGTCGATCGAAATTCCGTTTGTAAAACAATTCGTGACCCAAATCGACTATGATGCGAAAAAAATATTTGTCGATCTTCCTGAAGGCTTAGTGTTGATCAATGAAAAAGATTAAATTTCAAGTCGTCACTTTATTTCCAGAACTTATTCAGTCGTACTTAAAAGATGCTTTATTATCAAAAGCCATCACAAGCGGAGTCCTGTGTGTTGACGTAACTGATCTGCGGCCATTCTCAGACACCAAGTATAAATCGGTCGACGATACGGTTTTTGGTGGCGGCGACGGGATGTTATTTAAATATAAACCACTGGCTAGCGCTTTAAACTCGGTCCATATTTTTAAAAAAGGAAACTCCGACAAAAAAGTGGTGTATCTGTCTCCGCAAGGAAAACCGTGGAATTCATCGCTGGCCAAAGAATGGTCGAAGTCTGAAGAAATTATTTTAGTCTGCGGTCGTTACGCGGGGGTTGATCAGCGTTTTATTCACCACTTTGTTGATGAAGAAGTTTCGATTGGCGATTACGTTTTATCTGGCGGCGAGCTGGGCGCGCTGGTGATGATCGAATCGATCTCTCGATTTATTCCCGGAGTTTTGGGCGATCAAGCTTCGGCCGCGATTGATAGTTTTGAAGATGGGTTGTTAGAAGCTCCGCAGTTTACGAAGCCTCAATCTGAAGATGGCTTTACGGTTCCGGCCGTCTTAGTTTCAGGAAATCACCAAAAAATATCTGAGTGGCAAAAAAAGTGCGCGATCTTAACGACGTTAAAAAAACGCCCGGATTTATTAGCAAGACGAAAAGATATCAATTGGCCTGAGTTACAAGATTTTTATAAAAAAATGAACCCGGAAGAGAAAACTCTTTTGGGTTTAGATGGTCTATTGGATACGGAAAACAAATGACGAAACGAAAAGCACCTTTAGCTGTGGCCCTGATGCATTACCCGACAGTCGATCGTCAAAAGCGAGTCGTGGCCACCAATATCACTAATTTCGATATTCACGATATCGCTCGAGCGTGCCGCGTGTACGGCATTGATCGCTATTACCTGATTCATCCACTGCAGGATCAATTGATGTTCGTGGAACGCGTTTTAGATCACTGGAGAGTCGGCCAGGGGGCTAAGTTTAATCCCATGAGACGAACGGCCCTAACCGATGTTCACACGGCTAAAAACCTAGAAGCCGCCGTGACCGAATGGGGATTTCCGAACGCCCGTATCGTGGCGACCGCCGCGCGCCCCATGGAAGCGCAGAAAGCCTATACATTTAAAGAGTTTAGAACGACTATAGAAACCGAAGATGATCCTTACGTTTTGGTCTTCGGTACGGGATTTGGGTTAACGACTGAATTTGTAGGCAGTTGTTACGGAATTTTAGAGCCCATCAGCGGGGCTTCGAAAGATAATTACCGGCATTTAAGTGTCAGATCAGCCGTAAGTATCTGTCTTGACCGCCTCCTTGGCTCATGGTAGCAATTACTCTTTGGAAAATGACTTCGAAGATAAAAGTTTGTCTTCGATAAAGATAAAAGATTTGTCTTCGACAGAATAAGGATAGAATTTATGGCTAAAGCAGCAGCAGCAAAATCAGCACAAAAAGCGACTAAAAAAGTTGTTAAAGTAAAAGCGTCTAAAGCAGTTACTGAAACAAACATCGTTCGCCGTGTAACGCAAAAGAAAGTAAACCCTAAAATCGCTACATTCTCTTCTGGCGATACCGTTAACGTTTACGTTAAAGTTATCGAGGGCGAAAAAGAACGCATTCAGCTTTACAAAGGTGTTGTTACTAAAATTCAAGGTCATGCTCACAAGACTTTTACAGTACGTAAAATCTCTGCAGGTATCGGCGTTGAAAGAACTTTCCCGTTCAATTCTCCAGCTATCGAATCAGTTGAATTAGTTTCTCACGGTAAAGTCCGCCGCGCTAAACTTTACTACTTACGTGGATTAGATGGACGTGCTGCACGTATCGAATCTGAATTAGTAAACACTGAGAAAAAAGAAAAAGCTTAGTTCGGGACGCCCAGTCAGGGGCGTTTAGCCATCCGCTTAGTCTTTTTCTTTTTCATCAAGCCAACCGAAAGGTTACGCGCTTTGAGAATTACCAAAGCCTTTCTTCAATCCCTACTTCAGCCCATCATCGGCATCGATGAAGTAGGAAGAGGTTGCTTAGCAGGTCCAGTCTATGCGGCAGCCGTTATTTTTAAGTCTGAAAAAGACGTTAAAACTTACTTTGATTCAAAAACAATTCAAGAAGCCCAAAGACAAAAGCTAGCCTCTAGTGTTTTACGTTATCATCATGCTGAAATCGGTGTGGCTTCTGTAGAAGAGGTCGATCAAGTTAATATTCGTCAAGCGACGTTCTTGGCCATGCGTAGAGCCGTCGAAGTTTTAATGCAGAAAAATAATTTAAAGACCGCCACACTTTTAATCGATGGTCGAGATACGCTTCCGGATTTCGGTCACTGTCCGCAGTTAGCGGTCATTTCTGGGGACGAAAAGGTAAGAGTGATTTCTGCAGCGTCTTTGGTCGCGAAGGTCGCCCGTGATCAGTTCATGACTCAGTTGTCGGAACAGTTTGGTCATTACGGTTTCGATCAGCACAAAGGTTATGGAACAAAATATCACCGCGAGCAAATTCAAAAACATGGTCCAACTCAATGGCATCGAAAAACCTTCGCCGGAGTTAAAGAGTTCGTTCAAAACTAAGAATCAACTTGTTGGTTATAGGGCAGAGCAGGCCGTGATTTTTCTACTTCAAAAAAATAATTGGGTTTTAGAATTTCAGCGGTTTAAGACGGTCGTTGCCGAAGTCGACTTAATCTTTTCAAAAGATGATCGGATCTTTCTGATCGAAGTCAAAAAACTAAACGATGACTGGCGGGCATTTCAGCGTGTGGGTCGAAATCAGTATTTTAGTTTACAGAAAAATTTAGTTTACTTGTCGACACGGCTTCCGGCGTTTCGCTTTGAAAGTTTTGTGTGTTGGGTGGATCGGTTGAATCGGATTTCGTTTGTGAGGGTGGATTGATTTTACCGCCATAGCGGCGGTGAAAATTAATTAATTTTTAACTCTTCAGGTGGGATAACCTTAGTCGGTTTTCCATCAAACGAGAAATCGAATTTAAACTTCCATTCGCCTTGAAGACTTTCTTTTTGGTCGTAGAAGAAGTTAACCGCCCAGCATTCGCCAGGGGGTTTGAATTGTGTGATTAATGAAGTTCGCTTTAATCGTTTATTGCTGTCGCGGTTTGCGCTGGCGTCAAAAACAACGCCGGTTAATACGTTGACGTACGGGCTTACGAAGCCGATCGCAAATGAAACGTCATCTTGTTGTGTTTCAATACGATTGCTAATAAGCCCCACTTTAAAATACTGCTGCTTTTCATTCCGGTAACTAACGGTCGTGGTTGAATTTGTGGCCGACTGATAAGGGCTGTAAGAAACATCCGAACTACTTTGAATTTGATCTAGATCTAAAACCATCGAACCCTTCAAGTTTGATAAAGGCTGAGTTTGTTGAACTCCATATTGTTTTTGGTACAAGTCGTAAGCCTGGGTTATGCGAAATGTTAATAAGGTTTTATAATCATCGGCCCGCTTTTTACGAATCACTCGGTTTAAGAGCGAAATAGCGATGACGTTGCGGTCGTAGGTTCGGTCGTCAAAGTCATACTGTAGGCCACGTTTGCTATTTAAGTCAGAATTAGAAATCACTGAGTCGCGTGAAGCATTGGGATCTTGGTCAGGAGTTAAGTTTCCAAAGAAAGGGTTGGCTTCTTGCTCCATCCACGGAATCACCGAGTATTGAATTTCAGGAATAATTTCATGTTTGTATTTTGTTTGTGTTTTTTCAAAATCACCATCGTAAACGCGGTAAAATTTTGTTCTCGAATTTAAATCAAACTGAACGTAGTGGCGGGCGTTGAAACGTTGATTCCCAACCGGGAAAAAATATTGCGTTTCATTAAAGCTCAGAGTTGGCGATACGTTAGCGGCGTTTCCAATATTAAAGGTGTCAGTCGTTAAAGATGTTTTTAGATTGGCTCTTTTTCCGGTGCGGATTTGGTCGGTGGTTGGATCATAATTTCCATCGTAAGTTAAATTACAATTTGCAATTCCATTGTGTTCGCAAGTTGGATCATTTTGGCTATTTGTAACGTACTTTTGCCCATTGATCGTACTTATGTTGTCGTATGGATTTGACCTGACAAATTGAGTAAAGCTAGATTCAAATTTAAAATAAACCGGGGCCTCTCCTAATTTATAATAAGTCGAATCAAAACGAAGTTCGGGAAGGCGATGAACGGCCGAACTATTACTGGCTAACGGATCGGCGCTAAGTAAATTTCGATAGTAAGAGGCATCAAGAGTGGCCACAGCGTGAGTCATTTGATGAGAAATGCTTAATCGATTTTCTAAAGCAGGGTCTGAGTAATTTTTGAACTCGTCATTGAAATCTTGTGGGTACTGAAGATCGCTGACCATATTTAATTGCAATCGAATTTTCGTGTTATCATCAATGCCGTACTGATTGTAAGAGCGAAGCCCGTAGCGATTGACGATTCCGTCGCGCTCTGCGGGCTGACGGTAGGTATTGGCATTCGAATCATTCGAGAAAACATTATCGCGTAGATAAGAGGCGTTTGTCGTTCCATAAGTGTCGTTTGAATACTTGTACCGGTATTCAACTAAGGGCTTTACGCCGCCCAGTTCATAATTTCGTAAAGTGATAGTTGTGTCGTTCGAACGATCTAGGGCCCAGAATAAACTTTGCGATACAAAAAATTTACGATTCGCAACGTAACCAATTTCTGGAGCCAGTAAACCTGTTTGTCTGTCTGACTTTAAAGGAACCGCTAAATAGGGTAGCCAGAAAATCGGCAGGCCGCTGACTTTAAAAGTCGTATTTTTTAAGTAAGCGTAGCCACCTAATTCAGCCTTAATTTGCTGGCCCTGAAAACTCCAAGTCGAAGGGCAATTCGAACACGTCGTGTAATCGGCGTCAGCGACATAGAATTCGGTGTCGCTAATTTTTTCAATCAGGTTTCCTTGAAAACGAATGTTGTTGGATTGCACGAATCCGTAATAGATAAGGCCTTGGCCGCTTTCATAGTCTAATTTTATTTCTTGGCCGCCAATTTCATATTGCGGAGACTGAACGCGCACCTTACCTACTAGGTAGACTTGTTTTTTATTAAGATCAATCGTTGCTGAATTTGCATCGATGTACTGATTTTGGTAAATGATTTTCACATGGCCATCGATGAAAACCGTCCCTTTTTCAACGTCACGAGTTAAATTGTCTGCGGTGATTGTGAAGCCCTGAATTTTCGCGCTCGCTAGGCTTTGTCCACCGCTTTGCGCAAGAGCTAGTCCAGGCCAAACCAAACAGAAAAATGCTAAAATAGAGAGTCCTAGACGGTGAATCACTGCAAAAGTGTAGCAGTTCTTCTTTTAAAGTCACGAGTTGGACTAAGGGCGTATACACTTTTTTTGAGGTGTGCCGATGTAATGGGTGAGGTGAGTATGCAAGCAAGTTACTACGAAGTCGGTGATTTAACAGTTGTTGAAATTAAAGGACGAATTGCTCCCGAGCAAAATAAACCATTTCGCGATGTGTGCGAAAAAGAACTGAAAAATAAAAAGGTCGTTTTCTGCTTAAATTCGTTGAACTTTACGGCATCCGCGAACATCACGACATTTTTTGAATCAATTCAGATGATTTCAGACGCCCGCATAGTTGGGCTGAAGCCTGATTTTCACAAACTTCTTCAATTAAAGGGCATCGACCTTAATATATTTACCAATTTGTCAGAGGCGATTAAGTCTTCTGCTGCATTTGTTGACTAAGATTTAAATTTAACTTCTCTAGGCGACTTAAACGTTCAGATAAAACTTCTGAACGTTCCAGGTTTTGCGCTAATTGCGTACGAGTCACTTCAAGCATATGTTCTTTGTTGAAAAGCTCGTTTTCAGTGGATTTCAATTTTTCATTCTGGACCGAAGCCGTTTCGCTCACTTCCGTGATTTGGAGCGATAGGTGGCTCACTTTCTCTTTTAATCCGTAAATTTCGCGCTGATCTTCTTCGTGAATGCGTTTGAATTTAATCAATTCATTTTCGAAATAATTCTTAAATTCGACGGATTTTTTCAAACGGCTGGCTTCATTTTGGGCGTCGGTCGCAAGATATTCAAGGCGAATAATTTCTTTCGAGAACGAATGAATTTGCTCTTCGTAGCTAGCGATCGTTCCCGTTTTATCTTTCTCCATCGAAGCGATCTTGGCCTTTAGCATCGCCACATCGTCAGCGTGGGCTTGTTGCTCTTGACGTAAGTTAAAGATCAGCTCTTGATTGTTTTTTTCAGATAACGACAAATCTTTTTTTGTTTTAGCTAAGGTATCTTTAAGTTGGTTAATGTAGGGTTTGATGACGTTTTGAATTTTTAAGTGAAACTTTGTGAAGCGCTTAAGGTCAAAATTCTGCGTTTCATTAATTTGTTTGAGTGATTTATTTTTTTCTGACATCAAAGCGTGCGCTTGCGCTAAATCTGAATTTTCAAACTCGAGCAAAGACATTTTATCGACGAACAGCTTATTTTTTTCAGCTAAGTTTTGCATTTCGAAAAAGAATTTATTTTTCTCTTCGATTAATTTATTATTTTCTGTTTCAAAAAGTAAAAGACGTCGGTTGTTCAGTTTTAGTTTGTTCTGTAACTCTTCCATTTCTTTTTGAATTTCGTTTAAAACTAAAGACTGTTGGATTAAGTTCGTTGAAGTGGGCTCGCGATGTTGAGTCGGGGCACTGTCTAACATATCTAGATGTCCAATTTCAAAATCCATAACTTCCTCCATAAAGTTGCTGTCTTAGTTTAACTCTTTAATTTTGCCATAAAAAGTCTAGGAACATCGACTTTCATCTTAAAACTAGACCATAATCCAGTAGGCTTAAGTCAGGTCTGAGAAATGCCGATACTGGATGCATGAGTGCTGCTGCCGAAACACGACATGGACGACAGGGTTTAGACATCAGCGATTTGGGGCGCCCAGATACGCTTCGCTATAATGTCTTAACTTTTGTTATCAACGAAGAGTACGACCGCGCTCTGAAGGCTTTAAAGGACTTTATTGAAGGTGATTCCGATTATCCTGACTTTAAAAGTAGAAATGACCGCTATGTCAGTCATGCGACAGACTTAATTTACGCAATCCGCACAAAACGAAACTTTCCCGGAATTAATGCTTTGACTCGAACCAAGCAGCAAGAGTTACGTGATAAATTTAAAGAGCATTTTAAAGAGCTGAAAACAATCTTACGTAAGATCGAAGTGTGTCTTGAGGAGTTACGTCTAAATGACGCTAAAACCACAAGAATTTTAGTTAAATCAGTATGGCTTGCTACGTTTGCATTATTCGTTTCAGGTCTCTTCATTGAATTTTATCAAGGAATGGGTATGACGTCGGTGGTCGTATTTAACGAATTCATTGATAAGACAATGAACTGGCTTTTTCGTACCGTCCTGTAGTCGACCTATTGAATTTCGCTAGCAGCCGCTTTTAAAACATCAACCAGTTGGCCCGCCGGAAGCTTTTTGCCATTCATATAAATGGTCGGAGTTCCTTCAACCTTTGCGGCCGTACCTTCGTCGGCAGCTCTTGAAATGGCCTCGTACGTTTCATTTAAGTCACTGCATTCAACCAAAGATTTTGTATCAATTTTAAGATCTTTTTCGATTTCGGCTAAGTAAGGTTTAAGATCGATGACTTGAAACAACTGTTCTTGTTTGTCAAAAAACCAGCGATGCATGTCCCAACCCCGTTTTTGAGTTTTTTCTGCACACAAAGTCCAGGCGGCCATCGTACATCTAGAGCCATCCCCTTTACTAGAAATCGCTTTGTTACAAGAGCCATCTAATGGATAAGGTTTAAATACAAACGTAACCTGTGGATTTCCTTTTAAAAATAGATCGATGGTTTTTGAAGCCATTTTACAGTGGGGACATTTGAAGTCAGCAAATTCAACAACTGTGATTTTATCTTCGGAGCCTTTAATGACTAATCCGTCAGTTAAATTGAAGTTATACTGCTGGCCATTTCGCCATTGGTAAAGTTTTTCAGGGATCATTTTCTTAATTTCGGAAAGGCCGTAATTTTCAGAGATCATTCCCGAACACATCCACGAAAATAACGGAATACAAAGTAAGAAAATGATGTGCGATCGGTAAGTCGATAAGTACTCGCTGAATGAGAACTTCTGGAGTGGTTTGAATAAACTCCAACCGAGGTAAAGGTTGATAAATGAAAAGAGATATGTGGCTGTGCAGAAAGGACAAATTACTTTAACAATAAGCAATGATATTAAGCCCATAACCAAAGAAACTAAAGCAGCGGTTGCAAACATAAAACGTAGAGTCATTAAAGCTTGCCCAGATTTTTGCATCCAATCCATTTTTAAAAACAAGACGAATCCAAAAAGAAATAAGCTAAAGATACCCCCTAGAATAGCAACGGGGACTCCGAAAACTTCAGCAAACGAACTTGTCGCCGCGGCGTCGCAATTGATGGTGGCACTAATACTACAAATCGCATCGTTCGAAAGGCCTAGTTTTATCGCGTAATGATGTATAGTGAGGTAAATGAACAGAGAAAATGTTACTAGTAGACTGACGAGTAGGAGATTTATTTTTTTATTCATGGTTTTATTTTTTGATTATTCAGACTTGAAATCAACAAATGTTTTACTAAAAATAGATAATAGTGATGGATTCGACGCGATTAGCTCAAATTAGAAAAGAATTTTACTTAGCCACCAGATCCCGTGTCGAGGCCATTATCGGCCGTGAAAGCACGCAGCTTCGTAGTTATCGCGAAAAATATGAAAAAGAATTAAGTCGATTAAAACCAACGGCCTCTTCGAAAAAAATATTCTCTTTAAGACTTAAGCAGGCTGATATTATTCTGGTCGGTGATTTTCACGTGTTAAAGCAATCTTCAAGAGGGTTGTTGCGGTTGATTCGTAAAATTAAACCCGACTTTGTGTTATGCTTAGAGTGTTTAAAAGACACGGATCAGAAACACATCGATCAGTTTTTAGATGGGAAACTAGCCGAAAAAGACTTTTTAAGTAAAGTACAATGGAAGAAGAGCTGGTCATTCCCGTGGGAAAACTATCGCCCCCTACTTAAGTGGGCTCAAGCGAATCAAGTCAAAATCTACGGCATTAATAGTGATCGCAAAGGGCTTAGTTTGTCTGAGCGTGATGTTCTTTCGGCGCAGGTTATCGAAAATATTCGTCAACGACATACAGGAAAGCAAATCTTTGTGCAATACGGAGATTTGCATTTGGCATCGGCGCACTTACCCAAGCAAATTAAGAAGTTTTTACCCAAAGATGACCTCTGCGTGATTTATCAAAGCCCCGAAATTATTTATTTCAATATCATGGAGAAGCAAAAAGAAATCAGTACGGATGTGGTGCGCTTGTCATCCGATCAATGGGCTCTGAACGTTTTACCGCCCTGGGTGAAGTGGCAGGATTATTTGCTTTACCTTGAGAGTGGTTTTGATAAAAAAGTTAAACGCAGCGAAACAGATTTAACCGATAATGTTGCGCATACGGTGCAGTTGCTGAGTGAATCTTTTGGATTTAAGAATGATCTGTCGGCCTTATCTGTTTATAGTTCAGATGATGATTTGTTTTTTGAGCATATTGAAAATTTACCGGCCGCTTTAAAAAAAAGGATTCTAGAAAACATTCAAGAGGGGCACTCGTTTTACATTCCAGAGCTTCAAATTGCCTATTTATCTAGACTATCTGTGAATCATGTCGCGCGCGTGGCGGCTCAATATATTTATTTTCTGCAAAAAGGATTTACTCGCAGTATCGTTGATCCTAAAAAAGATTTTTTAAAACTGATTTGGCTTGAGATGGTCACTTATCTTTGTAGTAAATTCGCTAACCCGAAAAGAAAATCAGATACCCTTCAGGATATAAGACAAGCTTTACAGAAAGAGCAGTTTGATGATCGCGGCAAAGAAGCCTTGATGCTGGCATTGAATCAAAAATTGGTCGAACTTCAGTTTGTCTCGCTAGGGCAGGTTAAAAATTTCAACACCCTGCGTACGCAGTCATACAGTAAGCGAAGTTACACGATGGCTTCGCAAATCTTAGGCGGTATTATGGGCGAAAAATTTTATTATGCTTTAACTAAGAAGCAATTACGCCTTCCGAAAGATAATCGCATGATTTTTAAAGATTTAACCATGGCTCATTTTGCAGAGTCGTACTACGAATCACTCGATTTTATTGAATCGCTTCCGACAGCATTTAAAAGTAAATTTGATAAATTATAAAGACAGTGTAAGAAACTACTTCACCGAATCTTTAAAGTCTTTTCCAGGTTTAAAGCGGGGTACTTGGGTGGTAGGAATTTTATAAGTTTGGCCGGTTTTAGGATTACGGCCCGTTTTAGGTTTTCTTTCTGTTTTGCAAAACGTACCAAACCCAACAAGTTTAACTTCTTCGCCTTGAGAAACCATTTTTTGGATGATTTCTAGCGTGCAATTTAAATAGTTTTCAGCTTGAACTTTATTTAACTTGGTACGCACTGAAATGGCAGAGACTAATTCGGCTTTATTCATAAATTGGGGTCATACCTTCATTTTTGTTAAGACCTGAAGCCTATGTTAAATTCATTTCGCTTGTCATTCTTTGGCGCAATTCATTAGGACTGATTTGATGAAAATAGATCGAAGTGGATGCAATTTTAAGCTGTCTCAGGCTGAAACGATTAAACTTTAACCAGACCTAAGCCGAATAGTCTAGTATGAGAAAAGTTGATACATTCTTTGTCGTCATAATGTTGCTATTCTGCGGGCTGGGTACGTCTTACATGGCTTTTGATTATCATTTCTCGGGCGTGCAGATTGAAAAATCGAAAAACGTCGTATTAGAAAAACAAGTCAAAGAATTAAATTTAGTTATTACATCTTTAGAAGAGAAATCAAATCCTTCGAAGCGGGGAATTGCAAGCGTGGCGGCCGCGAAATCAATTTCATTAGACGGATTTTATAAAGAGCAAATTCGCGAGGCACGCGCGGCCAAAGATGCCTCGAAAGTGAATGAAATTGCGCAAAAAATTATTTCAAGTTCGATCGATCCAGAGCTTTTAGCAGAAGCTTATTTTGGAAAAGCTGAGATCAGTTGCGCTACGTATTTAATCAAAGAAAATTCGTGTCTAGCAGATATTGAAATTTTAGTAAGTCAGTTTCCAGAATCGGTTTGGGCCGGTGAAGGCTTAATTGTTCTATCGACAGTTTATTCAAAACAAAAACGTTACAAAGAAGCAAATTCGTTAATTCAAATTGTAAAAAACGAATTTGCAAGCCAAAAAAAACTTATAGTCAAAGCCGACCAGCTCGAAAAATCAATGCTGTAATATGAAGATAGGGTTTCTTATTTCCTTATTGTTTTTTAGTTATCAACTGCAGGCGCAGACCCTTCAGGTGCCAGAGGATTGTTTAACAACTAGGGCTTTGCCTTGTTTAGCTCACGTCAAATCTTTTACCGACAAACCTTTTGATTTAGGCACATTTTTTCTGATGACGTCAGCGGATACCATCATGAAGTGGACTGACTTCGATAAAGAGCCTTCTGTTGAATTGATCAAAGGAAAAATTGAAGTTCGACGCGCGAAACATCTTCGTATTAACGGGATCTTAGTGGTTTCATCGTATATCATGGTTCATAAAGTGGGTGACACTTTGAAAATATTTGATCTAAAAAGTTTTATTGTTTCAGAGTATGATCTAAGTGATCCAAAACAGCCACCTGTTCTAACTAAAAACCTCTTTGTAGACAAAGCAGCACTTGTTTTTTTATCGGCTCCATTTTTTAAAACAAAAAATAAATTTTTAGGCTTTTTAAAAGTAGTCGAAAAGCCATTTAGCAAGAAATTACAAGCGCAGGCCGAAGCCCAAACTAACGTCCTAAAAAGAGCTTTAGCCTCTGTCGAAGAAGAAAATAAAGAAGCCGCACTTAAAAAAACGGCTGAAGAGGCAAAATTAAAAAAAGTCCGTGAACTATTTTTTTACAGGACATTCTACCGTTAAGTAGGTAACCTGAAGTCTATGTTATTTCATAGACGAGCAAAAATAGTAGCCACCATTGGTCCCGCAACCAGTTCACCTGAAAATCTTAAAAAAATTATTTTATCGGGCATGAATGTTGCCCGACTTAATTTTAGTCATGGAACACATGCCGAGCATCTGCCCGTGATACAAAACTTAAGGCGCCTATCGGTCGAATTAAAAGCACCGCTAACGATCCTTCAAGATCTGCAAGGCCCCAAAGTGCGCGTGGGACTTTTTGAAAAAGGATCTATCGTCATTTCGGCCGGACAAATTGTAACGGTCACGATTGAAGACGTGGTTGGGCGCGATGGTCTTATTCCAAGTGATTTTAAAGAGCTGTGCATTGCCTGTAAGCCAGGGAATCATATTTTGATTGATGATGGTCTGTTAGAACTTGAAGTTTTAAAAGTGGGAGAGAAATCACTTGAAGCCAAAGTTATTTATGGCGGCACACTTAAAAATAGAAAAGGGATGAACTTACCCGGAGTCAACTTGCCCGTTGAAGCGTTAACTTCAAAAGACAAGATCGATTTAGAATTTGGATTAGCCAATAACGTCGATTATGTCGCTTTATCATTTGTTCGTCATGCCAAAGACATCCGTCAATTACGTGAAATTATTGAAAGTCGTAATTCACCGGCTAAGATTGTGGCTAAAATTGAAATGTTAGAAGCGTTAGATAACTTAGAAGAAATTATCCGTTTAAGTGACGTTGTCATGGTGGCTCGCGGAGACTTAGCAGTTGAAATCGGGCAAAGCCGTTTACCGCGCGAGCAAAAGCGCATCATTCGACTTTGCAATGAATTAGGAAAACCCGTTATCACGGCGACGCAAATGTTAGATTCCATGGTTGAAAACCCGCGTCCAACACGGGCCGAAGTCACAGATGTTGCGAACGCGGTGTTAGATGGAACTGACGCTTTAATGCTATCGGCTGAATCCGCTAGCGGTAAATATCCGTTTAAAGCTATTCGCACCATGCACGAAATTATTTTAGAAGTCGAAAAAAGCGAAGAGAATTACTATAAAATTTCTTTAGATCACGAGCTACTCAGCACGCCTGCGGCCATTGCGGCTAGCTCGGCGTTATCGGCGTTGAAGCTGAATGCCAAGGCCATTGTGTGTTTAACAACTTCGGGTAAGACGGCGCAGATTATTTCAAGCTTTAGGCCAAAAGCGCAAATTATTGCCGTCACGACTGATTTAGAAGTTTTAAATCGACTTGAAATCACGTGGGGTCTACAAACATTGCATTTAGGGCCGTACAATAACTTAAAAGATATTTTAGCTCAGGTTGAAAAATTATTAATTGAAAACGGATTAGCAAAAACGGGTGATCGGATTATTTTAACGGCAGGACAACCCGTGGCCGATGGTGGTAAAACAAATTCTTTGCACGTGCATACTTTGGGCGGAGAAGAATATTTAAAATCGGCACCGGATAAACTTCCGCTACGTTTTTCTCCGCTGGCTCATATCGATTAATTAAAAACCATTTTTTTACATGCGGGGTGAATTCTCATTTGCCCCTCGGTCGCTTTCAAAACCTGCTCGGCCGTCATATCAGGAGCATACTCAAGTAAGACAAAACCTTCTGGGGTTATTTCAATCACGCCAAAGTCAGAAACGATTTTCTTAATGCAACGAACGCCCGTTAGCGGAAGCGTGCATTTGGTGCGAAGTTTTGAATTTCCTTCTTTATCCGTGTGCTGCATGGCTACGATTACATTTTTTGCTCCGGCGACTAAATCCATCGCGCCGCCCATGCCTTTGATCATTTTGCCCGGAACCATCCAGTTCGCGATACTGCCTTCTTGATCGACTTCCATCGCACCTAGCACGGTTAGATCAATATGGCCTCCGCGAATCATCGCGAAACTATCGGCTGAGCTAAAAAAACTGGCGCCCTTAACGGCTGTGACCGTTTGTTTTCCGGCGTTAATCAGGTCGGCGTCTTCGGTGCCTGCAAGTGGAAAGGCACCCATTCCTAATAATCCATTTTCACTTTGTAACATAACTGTTTTATTTGTCGGGATATAGTTCGCCACTAAAGTTGGAATACCAATTCCTAAATTAACGGTAAAGCCATCTTGAACTTCTTCAGAAATACGTTGGGCAATTTGCTCGCGATTTAAAGGCATATTAAAGTTCCTATTTTTTATTTTGCTGCGAAGTCGGCTGAGTCACGGTTCTTTGTTCGATTCGCTTTTGCTGATTTTGACATTGAAAAATTCTTTGAACATAAACGCCGGGTGTATGAATTTGGTCTGGATCTAATTCGCCGACTTCAACAAGCTCTTCCACTTCGGCCACGGTGATTTTACCAGCGGTCGCAATCATCGGATTAAAATTACGCGCTGTTTTTCGGTAAATTAAATTTCCAAATTTATCACCTTTCCAGGCTTTAACGAATGCGAAATCGCCAACGATTCCTTTTTCAAGAACAAATTCGCGGCCGTCAAATTGGCGAATTTCTTTTCCTTCGGCGATTTTTGTGCCGACTCCGGTGGGTGTGTAAAATCCGGGAATACCGGCTCCGCCCGCACGTAGTCTTTCGGCTAACGTTCCTTGCGGACAAAATTCAAGTTCTAATTCGCCCGACATAAATTGACGTTCAAACGTGGCATTTTCACCAACGTAAGACGACATCATTTTCTTAATTTGGCGCGTTTGCAGTAATAATCCTAAACCAAAATCATCAACGCCCGCATTGTTTGAAACGCAGGTGATATTTTTAACTTTGGAATCGCGCAAAGCTTCGATGCAGTTTTCAGGAATTCCGCAAAGACCAAATCCGCCGACTAAATAAGTCATTCCATCTTGAACGCCAGCTAACGCAGATTTTGCATCCGCATAAACTTTTTTAGACATGAAAGTTTCCTTTACTAAAAATTCTTACGTGTACGATTCGATAATCATCGATACCGCTTCGCCGCCACCAATACATAAAGTCGCAAGACCACGTTTTAAAGAATTTGACTTTAAACCGTGAACTAGCGTCGTTAAAATACGCGCGCCGCTGGCGCCGATCGGGTGACCGATCGCAATCGCTCCGCCGTGAATATTGATACGTTCCATCGGAATCTCTAAGCTTTTTTGCGCAGCCATCGTGACGTTCGCAAAAGCTTCATTAATTTCAAACATGTCGATGTCTGAAATTTTTAAGTTAGCCATTTCTAACGATTTTTTGATCGCGCCAACCGGAGCGGTCGTAAAGTATTTCGGATCATGAGCGAAGGTCGCATACGATACGATTGTCGCTAACGGTTTTAATCCGCGTTTTTTAGCTTCGGTTTCGCTCATCAAAACTAAAGCCGCCGCGCCGTCGTTAATTTTAGAAGCATTCGCCGCCGTGATTGTGCCGTCTTTTTCAAACGCAGGTTTTAATCCAGGCATTTTATCGAACATCGCCTTTCCTGGTTCTTCATCAGTATCGACCGTTACAGGTCCTTTTTTACCTTCGATTGTAACCGGAGCAATTTCGTTTTTAAATTTGCCATCAGCAATCGCTTTTTGAGCTTTTTTATAAGAGTCGATTGCGAATTGATCTTGAGCTTCGCGGGTGAAAGAAAATTCGCGCGAACAAATTTCGGCCGCATTTCCCATGTGGAAATTATTGTACGGATCCCAAAGGCCGTCTTTGATCATCGAGTCGATCATGTTGACTGATCCCATGCGGTAGCCATTTCTAGAATTTTCTAATAAGTGCGGCGCTAAAGACATATTTTCTTGTCCACCGGCGATGGCAATAGTCGTGTTTCCTAAGCGGATTGAATCGGCTGCTAACATCACGGCTTTTAAACCTGATCCGCAAACTTTATTGATCGTTAAGCACGGAGTTGAATTTGATAATCCTGCACCAAGAGCTGCTTGGCGTGCCGGAGCTTGGCCAACACCTGCCGTTAATACGTTACCAAAAATAACTTCATCAATTTCATTTGGTTCAAGGCCCGCTTTTTCAAGTGCTGATTTGATCGCGATGGCTCCCAATTTTGGAGCGGCTAAAGTGGATAGTGTTCCTTGAAAACTTCCAACCGGTGTACGTTGTGCAGATACGATGACGACTTTTTCCATAAGATCTCCTTCAAGTTAATTTCAGTAATTTAAATGTAAAAATAAATCATAGCATTTTAAGCATTAGCCAGGCCTGTTTTCAAGGAGTGCTAAGTCGATACTGAACTTCTAAAATCTATGCTTTTTAAAAGGCTTTTTTATTCTTATAAATAGCTATTGACAGGTTACTTCGAATCACTGAAGGGTATTTTATATGGCAAAATCAAAACAAGTTGTTAAATCTAAAAGTGCTAAAAAAGAAGTCAAAAAACCGGTTAAAAAGCCTGTTCCTACGGCAAAGAAGCCAGTTGTTGCAACTAAAGGCAAAGCATCTGCGTCAAAGACTGAGCAAAAGCCAAGCAAACCGACTGCAAAGCCAGTTGTGGCACCAGCTAAAAAAGTTGTCGAAACAAAACCTGTGGTGGCGAATAACGCAAAAGCTAATGCAACTGTGGTGGCTAAAGCGACACAAAAGCCAGCTAAGGCGGATTCAAAAATCAAAGCCAAAGGTAAAAAAGTAGAAAAAAAAGAAGAAGACTTTGATGATGAACTTATCGCCGATGATTTTGGCGAAAGTGAAATTGCAGAGTACGAAGAAGATCTAAAGGCCGTTGAAGAAGATGACGAAGATCTGAACGAACTTGATTTGGAAGAGTCAGAAACAGAAGAAAAAGACGAAGAAGTCTATTTAACTGATTCAGAAGGCCGCAGACTTTGTAAAGTCAGAGATTGCGATCAAGTCTCGACCGTTGAAGGTTACTGCCGTTACCATTATTTATTATTATGGAAAAAAATCCAAACGCGTAAACATATCTTGCAGGATAATAAGCTCGAGAAATACCTCGTCGATCTTATGGCGCGCTATCCAGATAAGTTTGTTGATGTCGTTAAGAAAGATCTTAAAACTGAAAAAGATTTCTTATCAGTGATTCAAGAACTTGAAATTGATGAGTCAGCATTAAACGAAAATGAGTCAGACGACGAAGTTCAATCATTCTCGGATGAAATCCGCGGTATTGGCGATGCGCCAAGTATGGATGACGACGGCGATTACTAGTTTATAGTCTAGTCGATAAAATTTAGTTTTAAACCGATGAGCTGAGTATGAAAATACTGAGCTCATTTTTTTTGGTGATTAGTTTTTGTTTCTCTGTGGTCTTCGCATCCAGCGCTAAATCAATCAAGTTATCCTGGAAAACTGAAACGTTTAATTCTTTAAGTGAATCTGACAAAATGAAATTCATTCGTGATTTACGTGAAGTTATGGTTTTGATGGATGAAAAATCAGACTTTTTTACGAATCTTGAAATGAAAACGCCATCTTGGTTTTCATTCGCACAAACAGTACTCTTCCAGCAGTGTTTAGCCCAAAGTGCATCAGACACTTACGAGGCGGACTCAAAAGTTAAAGTAAAATCTTATAAAACTGAAAGCTATATCGAAGCTAGTCAAATGGCGTTTAAAGAATTTGTCGAAGCCAATAAATCCAATCCAAAGAAAGAACTATCAGAGGCCGAAGCCCAGAAAGTGAAAACCGCGCTGACTTTTCTAGTCGGAGAAGCCAAACGAACAGAAAACAGTTCTGACGAAAAAGCCCGCCAAGCTCTAGTGACCCAATTTGCCGACTTAAAAAATAAAATTTCAGAGTATAATATTCCGAGTGGCACACGAAAAACCGTGAACGGAATCGATGCCGTGTTTTATAAAATTAATAAATTACAAAATCCAGAGTCTGCGAACCGTGATAAAACCGACAAAAAAGAAAAAGAAGCCGACGGTAAAAAGCGTAAAACGAAGCATAAACAGGAAAATAAAGTTAAAAAATTAACTGAAGATGAACAGAAGAAAGTTGATAGTGAATACACATTTTCAGCTTGCCTATATGCCGGATTTGTGATTCAAGAAAAGGTCTGCAAAGCGCCAAAAACGTTACCGCGAAATGAACTGCTCAATTCAAGTTTAGATGAAAAAACATTTAAATGCGAAAGTTCAGAAGAGATTATTTGTAATCCAATTCTTTTTGGCTACGAAGGGGATTGTGGTGTTGTGACTCCGAAAACCAAAGAAGAAGCGGCCGAGATGATCCGAAAAGACAGTATCATTTATAAAAAACAAAAAGACGATGATCTTAAAAAGTGTTTAACGACCGTCAAGCCTGTCTGCGTGCCAAATTCGGTTTCAGCGACGATGAGTTGCCAGCAAAAAACGAAAAGTGGAAATTACTTAAAAAAAGCGGTCGATGTGATTTCGACAAATCCTCAGATGCTAACAGATTACGTAAAATCCTTTGATCAACTTTGCGCCGAAGATGCGATGACGAAAAATCGTCTAATCTATCGAAAAGAAAATGGTGAACTTCGTAAGAACAGCGACAGTATTAAAAAAGATATCGTTGGAACATGCGCCGTTGCAAAACCAAAGATGAAAGAAGTTTTAGAAAATTACACAAGTCGTGCACTGAATTTACCGGCGCCAGGGCAGAAGATGATTTCGACTGAAAAAACCGGCACGTCGAAATAAAATAAGTAACGAAATGAACCTATCAAAAAAAAGAAGATCTAGTGAAGATCTTCTTTTTTCTTTTTTTTGTTTGATGATTTGAAAATTTGCGGGTTTTTCATGTCTAAATCTGTCGTATCGTAAAGTTCATCACTTTCTTCGGCGGTATTTTCAGAAGAGCCTTCGTCTTCTTCAGCGCCTTCAAGGTCTAATTCAGGTTCATCATTCAGCAGTGTGCCTTCTTCAATACCCAAAAGTTTATTGGCTTCGGCTTCAAGATCTGGGTTTTCAGATGTGTATTGAAGCCAAATTTTTTGATTCTCGAACGGGTGTTCTTGCCAAACATACGGAAGCTCGTGATTGTCTTCGTTGTCGAAATAATCAAAAACCAAGCTGCCAAGGGCGTCTACGGCGATGTGGATTTGCGACACGGTATCTTGTTTAGTTGATGAATGGTCTAAAGAGACCTCAAAGTTGTTATAACGAAGCTCGCCTTTGCGATTGATGCCGATACGCAGCAAAATCTCGGTGGGGTAGATGCGGCCGTCGACTTTGATGATTTTATCCTCAAGGTGACCTTTGAAGTTGTCTTGAAAAACTTGCTTAATTTGGTTCAGAAATTCAGTGGGGATGGCGGTCCATTTTTTCGACTGTTTTTTACGCGGATGCATCTTGTGTATTTCCTTTAAAAAGAAGACCTTCTGTTGACTGAAAAACAAGATGTTTCTATAACTCAAAAGCACTTGTTCACACAATATAAAAAGTAATTTGGAAACCATAAAAATATGAATGAAAATCTGACTCCTTCTGAATCCAATGACGCCGTCACAATCGCAAGAAATCACTTGAATCAAGATATAGGTTTAGGTCGCGGAGTATACGTTTCTACTTACGGCTGCCAAATGAACGTGAACGACACGGAACGCATGTACTCGTTATTAGAAATGGCGAATTTTACGATCGTGCCAACGCCTGAAGAAGCTTCGTTAATTATCATCAACGCGTGTTCAATCCGTGAAAAGCCTGTCCATAAAGTTTACTCTGAAGTCGGTACATACCGAAAGATGAAAGACAAAAATCCAAACCTAAAAATCGGCGTGGGCGGCTGTGTTGGACAGCAAGAAAAAGAAAATCTAATTAAAAAGCAACCGATGATCGATTTCGTTTTCGGCACGGACAATATCGATGCTTTACCGCAAATCGTGGCTGACGTTTTTGATACGAATAAAAAAATCGTCAACGCTAAGTTTGAACATCGCGCGCCTTACCACATCGAAACGTTAGTGCGTAACCCAGGCGTTTCAACCTTTGTGAACATCACAAAAGGCTGTGATAATTTCTGTACATTCTGCGTGGTGCCTTACACACGTGGACGTGAAAAGTCGCGTCCGATCAACCATGTTTTAACGGATGTGCGTAATTTAATTTTACGTGGCGCTAAAGAAGTCACTCTTTTGGGGCAAAACGTAAACTCATACAAATCTGAAGATGGTTCTGATTTTGCCGATCTTTTAGAAAAAGTCGCGAAAGAAACGGATATCCAACGTATTCGCTACACGACGTCTCATCCAAAAGATTTCAATGAAAAACTAATGCACGTGATGGCTGATAACCAAATTAAAATTTGCGAGTACGTTCATTTGCCATTTCAAAGCGGCAATAGCCGAATTTTAAATTTAATGAATCGTGGTTACACGCGCGAAGAATATATCGCGAAAATAAACCTAATGAAAAAGTACATTCCAAATCTTGTGCTATCGACGGATATTATCGTGGGCTTCCCGGGTGAAACTGAAGCTGAATTTCAAGATACATTATCGATGGTTAAAGAAGTCGAATTCGAAACGATCTTTGCGTTTATGTATTCTCCACGCCCTTTTACGAAAGCTGCTAAGATGGGCGATCAAGTTGAAGAGGCCGTTAAGAATGAGCGCCTGAATAGACTTTTCGACGTCCATGAAGAGATGGCTTTCAAATTAGTTAAAAAATACGAAGGTCAGACGTTAAACGTATTAGTTGAAAACGTGAACGAAAACGGAAAAGTTTTTGGACGTAGCACTCAAAATAAATCAGTTCATTTCTTAGGAAGCCCTAGCTTAGTCGGTCAAACGGTTCCGGTTAAGATCACGCAGGCCTTCCCGAATAACATGCGCGGAGAACTAGTTCAGTGATTCAGCCCGATTTCTTATTTGCTAAACCGCAAGACGAACGCGTCGATTTCGACGACAAGGATTTAATTCTATTAAATCCTTACGGTCTTTCTTTATCAAACGATGCCTCTAGACCTTTTCTTATTTTAAAAGATGCGAGCGGAGATTACGTTCTGCCGGTGCCGATCAATCAACTTGAAGCCGGTGTGACGTTAACACAGTCGTCAACAAGTGCGATTCCGATCACGATGCATAAGTTCTCTGAAAGTTTATTAAATAGCTTAGACATCACTTTAGAGCGTGCCGTGTTCGTTGAAATCAAAGGTGTACATCAGTTTGTTCGTATTTATATGAACAAGCACCCTCAGTACCAAAGTATGAAATTTCGCGCCGACGAAGTGATGAGCCTTTGCATTCATCTTAAAATTCCAATATATGCGACGAAAGCTTATATTAATAAATCAAAAGTTATGAGCGCAGAAATTCTAGGATCGGCGAAAGAACTTCAAGAAAACCCAAGTTTATTAAACCGTCATCACAGCTATTTAATGTAAGGTGTAGATTATGCCACTTATTAAAGCCCGCGGAGGCGAACCTCAATTGGGATCAGACGTTTTCATTACGGACAGCTCGCAAATCGTGGGCGACGTGCGCATCGGTCAAGGCTCTTCTGTTTGGTTTAACACTACCCTTCGCGGTGATGTGATGCCCATTCATATTGGCGATGAAACGAACGTTCAAGATGGCAGCGTTCTGCACGGAACGTTTGGAAAATTTGCGTGTGTTGTTGGAAACCGAGTCACAATCGGACATTCGGTGATTCTTCATGGATGTAAAATAGGCAATAGTTGTTTAATTGGTATGGGTTCGATTATTATGGATGGCGCTGAAATCGCAGATCAGTGTGTGGTCGGAGCCGGAAGTCTAGTGACCGAAGGTAAACAATTTTCACCTAAGTCTTTGATTATGGGGCGCCCTGCTAAGTTTGTCCGCGAACTTAATGAAGCCGAAATAAAATTTTTGGAACAGTCAGCCGACAATTACCTTTTATATAAAACGTGGTACAAATAGATATACATTAAAACATTCAATAAAAGGGAGAACAGGTGATCAATAAGCCAACCGTTAACACAACTTTGGATTTTGAACTGGCCTTAACGTTTGACGATATTTTATTGATCCCGCAGTACTCAGAGATTGTTCCCACCGAAATTATCCCGCGCACTTTTTTTGCCAGAAATCTTTTTTTAAATTCTCCAATTATTTCAGCCGCGATGGATACCGTGACCGAAAATAAAATTGCCCGCATCATGGCGCAAAATGGCGGCTTTGGAATTATTCATAAAAATTTGGATGTTGCGGCTCAAGCGTTTGAAGTTGAGAAAGTAAAAAAATACGAAAGTGGAATGATTCAAGATCCCATCACGCTTTCGCCTGATCATTACGTCAGTGAAGCCTTACAAGTCATGAGTCGCTATTCAATCAGCGGCGTTCCGATCACAAGCCAAGGTAAATTGGTCGGCATTTTAACTAATCGTGATCTTCGTTTTGAAACCAACGTGAATCAGCCGATTAGAAATTTAATGACGAAAGAGAACCTGGTCACGACGAACGAAGGAACAACGTTAGATCAGGCCAAAAAAATCTTACAAAAGCACCGTATTGAAAAATTACCGGTCATCGACAAAGAAGGTCAGCTTAAAGGTTTGATCACGATTAAAGATATCGAGAAAGCCGAAGCCTTTCCGGCCGCAACAAAAGACTCGAAAGGTCGATTAGTTGTAGGCGCCGCCGTCGGCGTCAGTGCAGATTCGTTTGAGCGCGTCGAAGCTTTGGTGGCTAGCGGGGCTGACATCATTTGTGTGGATACGGCCCATGGCCATTCAAAAAATGTGATTGAAGCCGTTAAGCATATTAAGAATAAATTTAAAGATGTGATCATTGTGGCCGGAAATGTTGTCACTGCTGAGGGCACCGAAGAGCTTATTAAAAATGGCGCTGACGTTGTTAAAGTTGGCGTGGGCCCAGGCAGTATTTGTACGACTCGCATGGTTGCGGGCGTTGGTGTTCCGCAAATTTCGGCGATCATGAAATGCGCCGGCGCCGCCAAAAAACTTGAAAAAACAATTATCGCAGACGGTGGTGTTAAATTTTCGGGTGACATAACGAAAGCCTTAGCTTTGGGTGCCAACACGGTCATGATCGGAAATTTACTAGCCGGCGCTGAAGAGTCTCCGGGCGAAACGATTTTATACCAAGGCCGCACGTACAAAATGTACCGAGGTATGGGTTCGATCGAAGCCATGATGAAGGGATCGAAAGATCGCTATGGTCAGTCCAGTACAAGTGACTTTGATAAACTAGTTCCAGAAGGTATTGAAGGAAAAGTTCCTTACAAAGGAAATGCCTCTGGTATTATTCATCAATTAGTCGGCGGCCTTAAATCAGGCATGGGTTACATCGGTGCGAAAAATATCGATGAACTGCAAGCGCGCGCTAAGTTCGTACAGATCACAGGCCAAGGTTTAAAAGAGTCTCACGTGCATGATGTTAGCATCACAAAAGAAGCTCCGAATTACCGTCTAGAATCTTAATTATTTTTTAGGGATGAAATTTGAATAACGATCAAAAAACAAACGGCTTTTTAATTTTAGATTTTGGTTCGCAGGTCACAATGTTGATCGCGCGTAGGTTACGTGATCTTGGATTTTATTCTGA
>JACMQO010000155.1 GCA_014376935.1 Bdellovibrio sp.
AATCGTGCGTCCCGGTGTTGCGTATGGAAACTGAATCTCGATCGAAGGCTTTTGTTCAAAGCCAGCTAATTGAAATGGCCACTCTTCTGTTGAAATTTTTGATTTTTTGGGATTAAGCCAAACTAAATAAAATGGTCCCGCCGTTTTCTGTGGGTTCGATTTTAACTTAGGCCATGGTTCGCTTGGAGTTTCGATGGCGATGTAAGCGATGGATTTGCCTTTATTCGTGTTCAACAAACGTGCGGTAGAAATGGGAGCTGAAAATCCATCCAAGCATTTAAAAAGCATCGTGCTGCGGTTATCAATGGCGACATCTTTAAATAAAATCGATGCCGGAACGGCTTGGTAAGTCGTATGAAGGCCAGGATAAGCCGGATCTTTATCAATACTGATTTCTTTTAATGAAGATGAATCTAAAAGCTGTTCACGAGTAAAGCGGGTCGTTTTGTTGCCAGCTTTAATTTCTAATTCGGTCGCTTGGGCAACAGTTGCAGGGGCTTCAATCGATTTTTGCGGTTTTGGTAGCGCGCACCCGAACTGAAATAGAAAAGCCGACACCAGCGTGATAAAATAAATTAAGGTTTTCATATTCATCAATTATTGGGCGAAATGGCTTTTGGTGCAATGTTGAAAATGGCAAAAAAAAAGAGATGCGGTTTTAGGCCGCATCTCTTTCAGATCCTTGCTAACTTAAAGCTTAAACTAAGCTATGCGCTAAAAGCATTTCGCGGTACTTCGGTAGCGGCCAGAATTCATCCGATACCAATAATTCTGAAGCATCTAAAGCGTCACGTAGTTTGAAAGCCGCGGGTTGAAGATCTTCGACGATGCTCCACATACGTTTCAATTCATCGTGGGATTTTCTTGATTTTTCAACGGACGCGCTGAACGACGCATAGTTTTTTAAAACATCGGCAAATACATTTTCAAATTCAGAAACACGGTCTTTGTGGAACTTTTTAAGAACGCTGGAACTCATCGCGTCGTTCGCGCCACTTAATAGCTGCATGTGCTTTTCTAATGCTGGAATAATGTACGTGCTGGTGATTTCAAGTAAGCTTGTGTGTTCGATATCTAAAGTTTTCACGTAACGTTCAACGGCGATGTGATAACGCGAATCAATTTCTTCACGCGATAAAACTTTCGCATCGATTAAGAACTGCGTGGCTTTTTTATCTTTTAAAACTTCTAAAGCATCTGGAGTCGTATTTAAAATTGGAAGCCCGCGCTTTTTAGCTTCAGCTTTCCATTCGTCTGAGTAGCCATTACCTGAAAAGCGAATTGATTTCGTTTCTTTAACCACCGAACGAACTAATTCCATCACAGCTTCGTCGCGTTTTTTCTTTTTTAGTAAATCCTTAAGCTGCGCCGAACAATCACGGAAAGACATGGCCACAGCGGCATTCAAGAATGACATCGGAACGGCCACATTTTGCGAAGAACCCACCGCGCGGAATTCAAACTTATTACCGGTAAAAGCAAAAGGACTTGTGCGGTTACGATCGGTGTAGTCTTTAGAAATATTTGGAATTTGGCTGACGCCTAAATCGATGATTTGTTCATCTGTCGCTTTCAAAGCTTTACCAGATTCGATCGAGTTTAAAATATTTTCTAATAAACTTCCTAAGAAGGCCGAAATAATCGCCGGTGGTGCTTCGTTAGCGCCTAAACGATGATCGTTACCTGGGCTTGCGATCGCCGCGCGAAGTGCCGCGGCATTTTCATGAACCGCTTTTAAAACAACGGCTAAGCACGCCAAGAAGCGAATATTTTGATGAGGCGTGTGGCCTGGCTCTAATAAATTTTCGCCTTTATCATTCGACATCGACCAGTTGTTATGTTTTCCGGAACCGTTCACGCCTGCAAATGGCTTTTCGTGAAGCAGACAAACTAATCCGTGCTTTAAAGCCACACGTTTTAAGACTTCCATCGTTAATAAGTTGTGATCAGAAGCAATATTCATATCTTCAAAGATCGGCGCTAACTCAAACTGACTTGGAGCCACTTCGTTATGACGTGTTTTAATTGGAATACCTAATTTGTATAATTCAAATTCGGCTTCTTGCATGAACGCTTTGACGCGTGTTGGGATGGCTCCGAAGTAATGGTCTTCTAATTGTTGACCACGTGCAGATGATGACCCCAGTAATGTGCGACCGGTCATGATTAAATCCGGACGTAACGCCACAAAGTTTTTATCCACTAAGAAGTACTCTTGTTCGGCGCCTAAAGTTGTTTGCACTTTTTTTGCGTCAACGTCGCCCACTAGTTTTAAAAACTCAACAGCTTCGTTCGAAAGCGTTTCAATCGAACGTAATAGTGGTGTTTTATTATCTAGGGCTTGACCGTGGTAACCAAAAAAGACGGTTGGAATACATAAAGTTTTTCCGTTTTCTTCTTCGATAATAAATAAAGGTGATGTTGGATCCCACGCGGTGTAGCCGCGCGCTTCAAATGTCGAACGCATGCCGCCTGAAGGAAAAGACGACGCATCGGGTTCACCTTGAATTAATTGTGATCCGGTAAAACGTTCGATCACTCGAAGTTCTGAATGATGAGCGTGTTGAATAGAAATGAAGGCATCATGTTTTTCGGCTGTTAAGCCTGTCATCGGTTGGAACCAGTGACAGAAATGCGTAACACCTTTTGTGACAGACCATTCTTTCACTGCAGAGGCAATGGCTTCAGCGGTTTCTTTCGGAAGTTTTTTTCCTTGATCTAAAGTTTTAAGTAAAACGTTGAAAGAATCTTTCGGAAGTTTTTCGCGCATCTGCGCTAAACCAAAAGTTAAACAACCAAAGTAGTCAGAAATCGGTACTTCTTTGCCGAACTGATCTTTAATGCGTTCAATTTTTCGAATGGGTTGATCAATGGCAGCTTGAAAGGCTTGATGACGTGGGCTGACTGAACTCTTCTGAGTTGAATCCATGGGTGGGTTTCTCCTAATAATTGTATGTCTTTGTGAATTGCTCGTTGAAACAACGGTGCGAACTCGAAACAAAAACGATTAAAAAAATGTCCATCTTAAGGAATATGAATAAACAACTCTTTAAAATGGACACAATTAGGATAAGATTTACGGAACTAGACCGTCAAGGGCGTTATTTTTTTTGCGGAACTTTAGACTTATCGACAGTGACTTCGACCTCGAAGCGGCGATTCTGACGACGTCCCGCATCGGTTTTTTTTGTTTCGGCGATCTTTTCAAGTTCTTTCGCTTGTTTGTCCATGCGATTGCCGATTAATCCACCGGTTAAGGCGCCCCGATCACTATTTCCGGTTTCATGGCCAATCACGGCTCCGGCTAAGTCACCAGCAAGCGCCCCGATACCCGCTCCTGTTGCGAAGAATGTTAGAAAAAAAGCCTAAGCGAGCGAACTTCGGTTTTTATGCATTAATTTTTTTAAACTTGCTGGCTGAAATAAGCTAAGGCCATTTCGGCCGTATATTGTTTACGGCGTTCGGC
>JACMQO010000156.1 GCA_014376935.1 Bdellovibrio sp.
GGCCCTAAGAACCCACGGTGTTGGGCTTCTTGCTTACGACCGATGTTGTGTAGGCGCGCGATCCAGCGCCCTAGTTTTTTGTAATGCTCGGGCCGAAACTCTTGCACTAAGCGACCGCGCACTTTGTTAAAAAATGCGTAATTGATTGAGTCGATTTGATCTAACGTCGATCCGTTTTTTAAAATCAAAGCTTCAGCAACTTCTAACGATTCTTTTTTTAGTTCGGCAGTGAAATTATGTTCGTCTAAGATCGTCGCGGCACTCCAGCGACCTGGGCGGTAATATTTGGCGATGATCGATTGGCGGTCTTCAAGTTTAATTTCAAAAACGCGATTTTCGTACGAGTTCAACTGAATCAGTTCGCCGGTCACGGCATACCCGTTTTTTTCGGCGCTAAATAAGATTAGATTAGGGTCTAAGTTATAGAAAAGATCAGAGTTTTTGGAATCTTCGAGCATAGCGATCAAATGTACAACACTGAAATATTTTCTGCCAGCATTCGTTTTTTTAGGCCGTAAAGCGTTTAACGCGACTTCACACCCCGAAAACGTGGTCTTGGCCTTGCTTTACTTACTCTTGTTAAAAAAAATAAAAATCGCTTTCCCCCGGAGGCCCCTTGTCGTTCAAAACATCATTACTTTCTGTTGCCGTTTTACTCACACTATCAAGCTGCGGTAAAAATAAAGAGCTTAAAACATCTCCGGACGCGAAGGCTCCGCCAGCAACGACACAAACTCAAGACGACACGAAGAAATCTCCGCCAGCGGATACGGGCGATCAAGCTAAGCCTGACGATACGAAGTCAGATGTTAAGCCGGTCGACAAAGCGCCGGTCAAAAACGATGACCGCTCTGCTGACGGTGGCAAAAAACAAAGTGGTCGCGATACCGGTCGTGGACAGAGCGCAGCCGAACCGAAAGTTCCGAAAGCTGCACCTGCTCCGAAAGCGAAAGATCGAACTAGCGATGAACCGAAAGTAGTTCCTGTCAAACGCGTTGAAGTGATGCGCGTGCAAAAGCAAATCAATGATGTCGACGTGACTCAGCCATCTGAAAAAACGGGTGGTAGTGAAAACGAATTATTGTACACGGGTGCAGGTAGCGATGGATTATTAAACGAGTTCAAAGCAAAGTCGGCCGCGGTCAGTTCAGAGCAACAACGCAGAAATTCAAACTTAGCGAAAGCCATTGTGGGCGCGCGATTAACGAAATCGATCGGCCAAGATTCCATCGTCGATTTAGCCATCGACGAACGTATTCAAGGAGTAGGTTCCATTAAAAATTATCGTTTTAAAGCGCAACCTGCGGGCAATATGTTGAAGTTATCTTCGATCGCGCAATCCGGTAACGGAAATTTAGAATTTCAAGGTGGTTTTTTAAAATGTTTAGATCTAAACGGTCAGTGCGCAACGGCCTACGCTAAGATTAAAATGTCAGGTGCGTACACGCGCGTGATTTTTAGAAAATCTGTGGCTGATACTTATTTTTTGACTCAGCAATTTGTTGAAGATAATTTAGCTTTTGATGTTTTGAAATCGTATGCAGAAAATGCTCAGAACGGAATTCAAACATCTAGAAAAATTGATAACGTGGTGGTGTCGTCATACGAAGTCACAAACGGTCGCGCTTCAATGGGCGTTGCGATTACGACGGCCGATAAAGAGTTAATCGGTTTAAGTGTACCACTTTTAGTTTCAAATTCAGGATCAGCCGTTGATACCGGAGTCGCCAAAGTTTCTGATATTTCTAAAAGCTACGATCTAGTTTCAAGCGCGGGTTATTCATCTAGAATTTCTGATTCAATCACCGACGCGCGATTGGTTGCGAACAACGGAAAAGGCCAATTGAAAGTGAAATTAAATTTTGCTTCAGGATTAAATTCAGGATCGATCTGGTTAGTGATGTCGACGGTTGAAAAGAAAACGATGTCGGTTGAACAAGTGCGTGCATTTGAAGCAACAGTAAAAGCGTTTTAATATCTTTGTGGCCCCACAAGGGCCCTTTTTTTTCGGCCCCCGAATTGCTTTTGTAAATGGGCTTACACTTACAATCCGCGGGGGGATTTATGTTTGCTCAAATCATTTCAAAAACAGTTTTGTTAGTTATATCAACGGCTTGTGTTGCGAATGCTTACATTGTTCCGGGCGATCAGCCGGCACCTTTGCCTGGTTATCAAGAGCCTGGTCCTGGTGGCAGTTACGGACCACAACCGCAACAGCCACCACAACCTCAGCAGCCACAATATCCGAATCAACCGCAACAACCACCGTTGCAACCGGCTCCTTCTCAACAAGGCAGTAATCCTTACGAGCCAAATCCGTACGAACCGCAACAACCACAACCGGCTTATGGTCATGAAATTAGATCGGTCTACATCAACCGCTCGGTTCGTAATGAACGTTTGCCGTTACGCGAATTAGCCAACCTACAAGGCGGAACAGAGATCGTCGCGGTTTACGCGAACGTTAGACCCGACAGCCCAGGACGCACGGTTGTTCAGTTGATTGCTGATGGTCGCGTTGTAGCTTCGCAAACGAATCCGGGATCACAAATTAATTTACTGCCGAATCAACGATTAGTGATCGGTCAAAATGTACGCGCGGTTCAATTATCAGTTTCTGGTTCGACTTACATCGATCAATTGCAAATTGAAATCGTTCGCGGTGGATCATATCCGCAGCCTCCGCAACAGCCTTACCCACCACAACAACCTTATCCACCACAGCAGCCGTACCCACCGCAACAGCCGCAACAACGGGTTGATGTGAATATTTACCGTTCGACGGTTAGTGATGATCGTATCGACATCGGTCAGTACATTAATTTAGCTAGCTACCGTGGTTACGCGATTGATCAAGTGATCATTCAAGGATCGGCGCAATACCAAACATCGTTTGTGACGTTATTGGTAAACAGTTTCAACATGGGTCAGTTGCAATTTAACGGTGGTTATTCACAGCAACTTCCAATCTATTTAAGTCAACGTCCGGTGATTGGCCAAGGGGCTGATAGTTTGGTGTTAGCGACTCAAGGAAACATGACCGTTGAAAGAGTCACGTTAGTTCTTTCGCGTCGTCGTTAGAAAATAATTAAGTGATCACTGTTTGGACCACTTAATTACAAAATTGTTAGAAAGCACTTGTCAAAATAGGGCGCCTTATGAGATCAAAATCTAAGGCGTATTTTTTAGGGGAAAATATGGAAAATTCTGAAAAGTTGTTAGTTCAAAATGCTGTAAATTCAACAGCTTCCGTATTACCACCTGCTTTATCAGAGTACATGGATTATCGCTTATTTTTAGCTGATTTTTATCACTATAAAAAGGCGTTAACTCGAAACGCGATCAGACCTTATTCGTACGCGATTTTTTCGGCGGCAGCGGATATTAAATCTCCGAATTATTTAAAAATGATTATCGAAGGCAAAAGAAATTTATCGGTCGACATGATCGCCAAATTTGCGAAGGCGTGCGCTTTAAATAAGGCGATGGCCGAAGAATTTAAATTATTAGTTTTATTCAATCAAGCCGAAGACCCAGCCGATCGTAACTACGCTTTAAAAGTTTTATCTGAATACCGCATGGATCAAAAAATAAAACACGGGGAGCTTGATCGTAAAGTTGTCGACAAGGTTCCAAACTGGATTGGCTGGATCATCTACGCTATGGCGGATCAGGCGGGTGTTAAATTTCAAATTTCAGAATTAAAAGAATTACTTCGCGGTAAAGCCAGCGAATCTGAAATCACCATCGCATTAGATAATTTATTACGTTCAGGTGAATTGGTAAAAGACGAAGCGACGGGTGTGATTTCAAAAGGCAGCCCAACAGAAGCTCCTGAAGAAGTGCCGTCGGCATTGGTTCGTAAATTACAAATGCAGTTGATGTATTTGGGTTTAGAATCTTTATATCAAGATCAGGCGAACGAGCGCGAGTTCGGATCATTAACGTTATCATTATCTGAAAAAGAGTTTGAAGAGCTTAAATTTAAGCTTCGTCAAATGCGTAAGTCGTTACATAAGGATAACTCCATCGCGCGTATGGAAGCCAAAGGGCAGCGCGTTTATCAATTAAACTTACAGTTATTTCCTGTTACAAACGCGTCAAAAAAGTTTGATGCTTAAAAAATATTAAACAAGTCAGTACTTATCCAACAAAGTGAAATCGGCCTGTTAAGGCCTTTTTGACACTGGAAAACCATGTGTTTTGTGGAAAACTCTGGGGATTTGGTTGATAACTCCCTATGAAAACTAAAGTTTTCTTAACGATTGTCGGATTAGCACGACATTCTTATTGCGCGCGTCAAAAGTTACGATTCAAAGTGCACCACCCATATTTCTGACAAATTTTTATCAAAAAATGAAATGAAGTGACACGATTAGAGCGTTCACCCTAGGCCGAACGATTATAAAGCATTTGACTATTATTAGAAGCCCGAAACGAAGGCAATTTAAAGGTACCCGGTACTTTTTGTGTTAAAAGGTACCTGGTACCTTTCTGTGGCTAACTTTTTCTTAGAAAGTGTCTTATACTAACCGCAGTTGATCATTTCAATGTGGGGGCGTAACGGCTTCGACGTGGGACGTGAAGTAAAAGGTGCATGCCGGGGAGAATGAGGACCTCGTTAAAAACATTCAAACTTTACTATCTAACGATAGTTTACAATTAGCAGCTTAGGTTGCTTTTCGGTGTTTAGATCAATCGCCGATGTTGATTTAAAATACCGTCACTGATGTCGGATCGGTTCGTGTGGGTTTCTCAAGCGCACGGGCTTAAGAGTTACTGGGGGACCGTCTTAAGAAATTTTGTTTGTGGAAGTTCTTAGGATAAAATTAAAACACAGAATAAGCATGTAGTACCTTTCTATGGAGCTCTTGCGGACGGGGGTTCAACTCCCCCCGCCTCCACCACTTTGAGATGTTAGGATGTAGTTTAAGCTATTGGTATGTTTAGCTTTAGCCTCTGTTGGGATCTACATCCGTATCTTTTAACTCTCCCTTAAGACCCCACAGTTTGTTAAGTAGTCGGAGCGCGTGCGATCCGATATAGGCCATTAAAAGAAATTTAATTATTCTTCCAGAGAACATGATGACAGCTAATAAAAAAAGCGGCTTCTCCGCCAGGCTTGCCATAATAATTATAGGCTGCTGCATTAAAGGAGTAATCGCTATAACAAAAATGAGAATCAAACCATATTTGTCAAAAAAATTCTTAGTCCAAACCCAGGACTTGGTTTCGTTTACGCCGTGATACATTTCAAGAATCCACTCAAGGCCTTGGGTTTCAACGAAAGCAGCCAATATGATAGCACCAAGTGTAGATCCGATAGCAACGTTGAGACCAAGGGTAACGAGTTCAGCTTTGAAGAATAAAAAATTGGATGAGTCAGGATGATGATAAAATTATTTTTTGGTTTTTAAAAAATAAGATTCGGTTATTGGAACTGAGTTTTAGTAATGATCGTAGTAGTGAAAGCCGTCAGCTTCTTTGGGTGAAAGATGGCTTATTAGTTTCCAAAAAAAATATAGGTCGTTTAGAATTTAGAGTCGTGATGAATGCTTTTTCCCGCCACCTTAAATTAAGTGAGTCCTTGATGAAAGTTCGAGTAAGCGACAAATAAGCTCATGATCAGCATCAGTAAAGCAGGAATCGACTTTTTAAATGGGTCTTTCGCTTTCAGATGCATGCTCAAAGCGCCGATCATCAAGACAACAATGATCGTTGATGCGATCAAAGTGACTTTCGAGTTTTGTAGACCCGCGATAAGTGAAATGGCTGAACCAATTTTTAATGTTCCAACGATGTAATACGCAAAAACAGGAAGTCCGTAAGCTGCAAATTCCTCTTTCAAAGTTTTTGCAGAACCTCCGCGATAAGCGGTTGATTTTGAGTTACGAAGAAACCAAACATTCAGTAATCCCAACGCAATAATTATTTGTATAATCTGTGCTATACTCACTCTGTAAATCCTTGCTTGAAAGCTGGGGCTGTGTTTTGATCCGGTTGTGGATACATTAAACCTCGCCGCCCAGTTCATGGCCAGTATAGCTTTCTTTTTTTATGGTTCAAGCTGTTTGAGCTCTAAACGGATGATTAATGAGTTTGAACGCTACGGACTAGCAAAATACCGCACGATCACCGGAGTTCTGCAGATCTTAGGCAGCGTCGGATTGATGGCGGGCTTTTTTAATCCTTGGTTTACTTTGGTAGCTTCGCTTGGACTGATGCTTCAAATGTTCTTAGGGATCATCGTCAGGATTCGAATCAAGGATTCTTTATTACAAGCCAGTCCTGCGCTTTTTTTCTGCGTCTTAGATTTTTTTATTTTCTGGCAAACACTACACACGCTTAAGCTGATCTAGGCCGAAGGTGCAGTACCCGGAATACAGAATACGGTTAACGGTATTCTGTATTCTTCTTTATGATTCCAAATTTAATTCAAGGCGGTTCAACTTTTGAAGTTTTCTTTTCTCACAATAATATTGAAAAGGAAATTTTATGAAAACGTTTAAAACTTTTGAACTCGCAAGCGATTTTTATCAACAAGTTTAAGATCGGGAAAATAAGTTTTAATTGCCATCAACAGACAGAACTCAAGAAATAGAAATGCGCTTTTGAGTCGACGATTCATCGGGCGCAAAATTTTCGGACGTAGCGCCAAAATGGTTTGTCAGCCTATGTGGAACGCTGTATTTATTAAGCATGTCTTCTCAGAATCCTTTTCTGCTATCACTTGGGTGGAGCGAATTTTTTCAATCTAGTTTTGAAAAGTGTCAGCTTGATCAACCAGCGACTGCCTTTGCTGCAGCCCGGGTTGTTGGTCAAGAGCGTGGTCATTATCGCGTGATGGTGAAACCAGAATTAATTCTTGAGGCTGTCGTGACCGGCAAGCTGCACAAAATTGCGAAAGCCGGAGATGCGGCAGGATTTCCAGCAGTCGGCGATTGGGTGGCTATCACTTTAAGTGCAGGAAATCGAAAAGCAGAAATTCATCACGTGCTAACTAGAAAAAGCCTGGTTCAACGTAAGCGTGTTGGAAACAAGCACCAGAATCAGATCATTGCTTCCAACGTTGATTTTCTTATGATCGTGACCTCACTGAATGAAGACTTCGATATTGAAAGGCTTGGCCGTTACGTCGATTTGGGACAGGAATCGGGTGTGACCCCTGTGCTGCTTTTGACAAAGACTGATCTGTGCCTAGATTCAGAAGCCTATATCACCAAGATCAATTCCAAATTTCCTAACGTCAAAGCATTCGCGATATCTGATCGTGATCCTGGTTCGTTGGAAGCGCTTCAAGTTTTTTTCTCGCGGGGTATGGCTTCGGTGCTGGTTGGTTCGTCGGGTGTTGGTAAATCGACTTTGTGCAATTTTCTGATTAGTGGAGATTCGCAAAAAACTTCGGAAGTCAGCACAGATTCCAGGGGTAAGCACACGACGACCGCCCGCTCTTTATTGCTTACCCGGTGGGGCGGATTAGTGATCGATACGCCAGGGATGCAGGAAATTGCCGTCGTCGGCGAAGTGCAGGCCGAGTCGTTTCCGGACATCGAGGATCTGATCTTGAAATGCAAATTCACGAATTGCCGTCATGGCGCGGATCCCGGCTGTGCCGTCGTGCGTGCGTTAAAAGACGGTTCGCTTGAAAACGAAAGATGGCAGGCCTACCTGGCCCGATGATGCAAGAGCTTGAAATTCAAAATATCAAGAAAAGGGCCATGGGTGCTTGATATTTTTACGCACTCGATTTTCTTTGCCGCGGTGTTCGCATTGATACCCGTACTATTTTTTACTTTTTTTAAAGCTAGCCGTGATTCCAAGACAGCATCGAAGTTTCGGCAATTAGCAGAACTTTTTTTCTAGAGGCTCCGTCGCGCGCAAGTACCGACATTCCTTGAATTGTTGCTGTAGCCAAGGCTGCAAAGGCTTCGGCTGAAAAAGACTTGGGCAGAATTTGATTTTTGATATCTTTTTCAATTCGCTGTTTTATTAAAGATTCGATTTTAGCCCTGATTTTTGCCGTCGTGATTTGCACGTCTGCACTTTCTGCAGAGCAACTTGCGACCGCGCTGGCCAACATGCAACCCGTCGGTGTTTCTTTGCCGGTGAAGCGAATGGCTGATTGTTTTAGTATTTCATAAGTCGCTTCAAAGGCCGATGGAGCGTTATCTAAAAATGATTCAATTTCACTAAGCTTTCCGACATAAAGGTCTAAAGCTTTCAAAAACAAAGACTTCTTATCACCAAACGCCGCGTAGATGCTGGGTGCGTTCATGTTCATATTTTTTGATAATAATGACATCGACGTCGTTTCAAAGCCATGGCGCCAAAACAGAAGCATCGCCTTATTAAGGGCTTCGTCTTCTTCGTAATCGCGGGGGCGTCCAATTTTTGAAGTCTCTGGTTTGTGTTGTTTCATAACGATCATTATAAAACAGTTGACGGACGAAAGCAAGCAGTTCACACTTTTGTAATGACCATTACAAAACAAGGAGAACGAACATGTCTTTAACGAATTACCGATCTTTGGGGCGATCAGGCCTAATCGTAAGCCCGATGGCTTTAGGCACGATGACTTTTGGAACAAAACCCTGGGGTGTCGATAAAGATGTCGCACGAGAAATATTTAAAACCTACGTCGAAAATGGTGGAAACTTCGTCGACACGGCCGATATTTACTCTCTTGGAGTCAGTGAAGAAATGACCGGTGAATTTATTCGTGAAATGAATCTGCGTGATCAAATTGTTCTATCAACTAAGTTTGCCTTTAATGGATCTTCTAGCCCACTTTCAACGAATCATTCGCTAGGCAATCCGAACGCCGGTGGTTCGGGCGCCAAAAATATTCATCGTGCCCTAGATGCTTCGTTGAAACGTTTAAAGGTCGATTACATTGATCTTTACTGGATGCATATTTGGGACGGTGTCACGCCCGTTGAAGAAATTATTCAGACTCTTCAAGATTTAGTCACAAGTGGCAAGATTCGTTATTACGCGCTATCAGACATGCCAGCTTGGCTTGCCATGAAAGCCGCGACAATTTCAAACGAACGCCGCAGACCACAACCGATCGCGATTCAATTTGAATATTCGCTTGTCGCGCGTGAAATAGAACGTGAACACGTACCGATGGCTATCGAATCTGGAATGGGAATCATGCCGTGGAGTCCGTTGGCTGGTGGATTTCTATCCGGAAAGTACAAACGCAGTGATACTTCAAATACCGGTCGATTAAGCGGAGCCAATCCATTTGGCGATAGTAAGTTTTCAGATCAAAATTGGCTTATACTAGATGAGTTGAAAAAAGTTTCAGACGAATTAGATTGTACGACGGCGCAAGCCGCACTGGCTTGGCTGATGTTGCGCCCCGGTGTTTCATCGACATTGATTGGGGCCAGTAAAGTTTCGCAGCTGAAAGATAATCTTGCGGCCTTAGATATGAAGTTAACCATCGAAAATATCGAACGGCTTGACCGGGTCAGCGCCCGAACCATGGGTTTTTCAGATTCGTTAACCACGCCAGAAATTCGCAAGATGGTTTATGGTGGAAACGCTGTCATTGGTTGGGGTCAGAAATAAAGTTAGGGCTTAACGAACTAGCCTAAAGTCTTTTACTAGGATCTTCGCGCTAATAGAAAGACATCCTTTGCCGCAACCGTTACGCTGCGTGAATGAATAGTCCCAATGAAAAAATACGCGTCACGATCACAGGAGCCAGCGGCTTCGTTGGTAAACATTTACTAACGGGTGCTCCTAGCGAATGGCATATCAATGCGCTTTCACGCGGAAGTGCTCAACCGAATGTCGAAAATATTTCTTGGCGCCAAGCTGATCTTTTTTCGCTTCGAAGTTCAAGCGAAGCTTTGAAGGAAACTGATGTCGCGGTTTATCTGGTTCATTCCATGCTACCATCAACACGACTTTTTCAAGGTAATTTTGCCGACGCCGATTTGTTGATCGCTGATAATTTTGCGCGCGCTTGTATTAAAAACAAAGTTAAGCAAATCATTTATCTGGGCGGATTAGTTCCGGTCGGAACCGTCAGTAAACACTTGGCCAGTCGGCAAGAAGTTGAAGACGTATTTAAGGATTCAGGAATTCCATATACGATTCTTCGCGCCGGCATGGTCGCGGGCCAAGGTGGATCATCGTTCGAGATTCTTCGAAACCTAGTTACGAACTTACCCGGAATGATTTTGCCAAAGTGGACTCAGGCCAACACGCAAGTTATTTACATCGATGATTTGGTCAGACTTATTCAAACGGCCGTCATGAATAAAGATTATTTTAATAAAACAATCAATGCTGTGAACGGCGAAAGCCTTAACTACGAAAACCTTATTCGCATCACGTGCCGCATTTTGAAAAAACGAATTCTGTTACTACGCGTTCCGATCAATTCGACAAAGTTTTCGAAACTTTGGGTGTCGATCTTTGGTAAAACGAATTACGAATTGGTTTCGCCACTGATTGATAGTTTGCTTTGTGAATTACCCCAAGGCCCACCTAGTGAATTAATTGCGCCATTGATTCATGAGCGATCATTTGAAGGTATGCTTAAAAGGATTCTTGAAATACCGGGGGAACAAAAGAAAAGATACCAAGCAAAACTAATTCACCCAAATACGGTCAGGTCGATTCAGCGTTTGCCTTCGAACCTATCAATGAATTGCGGCGAAATAGCGCGCGAATACGAAAACTGGCTTTCAAAAGCCGCGCTGGGTTTAATCAAAGTCGATTCAACTAACGAAAATGGATTAGTGATTTTTAATTTCATTGGCGTTAAGTGGCCCTTACTTATTTTAAAACCGATGTTAGATGGACCTGATATGCAACGGGCCAAGTTCAACATTGTCGGCGGGCTTCTATCAAAAAGGTCTGACTGCGGTTGGCTTGAATTTCGCCAAGTCGCCAATCGAAAATTTACGTTGGTTTCGATCAACGAATTTGTACCGACGTTACCGTGGTACGTTTACCGTTTTACGCAAGCTATTCTACATAAGTGGACGATGACTTCGTTTGCGAAACATTTGTTTTTGAAGCGATAGAAAAATAGGGTTTCATGGCTTTCTGCATTACCAACCGACAGACGGCAGTTACCCGAGCTATGTGAACGGCTTAAAAGAACAAATTGACTCCACAAACGAGCCTATCTTCATCGTAGCAGTGATGGGCAATTGACTGTTAAATGAAATCTTATATTAAACAGTAGGAATTCAGTTACGGTGCTATGATGTTTTTGGGTATTTGGCCAATAAACTTATAGCTAAGGGATTTTTTATGACGAAGGTTTCATCTGTGCCATTTTTAGAAACCGAACGTCAAAAAACAAATGAAAGCTTAACGGCAGAGCGAGACAAAACGAACGAGTCAATCGATAGTGCTCGACAACAAACAGAAATAAAAACGAATAAATCTGTAGATGCCGAAAGACTTAAAGCTGATAAAATAGCCTTGCAATCTAGGGCAGAGGCCGACGCTTTTAGAAAAGATGAATTTAAAACGTTACGAAATGATGAAAAAGATGAGCGTAAAAAAAGTGATGCACGTCTTTTAGAAGAAAGATTTGAAGCAGACAAAGCCATAGAAAAAGAAAGAGCTCGCATCGATGCCGCGATGGCTCGTGAAAGAGATTTGAAAGACACGCTGATTACAACGTTGTTAGATCAAGAGCGCGGGCAGACCGATCAAAACCTGCAGGCAGAGCGCTCGCAGACTGATTCGCAGGTTCACAAAAGTTCAAATTTATTGACCGATGAAATTGCCGATCACACAAAAACTAAAGTAACGCTAACATCACGGGACGAATTTTTAGCTATCGTCAGTCACGATTTAAAAAATCCGATGGGTGCTGTTTTTTCATGTTCTGAAATGCTGTTATCAGAAACAGTGGCGAATATTGATCCAGAGATTCGTCCGTGGATCGAGCTGATCAAAAGAAATGCCGATACGGCATTACGATTGATTAATGATATTCTTGAAATTGAGCGACTTGCCGAAGGAAAACTTAATCTTAATTTACAGCCTCATGATATTGATCAAGTTTTAAAACAGTGTATCGAAGATTTTACTTTTGCGGCTTCAGCGAAAAAAATAGTTCTTACCTTTGAACTATCCAAAATTTCCGAAAACGTTTTGTGCGATTGCGATCGCATAAAACAGGTGATTTCAAATTTAATCGCGAACGCAATCAAGTTCAGTTTCGAAGGTGGATCGATTAATCTTTCGGCGGCAGCAGTTGATAAAGAAATTGTAATAACTGTCTGCGATTCGGGGCCTGGCATTCCAGAAGAAAAGAAAAAAATGATTTTCAATAAGTTCGCCCAGCTAGGTACGAAAGATCGCACTGGTTTGGGACTTGGACTGTATATAGCCAAGATGTTTGTCGAGGCGCACTCGGGGCATTTATGGGTTAAGTCAGAATTTGGTAAAGGCAGCCAATTTTCTTTTAGCCTTCCCAGAATAAAAACGAAGAAATAAGTCGCGCAACCAGAGTTGCCTAATGAAGCTGTTAATTAGAAGTCGATTAACGTCGTATTTTGCTAGGATTGTAGTTCAATACCTGTCGCTTCTGGTACGTCAGACGTATGCAATCGCGAACGCAAGGGTGGTAACAAAAAGTTTACTGTCAGAGTAAGAGGCCGATTCATTGGCGCCGGTCCAATCGATATTTTCTAAAGTTGCGCGCCCGCATTGATAAGATCTTGAACGGCACTAAGGCGTCCGCAGAGCCGGTTATAAAAATATTTGCCATAGGGTCTCCGTGTTTAAACTATTTTTTAAGCCTGATTGCGCAACTTGCGAAGTTCAGTAAACCGCTCGACATCTGCAGCTAGTAAAAATGGATTCACAGCTTTTTCCGTATCCAATTTCAATGGAACGCTAGGTTGTCCAGCCCGTCTTTTCGAAACCAGTGTATCTTCGTAACTTTTTAAATCCGCAAATGCAGGCAACCGCTTACAAAACCGCAAGTTCGCTTCGGTGTATTCATGCGTGCAGTACACTAGCGTTTCATCCGGCAGCGCCTTCACCCGCTGCATAGTTTCAAACCCTTGCTCAAACGTACCTTCGAACAAACGACCGCAGCCAAGGCCGAATAGAATGTCTCCAGAGAAAAGCCATTTGCGCTCACGCTCGAAAAAAGCAATGTGCCCTAGCGTGTGCCCGGGTAGTTCAAGCACTTCTAAATTAAACTGACCATCCAGCAAAGAAACCCGCTGGCCTTCGCTCAGGTAATCGGTCGCAAAAGGAATCTGCGCTTGATTTTTTAGCGGCGCGTACACCGGAACGTTCCAACGCTGTTTCAGTTCTAAAGCTCCGCCGATGTGATCGTTATGATGATGAGTCAGTAATATCGCTTGTAAAGTTAGGCCGTGTTTTTCTAAATAATCTTGCACCGGGGCCGCATCGCCCGGGTCGACCACCACGCAGGTTTTTGATTCGGGGCGCGTGATAAAAAACACATAATTGTCGTCAAAAATCGGAAGTAGTCGAACATCTAAAGAAGTCATGGCTTGTCCCATCGGTTGTGGCTATTGTAGCACTTTGAAAACAAACGTCGACCCATAAATCAAGAAAGCGTGTGCCCTATGACCACTGAACATAAGCCTTTTTTAAATCAAGATCCCGAAACTAAAAAATATTTGCTTAATCACACGATGCTGCGGGTGAAAGATCCGAAGGTGTCATTGGATTTTTACGAACGTGTTTTAGGCATGCGGTTACTACGATCGGTCGATTTCACTGAATGGAAATTCAGTCTGTATTTTTTAGGCTACGTGCCTGATGAAACCGTAATCCCCCAAGACGATCCGCAAAAATCAGCTTTCGTCGCCGGCCGCGAAGGCATCTTGGAGCTAACCCACAATCACGGCACAGAGCTTGATTCGAAAACCCCTTATCACAACGGCAACACCGAACCGCGCGGCTTCGGCCACATCTGCATCAGCGTTCCCGATATCAAAGCGGCGTGCGCCCGTTTTGAAAAACTGGGCGTGACGTTTCAGAAAAAATTGAACGAGGGTGGGATGAAGAACATCGCGTTCATTAGGGATCCGGATGAGTATTGGATTGAGGTTATTCAGGCGGGGTAAATAACCTTGCGAAGTTATTCTTGTGGTTCGCCGTACAGCTCTTTGAGCTTATCAGCGTTCACTTTATAAACTAATTTTTTACTGACTTTAATTTCAGAAACTAAGTTAAGTTCCAACAAACCCTTTAACTCTTGGCGCGCGAACTCTCTGGATTTTGAAATTTGCGCGGCGTATTCTTCGATGTCGATGGTTCTGAATTTGTGTAAGGCCATTCGCTGTAAAAGGCCAACTTGGGTTGCAGAAATTTCGAATCTATCTTTTAGGTCGGTCATCCGAAGCAGATAATGCACTTTTCTAGAAACTTCTTTCAACGCAAAGCTAATTGAATCAAGGCAAAAATCAATGAAGTACGTTAGGTCGTATTCGTTGTCTTTTACTTTTTCGAAACTTTTTTCGTATTGTTTACCGTGCGTTCTTAAATAGGCCGATACCGAAAGCAGTTCGACGTAATTCAGTTGATTTTTAATCGACTTAAAATAAAAAAGAGCGCGGGCTGTACGGCCGTTTCCATCAAAGAATGGATGAATGTATCCAATAAAATAATGTATAAGAATACCTTTAAGAAGCGGATGAAAATAACGGGGATTATTTGTTATTAACGAAATCATTTCATCGATGGCTTGATCTAACTTTGAATGATCGATCCCTTCATGGTTACCAACAAAGACTTTGTTGTCACGTAGCTTTCCTTGAAAATTGACGTCGTCGCCTTCAAGGGTGTTTTCAGTTACTATTTTATGAAGCTGTAAAACAATTTTTTTTGAAAGGGCTACGTTCTGATTTTCTTTAACCCACTTCATCGCACGAAAATTATTGATCAACATCCATTCGTCTTTATTTTTGGGTTTATTTCCTGAAGCAATTAATTGTTCGGCCTGCGCGCGCGTGCTGTGCGCGCCTTCATAAATGGCCGACGTGATGGCTTCTTCAATCGTTGAATCTAATAAAAATTCGTCTTTAAAACTGGCGTGTTTATTTATTTGCTCAAAAAGATCTTTACCCAAGCGATCGATTTCGTCGATTTTTCGATGGATGACGTCCGCCGGGTAAAACCAAAATTTTGGATTGATCGAATTAAAAAATAGCGTGATCGAGCTGGTTTTTCGGGTCGCGATGATTTCTTTTTTTAAATTGACCCATTCGGCTTCAGTCGTGCCGTTTTGTTTTAAGCGATGCTTAATTTCATCCAGCGTTAAGTAACGTTGTTGAGTGTAGTTAAGCCAAAGTTCAGAGTTTAAAAATTCAAACTTACTCATATCCGTATTACAAATTATTCTACAAATTTTGCAACAAAATTTGTAGAAAGGTCTACATTCATTGGAAAGCCTAGTGATTTTAGGCGTTTATAACTACAACCTTTTTGCTACAATTAATTAAAGATTATTTGTAGAAAATGACGAATAATAACTAAGATTGTGTAAATTCAAGTACTTAGGTCTACAACCAGATTGTAAGAAGCACTTTGGGGTAGAAGGAAACCTGCAGATCACGGCACAGAGTTATAACGGAAAACCATATACTGTTCTTATGGGGCTGCATGTGTAACATACTATGCTTAGGTTGCGTGCCCGATAAACCCAGCGTTTACCGTTCGTACGACTGGCGAAAAATGAATTCTACGGGGAGTAATTTCGTGAATGAAATAATGTGTCCACACTGTAATAAAGCATTCAAAATCGACGAAGCTGGATTTGCCGATATCGTTAAGCAAGTTCGCAACACCGAATTTGAGAAAGAGCTACATAGCCGGTTAGAATTAGCCGAGCAAGCAAAGCAGAACGCGATTGAACTTGCTAAAAGCGAAGTAGCCAGCCAGTTCGCAAAAGTTAATTCAGCCAAAGAAATCGAGATTCAAAAGTTAAAAGATAAACTCGAAAACGGCGAAGTAACGCGAAAACTTGCCATTGTCGAAGCGATGACCTCAGTCAAAGACGAGCGCGATAAACTAGCCAACGAATTAGAACAATTGAAGCGCGATAAACTAGCTGAAGCCAGATTAGCCGAAGCAAAGCTTACGGGCGAACTTCAGAAGGTTGCGATTGAAAAAGACAAAGAAATAGAAAGTCTTAGAAATAAACTTAGCAATGCCGAAACCGAGCGACGTTTATCAATCGCTGACGCCGTCAAGCCGCTAGAAAAAGAACGCGATGACCTAAAGCGCGATGTTCAGCAATTCGACTCTCAGAAACAACTTTCAGAGATGTCACTAAAGGATAAATACGAAACACAGATCAAAGACCGTGACGATACGATCGAACGTCTTAAAGAAATGAAGTCACGTTTATCAACAAAAATGGTTGGCGAAACTTTAGAGCAACACTGCGAAAACGAATTCAACCTAATTAGAGCATCGGCGTTTCCTAAAGCCTATTTTGAAAAAGACAACGACGCGCGCACCGGCAGTAAAGGGGATTATATCTTCCGCGAATCTGACGGTGCGGATACAGAGATCGTTTCAATCATGTTCGAAATGAAAAACGAAAGTGATGGAACGCCCTCTAAAAAGAAGAACGAAGATTTTCTAAAAGAACTAGACAAGGTTCGAATCGAAAAGAAGCGTGAATACGCTATTCTGGTATCACTA
>JACMQO010000157.1 GCA_014376935.1 Bdellovibrio sp.
CTTTCGCTGAACTAAAATGCCTTTTTCCACGAAAAACTAAACTGACGTAAGCTGGCGACAAATCGAGTTGGTTGGCGAAAGCGCGCAGCGAATAAAGCGAATTCTTTTCTTTGCGACGTAGAAATTCGTCTTTGAATAGGTTGACGTAGGATTTACTCTTAAAATCTTGAGAATTTATCATCAAGTCTAGTTTAATCAGTGAATTGGTTTTTTGTAAACACCGTTCTATTATCTGTTAACACGACGTCAACAATAGTTGTGGCCAAAATTCAGTCTGGACTTTGTGTTCTGTTCTGAGCTTGATACCGTTAGAACCATGAACTTTAAGTCAAATGGTCGCCGAAGTTTTTTATTCAACAGCGCAAAAGCGGCTGGGCTATTGATGTTGGCGAATACGGGCGTGTATACATTGGGATCTGCTTTTAAACGCTTGGATGGCAGTATGGTGGCCGGTGCTAAAAATTGGGGTCTGTCCTATTCAACGGGTGGCGGTAGGGCGGGCTGTGGCGGAACTTACAAGGCGTGCCCTTCAACACGCGGTACATGTTCGCCGGGTGGCATTACGGACATCGTCTTTAAGTGTGGCTGTGATGGTAATGAATGGCAAAATGGTGTTTACAAATGCCAATAGTATTTTCTATTCTATTATTTTGTAACGCAGTCTTTGCAGCTGAAAGTGTATCGCAGCAAACTTACACCCATCTTAATAAGCCCTTCCAGCTTGATCGCCGATTAAAATCGAAAGTGGCCACGGTCGGTACTGAAAGCAAAATAATTGATTTTGCCCGAACCAGTGATTTATCAAAGCAAAATGCAAAAGTTGAAAAAGCATTCGAAGTATTAAAAAAAGAATTTCTTACCGAACTAGAGAAGAAATTCACAAAAGAAGAAATTAGTTACCTGAATAAGATGTTTTCACATTCTTTGATGAATCGACTAGTTGAGTTTCAAAATGAATTTGCCGATTCTGATAAATACAATAAGCTGATACAAGAGACCCTTAAGAAGGATTCGCCGGCCGCTATTAAGTAGATAGTGAGTTATTGTTTAGCTTAAGAAAAATTTCAAAGCCTGAAGGCCATCTGATAAATGACGAACATCAATAATACCTGCTGCGGTCAAAATTTCTAAGGCCCGCGCACTTCGAACGCCTGATTGACAGACGACGATGACGGGGGCGTTTCTGGGAATTTCAGATAATTTTTTTGACAATTGTGCCAGCGGAATATTTGTTGATCGCGGCAAGTTAAAGGCGACGAACTCTTCTTCATTTCGAACGTCTAGAACGTAGGGTGGGTAGGCTTGATCTAATAACGCTAAAAGCTCTTTCGGTTGTAGGCCTTCTTTTATCGATTCTTTGGTTTCAGAAATTAAATTGTATTGAACAGAATTTTCTCCGCACGTTTTACAATCTGCGCGACGTTTAATTCCTAAAGTTTGAAAATGCGCAGACAACGCATCGTAGATCATTATTTTGCCCGACATTATGATTCCGATATTTAAAATAATTTTTAAAACTTCGGTGGCCATCAAAGTTCCGATGACTCCGGGTAAGACTCCTAATACACCGGATTCAGAACATCCCGGAGCCGCCTCGGCGGCCGGAGCTTCGGGGTAAAGGCATCGATAGCACGGGCCGTTATTTAATCCAAAAACGCTAATCTGTCCGTCGAATCTGTAGATAGCGCCAAACACCAAAGGTTTTTTGGCTACGATACAGGCTTCATTCACAATGTACCTTGTTGAAAAATTATCAGAGCCATCGACGACAATGTCATAACCTGCGACACATTCGGCGGCATTTTCTTTTGTGAACCTTGCGTGAATCGCTTTTATTTCAATCGTCGGATTTAATTCGAACAAACGTTTTTGGGCGGTGTCGGCTTTATTTTTTGAAACGTCATCGGTTGTGTAAAGAATTTGTCGCTGCAGATTGGCAAGAGACACTTGGTCGTCATCAATCAACCCGATGCATCCAACCCCGGCAGCGGCTAAGTATAATGCGATGGGGCTACCTAATCCACCAGCACCGATAACTAACACACGCGCTTTCTGCAACTTTTCTTGTCCTGACGGTCCGACTTCGGGCAAAATAAGATGACGGGCATAACGTTGTTGTTGGTCAGAAGAAAAAGGCACTTTCGCTCTCCTTTGGGGAATATCGGCGTCTTATTTATAACAACCTTGACCAAGTAAGTATATAGGCTATGTTTTGTAGATGGTGCAGCAACCGTTACAAGATTCATTCGGCCGTCGATTTTCTTATTTGCGCTTGTCTGTGACTGACGCCTGCAATTTTAAATGCGTTTACTGTTTGCCAAATGGTTATAAAAAACCTGATCACGAACAGGGCCCTCTTTCAATTCATGAAATTAAAAATTTAGTAACTACATTTGCCGAAATGGGCACGATTAAAATACGCCTAACGGGTGGAGAGCCCACATTAAGAAATGATTTCTTAGATATCGTTTCAACGGTGGCGGCAGTTCCGGGTATTCAGCAGGTTGCGGTGTCGACAAACGGATTTCGCTTAAAACAATTAGCGAAACCCTTTCGCGAAAATGGTGTTACCGCCATCAACGTCAGTATCGATACGTTAGATCAAAAAAAATTTTCTGAAATAACGGGTAGCAATCAATTGCCCGCGATTCTTGAAGGGATCGAGGCTGCATTAGCTGCCGGATTTCCGGAAGTGAAGATCAATGCGGTCTTAATGAATGGTTTAAACGAAGATTCATTAGCGAATTTTTTAGCTTGGATTAAGGATAAACCTGTTGCCGTTCGATTTATCGAATTGATGCCGACCGGTCAGAATAAAGAATTTTTTGCCAATCGTCATGTGCAGTCAAAAGCATTGATCGACGATTTAACGTCTGGTGGATGGAACGTAAAACAACGCGGCTCTGTCGACGGCCCCGCGCAAGAGTATACGCATCCTGATTACGTCGGCCGCATGGGAATCATTGCGCCTTACGCGAAAGATTTCTGTTCAACTTGTAATCGACTGCGTGTGACCAGCCAAGGTGGTCTTCGCATGTGTTTATTCGGTGAAGGCAATCATCCGTTGCGTGATTTATTACAAGACTCCAGCCAAAAAGAAGATTTGAAGTTAAGATTGATTAGTTTATTACAAAAAAAAGAAATTTCGCATTACTTGCCCGAAGGACGTTATGGAAACAACAACACATTCTCATCCATGGGGGGATAGAAATTCCTTCCGTATGATCGACGTCGGCGCCAAGGCCGCAACTCATCGCCGTGCCGTGGCCGAAGGTTCAATCATCTTAGCCGAAGATGCATTTAATGCTTTACGCGATAAAAAAAATCCTAAAGGTGATGTGTTAAGCTTGGCCGAAGTGGCGGGCATCATGGCCGCGAAAAGAACGGCGGATTCGATTCCATTATGTCATCCATTGCCATTAGATTACGTGCGCTTAAGTTTTACTTTGCATGAAGAAACAAAAAGTTTAACCGTGTTCTGCGAAGCGGGTACGACCGCTAAAACGGGTGTTGAAATGGAAGCCTTAGCCGGCGTCAACGGAGCATTGCTTACAATTTATGATTTATCTAAAGCGGTAAACCCCGCGATCACAATTTTAAATATGCGTCTTAATTTTAAAGAGGGCGGAAAATCTGGAATCTGGAAACATCCTGATTATCAAATGACCGCAGGCGCTTCAGAATCGTTGGCGCCAAGCAAATCATCTGCAGTAAACCTTTCTTTAGCGAACTTAAGTGTGGCAGTGATTACGATCAGTGATAAAATCGCCGATGGAACCTTAGAAGATCTATCAGGACCGTTACTTTGCGATCAGTTAGCGAATCAAGGGGCGTCAGTTAAACGTCACGACGTTGTTACGAACAACAAAAAAAATATTCAGTCAGCTATTTTAGATTTAATTCGCGATCAGAAAGTGGACGTTGTTTTTACAACGGGCGGTACCGGATTAAGCTTGCATGACGTCACGCCCGAAGCAATCGAAGAAATATGTTCGCGCAAAATCGAAGGCTTTGGTGAACTGCTTCGTCAAAGCGGCGCAAAGCAAACACCCACATCGTATTTAAGTCGTTCGTTAGCGTGCGTGATTGATCATTCGATTGTCGTCGCGCTACCGGGGCATCCTAATGCCGTGGTGGATGGTGTTCACGTATTAGCTCCACTATTAGGGCATTCAATAAATATTCTGCGTGGTGGAACACATGCTGAAATATAACGAAGCATTAAAAATTATTCGCGATACCGCACGTACGTGCTCGTTAAAGACAGAGCGTATTTCAATTTTAAAGGCCGTTGGACGCATTTGCGCCGAAGATTTGAAAAGTGAAATCACGGTTCCCCCTTACAATAATTCGGCAGTCGATGGTTTTGCGGTTCATTCTGAATTATTATCTAAAGCCAGTCCTCAAAATCCGATGCGATTTAAAGTTCTAGGGCTGATCGCGGCGGGTGATGTGCCACCAAAAAATCCAGAACAAGACGGAGCATGGCAGATCATGACCGGAGCACCGTATCCGGAAGGCTTTGATGCCTCGGTTAAAATCGAAGATACTTTTTTAGTTCGTAATGATAAAGGCCAAGTCACCGAAATTCAAATTAACACCGCGGTGATGCCGCGACAAAATTGGCGTGGTGCGGGTGAAGATTTTTCGATTGGAACGCCCGTCATTCAAAAGCATAACATGGTGACGCCCGAACATATTTTAGCGTTATCTTCATTAGGTCTATCCGAAATTTCAGTTTATCGACGCCCCAAAGTAGGTCTTATTTCGACGGGGCGCGAACTTGTTCCGATGGATCAGAAACCCGCAGACGGACAAATTCGAAATTCAACAGCGCCGTACTTAGTTGCGACTTTAGAAAGTTTAGGAATTGACATCACTCATTTAGGAACAATTTTAGATGTGCCTGAAGAATTTCACGCGCTGATGAAAAAAGTTATAATTGAAGATTACGATATTTTATTAACGACGGGGGCCGTGTCGATGGGACAATTTGATTTTGTCGCCGAAGGCATTAAAAAATTAAATGCCGAAATATTTTTTCACAAAGTGGCCATCAGACCAGGTAAGCCGCTATTATTTGCGCGTTTTAAAGAGGGCCCCATTTTATTCGGACTACCGGGAAATCCTGTTTCGGGCGTCGTCGCTTTACGCTTTTTTATCGATCCATTTTTGCGTGAACTTTATGGCATGAGTCCCGAGCTTCCACTGCGTGCGCGATTAGCGTCAAAAACAAATAAGCCTGAAGGGCTAAGTTGTTTTTTTAAGTCTCATGTCACCATGGGTAGTGGCGGCGTCATCAGTACCGTGTTACCAGGACAAATGTCTTTTATGGTTAGCCCTTTATTAAAATCAAATGCTTGGACCGTTTTTACAGAGTCGAACTGTGAAGTCTCTGCAGGGGCCCAGGTCGACATTTATCCGATGCATTTTACGCCTTACGCCTGGCACGACGAACGCGATTTTAAAAACAACCAATCGATCAATAAGGATCTGTCAACATGAGCCCAACAAAAGAAATTCAAATTAAATTATTTGGGGCCTTTCGTGAATTTTCTGCCGACGGAACTTTGGTGCTAACCGTAACGGGCCAAGAATCAGCCTACGAGGTTAAAAATTTATTAACTCAAAAGTTATCTGAAAAAGAAAAAGTTAAATTTGACGTAAAGGCCTTAGTTGCGAAATCAGTTTTAGCGACGGATTCAAAAGTTTTAGATGATGCTGATCTTGCAGGGCATTTAAATTTATCACTATTGCCGCCCGTATGTGGAGGATAACATGATTCAAGTCGATATGATCAATGAAGTGATCGATTTAAATAAAATATTAACGGGACTTAATCCATCCGAGCACGGCGCCCAAATTATATTTTCGGGTGCGGTTCGTAATCACAACGAAGGCAAAAAAGTTTTAGCCGTTAGTTACGATGCTCATCAAGTTTTAGCGAAAAATATTTTTCAACAAATATCTGAAGAGGCTCAAAATAAATGGGGTCCTGATCTTTCAATCTATTTAGTGCACCGCTTGGGTCGTTTAGAAGTGGGCGAAGTCAGTGTTGTGATCATCGTATCATCACGTCACCGTGACGCTTCATTTCAGGGGTCGCGCTATTTAATCGAACAATTAAAAATAAGAGCTCCGATCTGGAAAAAAGAGCATTACGCCGAAGGAGACAGTGAATGGCTTCAAGGCCATGCTTTGGGCGAACAAAAGGCAACTTCATAGGATTATAGAATGATGAAAAAAGTTTTTTTATTTGCGATTATATTTGGAATGTTAAATGCAGTTCATGCGGCTTCTTTAGCGGCAACGCCAGTTGAAATTCGTGTCGCCGCGGCGGCCGATTTAAAATTTGTTTTAGGTGATGTTATTAAAGAGTATAATATGGAACACCCCGAACAAACGGTTTCAGCTATTTTTGGATCATCGGGTAGTTTCACAACTCAGATTCAGCAAGGCGCACCGTTTGATTTGTTTTTATCTGCCGACACGCAAAATCCAGAAACGTTAGCTAAAGAAGGAAAAGCGGAAGGCGCGGTTTTTCCATATTCTGTCGGTCACATTGTTTTATGGGTACCGAATGAATCAAAATTGGATCTTTCAAAAGGTTTGAATGTTTTAACCGATTCGTCGATTAAAAAAATTGCGATCGCAAACTCGGCTCATGCTCCTTATGGACGGGCGGCCGAGCAAGCTTTAAAAAAATCAGGAAGCTACGAAAAAATTTCTGCTAAAATCGTCATGGGTGAAAATATCGCGCAGACGGCGCAGTTTATTGAAACAAAAGCGGCCGATATTGGAATTATCGCGATCAGTTTAGCGGTGTCTCCGACCTTAAAGGCCGAAGGCCGCTTCGTTGAAGTCGATGCGCACTTGTATGAAAAAATGATTCAATCAGGAATTGTCGTTAAAACGACGAAGAATTTAAAACAGGCAATTCAGTTCAAAGATTTTGTTTTAAGTGCAAAAGCGCAAAAAATTCTAAATGACTACGGTCTTAAAACAATTAAGAAGTAGGATTTTCTTTTGATCGAATGGCAAGCCCTTTTTTTAAGTCTTAAGTTAGCGGGTTTAACCACGACGATTCTTTTTATCGTAGGCCTTCCGTTAGCGTATTTTTTAGCGCGAAGGCAAAACGTCTTTGTCAGCATCATTGAATCTATGATTTCACTTCCGTTGGTTTTACCACCGACGGTTCTTGGTTTTTATATGCTGGTGGGTTTAAGTCACGTGCAGTTGGCGTTTAGTTTTACGGGGCTTTTAATGGCGTCGACAATCTACAGCCTTCCCTTCGCGATGCAGCCATTCATTGCGGCCTTTCAGGCTGTTGATCAAAACTTATTAGAGGCGTCTTGGATTTTAGGTGAATCAAAGTTTCGTACGTTTTTACGTGTGACGATTCCGTTGTCTTTACCAGGTATTTTATCTGGGGCCATCTTAGCCTTCGCGCACACGATGGGTGAATTTGGTGTAGTCTTAATGATCGGTGGAAATATTCCGGGTGTCAGTCGAACGCTGTCTATGACGATCTACGACCGGGTGCAAGCACTTCAGTATACTGAGGCGAACCACACGGCTTTATTTCTGTTAGCGACCAGTGCGACGGCTCTTCTTTTGGTTAGCTTTCTTCGTAAGAAAGCGCAGGTTATGATCTGATGAGTAAGTTAGATTTTAATTTTGAAAAACGTTTTTCTGAAAAAGTTGTGATTAAAGCGCAGGGGCAAATTCAATTTACAGAAACTGATTTGTGCGTGGCGATTATCGGGCCTTCAGGTTCAGGTAAGACGACTTTCTTACGCTGGATGGCCGGATTTTTACAGGTAGAATCGGGATATTTGAAATGGAATAATGAAACGTGGCAAGAAGGTGGCATTAGTCAAACACCGCAGTTACGACGCATTGGTTACATGGCTCAAGGCTATGCGCTTTTTCCGCATCTAACAGTTTTACAAAACATATCATATGGTTTACGAACTTTACCGCCTGAGCAGCGCCAGCAACAGGTAAAAAAAATAATTGAAATTTTTGAGCTGACTGATCAGTCCGATCAAAAACCATTTACTTTATCTGGGGGGCAGAAGCAGCGCGTGGCATTTGCTAGAGCCTTAGCCGTTAAACCGCAACTATTGTTATTGGATGAGCCTTTCAGTGCTCTTGATTACGATACGCGCCAACGCTTAATGAAGCAGATTTCAGTTTGGATTCAACAGTTTAAAATTCCAACGATCATGGTGACCCATAGCCCGGTCGAGGCCGCAGCGTTAGCACAACAGACGATTCAATTTAAAGACGGTTGTCTTCAATTGACTTAGTTTTTAATGTTAAGTTAAACGTGTCGTATCTGCGGGCAGTAGCAGTTTCTTGAGTGAATCCGGTACCGGGATATCAAATATGATATACAACGTTTTTAAAACCTGCATGCTAATCATTTTTTGTTCAAAATTAGCAAGCACTTCTAGACATTCTTTAACGCTAGTTTTGGATTGAAAATTTCCGACATTGTCGACGAATTCGACTAAAGCATGAATGATACGTGCATAGGGGTGAATTTTTAATTTTGTTAACTTATGGGGAAACCCTAAACCCGCTTCGTTTTCATGGTGCTGCGAAGCTACGAATAGAATTTCGGGCGGCATTTTTTTTATTTTAGATAAAATCATGTAACTTATTAACGGATGCTTTTCGTACTCTTTACGTTCTTCGTGGGTTAGATCATGAACGCTTTTATTGGCTATTGTTGGTAAATCCTTTAAGCCCACATCACAAAGTAAGGCCGCCAGCGCAATTCGGCTTAGATGACGTGGGTTGACCCAGTTCCATTGATGAAACACGGCTAAGGCTAAAAATGTGATGATGACAGACTTATCTGCGGCAGTATTGTCGTATGTTCTAAATGATTCAATAAGCATCGATAGGTCCTGGTTATCTAAAGCAATCTGGGTGTAGTTTTCAAAACTAGAATAAACTTTTTTATAAATCTCTTCTTGCATGTTTTCTTGAAAAGCACTTTCAGACAATGTCTTGCAAAAGTGATTAAATAACCGGATTTTCTTACTTTTCGGAAAGGGTTTGTTATTCATCACAATTGTCGACACGTCGATCTGCATGCCGATATAGTCTGAAAAGTCGACCGCGGTTAAATAGATGTGTTTCATTCCTTTTCGGCTATAATTTGCAAGTCGTTCTGGTAAAAGCTCTTGTCCCTTTTTAGCTAGGCAAAGAAAATTCTCACTCACTTTTAAAAAAATGTCGTATTTGTTTGAAGAACCTTGCAAATATTCGTTCAGGTCGACTTTATAAAACTTTTCGTTTTTGTGTTTCTCTTCGGCGTCCCCGTTTAATAGGATTGCGGCTACAGATTTCATATCATCAAATTCAAAAGGTTTATTGATAAACTCATCAACTCCAATTTCGTAAGCGGCCTTTAGATCCAGTTTATTCGAATGACCGGTCATGAAAACAAATGGAATCAGTTTTTGCTTTAATTCGTCTTTGATTAGATTGAAAAATTCTAAACCGTCTTTATTTGGCATGGTGATGTCAGAAATAATTAAATGGACCGTTTTGGAACGAAAAATACTGAGTGCTGAGTCTACAGAGGTGCATGTTTCGGTCGTATAGCCGCAATCTAATAAAAAAGACCCCAGCGCATCGCCTAAATCTTTTTCGTCATCGACAATCAATATATGCTTCTGAATTTTCACGATTTCCCTAAACAATGTTTAGCGGCCAAATTAATCAGATTTTGATATAGCTATCGGCTCGCTTTACTAAACGCTGTAGAAATAAATTATTATGACTTAATTTGAGATAAATTTATTTTAATTGCGACTTTTGATAAACATTTAAAATTTTTTGAAAACAATCGCCTTGTTCTAGGTCGTCGTTGATCATTGAATTTCAAGCACCCAAATATTTTCTGACCGAGTAAACTCACCGTCTGACAAATGCCATTTACCCGACCGCAAGAAGAAAAGGTTCAACAAGTTAAGTCGATGACTCCACAAGATGGACAACTTGATTGGGCTGAATTCAAGAAAGCAAATCCAAGTTTAGCTGGCTCTCCAGTTATTCAACAGTACGTCGTTCCGCTATCATCATCTTGGGCGACGCGTTCGATAAAGAATATCTAACGTCTAAACGCTGGGACATGGGACCTATTCCTAGTTGCCGATCAAGCGTCAACTTATCGGTGGTGATTGATGATATCGATGATGTTCATCCGCTTTTCTGGAAAACTTATGAGAATGGCGAACCCTTTGGAATCGTCAACCGTAAGAATATTCCAGCTTACGCGCGTATGGGTGTGAGGGTAACCTCAGCACGCTGCCGACCGGCAAAACTCAGTTATCTATTTTAATAAGGTTGATTTAGTAAAATTCACAGCCGAATTTTTCTATTAATGATCAAAGTGTAAAAAGTTTTGACGCTTTTAAGTCTGGTTTTAGAAAAAGTATATGACATTTATGGCGCATTTTTGTTCGGCAAAAATACTGTTATATTCGGCACATGCACAAAACATTTGTTGTTTCTATTCTGTTATTTGTTTTGATTTTGGTGGCGTTGGATCAGCGAACTATCGATACGCTTCGTTCAAAACCTTTGATCGTTTCAAGTGAAGCCGATCCGGTGACGGGTTTGGTTAAAACTTTACCCATGAGTGCGTTGACACAAAATTATGAATCTGCAAAAAATTCGACAAAAGAGTTATCGACTGAGCTAAAATCTTTAAAGGATAAAATTTTATCGTTAGACGAAACGGCCGAAGCAAGACAGCAGATGCTATACACGCTGACGCAAAAAGGACCTTCGGCTTCAGAAGCCTTGGTCGCGATCGCTAAATCGGATATTCCTGAATTTAAAAATAGCCAAGACCCCCATTCAGTCGCGGCGCTACAAGAAAAACTTGAGCTGTCTCTACGAGTAACGGCATTGGAAGCTTTAGACGCATTGATCGCGATGAAGCCAGAACTAATTTCTAAAATGGCCGAAATCGCACACGCGCAATCAGACCCGATTTTAAAATTTCTAGCGCAAGTCAGCCTTTCAGGCGCTCAGAAACATCAGCCCGGAAAATTAAAAAGAACGATTGATGCGATGCTGGCCGAAGCGGGGCCACGATGAAGTCGATCTTAATTGGTATTGTTTTATTCATGAGTGGTTCTGTGTGGGCTAGTGATCAAGCGGGTTGTTTGCCTGCCGATGGGGTCAATCAAGTTCTACAAGATTTTAATATCGTTCAATGGTCGTCAACTGAAGGCCGTTGGGACGGAGTCCGCCAAGTCGATCTTTGTCAAAGCGACGATATGATGAATCGAATCGTAAAATCAATTTTATACATGCAGCAGACTCCGAAAGCGGGCGTTAATAGCGGACTGCAGTCCATCGTCATGCAAGAAGGTCCACTTCAGTTTTTTAAATCTAGAATCAAAACTATTTTTGTAGAAACCGAAGCCCATTCGCGCGAATGCCTGATGGGCGGTGTTGTGGCTTACGTTGACCTTGGTGAACATAATTCCATGCATATTTGCCCCGAAGAAACGAAACGATTTTCAACCAGCCTGATGATGAGCTACATATTACTTCATGAAGCCCGTCATATTGATGGATTTGGCCACACGAAATGCGAGCACGGCGCACTAGGCAAGTACGACGCAAGTTCACTGGGAAGCGGCGGTTGTGATCCCGATTTTGAAACTCAAGGTTCGTACGGAATTGGTGCGGCTTTCTTACTAGATATTTATCAAGCGGCGACGGATCCCGTGGAAAAACAAGCGGCGCGATCAAACGCGGTCATCGATTTGATGCAACGTTTTAATAAGTTACCTCTTGGTTTAAAA
>JACMQO010000158.1 GCA_014376935.1 Bdellovibrio sp.
AAAATCGCCTGCTGACAAACTTAAGGCCGTCGGTGCTAGGTTTAATGGAAGGCCCACGTCCTTGATAAAATGGCGAAGGCTTTCTGATTTTGTAAGGTTCGGATGATTATTTTGGATAATGGCCATCAATCACCTTAAAAACATTCATTAAATATTGAGCATGAGTAATTCTATAAATATTTTCAATTTCAAAAAGATCTAAATAAAGGTATTTGCAAATCGACTCAAATTCGGTTTGCGACATGCTTTTTTTTCCTGACTCAATGGATTTAAAATCTGAAGCATTGATATCGGCAAGATGAGCAACGTATTCAATTGTCACATTTAGCTCTGCTCGTTGCCGCTTCATATACAGCCCAAAGAACTTTTTGAACTGGCGCTTATTAAACTGATTTAAACTTTCAAGCTGCATGTAAACTTTTTCTACCATTAATCTAAACAACGTTGAATGAAAATTAGAAGGCGTTCAAAATATTTGAATAATCTATAGGGTACTTTGATTTTTAGGCAGAATATTTAAGAGGCGTCTTTCTTACCCAAGTTGATTTCTTTAACCAAAGTAACCCTGTAGACATCAACGAGACTATTAACAATCTTTTTTTGCGGTATCCCCAGAATAATAATTAATTCACCAATGACATTATGGGGTACCTTGGAAATTCCACGCTCAAATAAAGAGACAAACTGCGGAGAATCATAACCAAGCTTATTTGATAGTTCAAGCTGGGTCATCTTTGCCTTGATTCGGTATTCTCTGATTAAAGCTCCTAAGTCCTTATGTACCTGGCTCATTCTTTAGCTCCGCCTTCTGCGATATTTTTGAACCATAAAGCGGATTTTCAAATTTCGCAAATTAATGTGGATGATATTTGCAGCAACGCTATTAATTAACTTAATTTAGCTCCCCACAAATCCTATGGAATTTACTTATTCCGTGTAAAACAGTCTAAATTTCAAATAGGGCCTAATCCAATTAGCAATGCAATTCCAAGCAGTCTTGAAACACGGCTCGAAACTGTAGAGACCTCACTCATGGCGCAGACCTTCCCCTATAAACTAAATCGAGCATCTCAAACTCTCGTAGTTTTTAATAGAGTCATCGAAGACTTACTGAAGTGCCTGGAGGTTCGGGAAATTCTGCAATTTTCTTGTGAGAAAAAGGGAGGGGTAAATGGGACAAGCTTAGATCTTGGAACCGTTCACATGACACCAGCAAACACTAATCAAGCCGATTTTAAATCCAGTTCTAAATTCCAATCCGACGTTTTTCTGGGACGGATGGATTTATTACTTCTCTTAAAGCATCAAATACCAATTTAAATTGATGGTCATATTTCAATTCCATTTGCTTTAATTTGTCCGAAAATTCCTTATTTGAATTTATGAGCTTTCGAAGATTGACAAAAGTTCTCATGATTTCAATATTCACCTGTATTGCTTGTGCGCTATTTAGAAGGCCGGATAGCATTGCGATTCCTTGTTCTGTAAATGCATAAGGAGGCTTTCGAGATCCACCCCAACTTGAAGTCACAGATTGTGACTTCAAGTTGGAAAACTCTTGGTTGGCCAGCTGAAACAGAAAATCTGGAGGAAATCGTTCTAAATTTCGTTTTACAGCTTGAATGAGAACTTTAGGCTCAACATTATAGAGTTTGGCAAGGTCATGGCTGAGTATAACTTTGCACCCACGAATAATATAAATATGTTGTTGAACCCACTCAGTTTGAATCATTTTTCCCATAGTAATAATTCATACAATATCTAATCCCGGTTAACCTAACTGAGGATGCAGTTTCACACGAGTAAAGATCCGACGCACGAAGGTGAGAAAAATGACGGGTTAGATGGAACGAGTATCAAACTTATTGCTTTGAACTGGGCTTACTTAATGACAGGCGTAAGCTTTCCCAAGGACGCTGGCGCCACTATCAAATCCCTTCTGCACGCTGAGCCAGACGACGTGTGTGGCCTTCAGTTGAACGGCTTTGTCCAAAGCTTCTGATTTTGCCGACTCGTGCAAGCCATCCGCAGTAATTCCTGCAAATGTCGCTGAGCCATCGACATTCCCTAAAAACGTACAAGATTGAATTGCTTTTTCATCGGCTTCTTTAATCAAACTCGCATCTTTAGAAATGGAAGTTACGCAACCACTAAAAAAAGCGACAATAACAGCGACGATTAATAAATTCATACTACCCCCTCAAAAAGATTTTACTATTAACGAGTGTTGAATTTGATGTCTAGAACTTAATGACTTAAAGAAAATGGCGTGCCTTTACGTTCCTACCCAAACCACTTCAGCAGACATTATTGAAATCCGCGATATTCTTGGACTTCCCGGGCTTTTTGAGGCCAAAACTAAAGAATTCCTCACTCAAAAATACATCAAAGAAGGACTTTCAATCAAGCAAATTGCTGAAGAAATTTCGTCCTCACGTTCGTTCGTTTGGGATGCCCTTAAACGATTTGAGATTCCAATAAGAAGTCGTTCTGAAGGTCAAAAGAAAGGGCATAAATCACAAGCTAAATACGGAATTAGAATGGTGAACGGTTTTGAAACATCGCACCTCGGCGAACAGCGCGTGATCGTTGCTGCTAAAGAAATGCATGAACTGGGTTTAAGCCTTAGAAAGATCGCCCAAATTTTAACTAAGATGGGGGCACCGACAAAGTGCCAAGGCCGTAGTTGGCACCCTGAGATGGTTAGTCGGATTCTAAAATTTTGATCTGTGATAAGTACAACAATTTCAGGGTCATTCAAGCGGTACGACCGATGTCGAAGGTAGGGCTTTCGTATGGGCAGATCTGTGACTTTTTGAAGAGCCTCGGCGTTCCCACAAAAAATCAGGGAAAGGTTGGCAGCCTGAAATGATTCGCAGGCTTTTTCAATGATGTTTCCCTATGAAAATTTTAGGTGACGAAAATTCGTCATTTAAAAGGTCGACTTTACCGCTAATTCGCCTGGGCTTAACTTATCGAAACGTATAGGTTTTATAATCCCGGTATAAATCATTCTGACCAACGAAATATCAGAACCGGCGGATCCCGGGTTCAAGTCCCCCACTCCCTACTACTTAGTAAACAGCGCTGTGGGTTGGCTTTGTATTCGTCATACATTTTTTGCATCTCGGGTGAAGCCCCGATTGAATCATAACTGACTTGAAATAATCCAGCTTCGGCGGCCGCTGAGGGGCGATTAGATCCGGCGGATGTGTCCCACCCTTCGCAGTACTTACCTGAACTTTCGCGCATGCCCAGGCCAATGCCCACCGTGTAGGCTGAGTGTAATGCGGCGTCGCCCGCTTGGTTCACGTGAAGCCCTGCGACGGCCAGTAAATCTTGGTAATGCGCTAAAATATCTTTCGAGGGGTTACCCGAGCTAGGTGCTTTTAAAATTTTTGCGCCGGCAGGTGCACTGCCATTTTTAATACGGCATAAGCTACGCGCGTAACTTAGAGCTATACCTTTAACGTAACCCGCAGGCGCACGCCCGCGGTTAGACCAATTGGTGCTAGCGCATGTCGACGTTTTCGCAAGGTCAGTGATTTTCGCAGTGTACTCTGTTTTACCTGTAGGTGTTGGCGTGACACCGATGCCGGTTGGCAACGCAGTTGACGCTTCGCTGGACACACCGGTCACGTAAGACACGTGCGGGGCGCAACTGAAAACGGACAAAAGGATCATCATAAAAATAATCTTCATGATCTCTTATCGGTAGAAAGCTGTAAATTCAGGCTAGACGTTGGGCCTTTATTTTCACAAAATTCATTACAGTTCGGTCACTAAGTGAATAACTTTTAAACGAAAAAAGAAAGAAGTTTTTAACTTCATCAAGCGACTACGTCTTAACCGGCTTGATCATACAACCAAGCTTTGATGGTGGTCGCCGAAAGCGTTTCGCTTTTTAAAAACTTGATACCGAAACCATAAGGTTGCAAATGCGACTGCCCGCGGTTCTTCCATGTAATCGCGGCCTTTGTTCTGATCGTTTGACCACCCAGCTTAAATGACAATGTGACTTCGGTTCCCGGATCAGCCTGATCCGTTGGCCAAGAAATAAAAGCTCCACCTGAAGAAAGATCAGTGATGTGAGTGAAAAAATGCGCCTTATCATCCTTCACGAAGGCTGATAGCTCTATCGGGGCCCGGTAAGCCCGTGTTAGAATACTATGATCGTCAAGCGTAATGTTTAAGTCGGGATTACAGTAACCAAATAACTCTAAATAAATATTATAAAGCGATTTTTTCTCGTTATCTGAGAACGACTGCCACGCCTTCGTTTTATTAACGCAGAAGTGTTCAAATAATTCGGGAGTCAACACCGGGTCAATGTGCGCACCTAGCTTACGTGTTGGATATTTGAAGCGATCATCTTTCTGCATCACGAACAAGACTAAATTTCTATCAACCGTTTGGGTCGGGTAAGCCGCGGTAATTACTTTTAATTTCGCCGCCGAAACTTCCATCGACAAATGAATCGCTAAGGCGCCTTGCACGAACTGGTAGCTAACAACTTTGCCGTTACGATCAAACTGCCACAAGGCTTTATAAAAATCTTCAGCGCGTGGGTGCACGGTACAAACTAAACGGTCTGAGTTAGAATAGGTGTAGGTGTAATTAAAAAGATATTTCATCAATAAAAGCGAAACCGAATTACCCGATTGACGAAATGATTTCGAAACCGCTAAGGCCGATACTTCAATCAGTCTGTGGCCGGCAAATCGTAACTGATCATTTTCATTTTTATAGTCTTTATCAGAAGGTAAGCCCCAAATTGAATCGCGAATCAGCGATACGGTACCCACAACTTCACCTTTGTACTTAGCCACGATCACGGTTGAATGGGGTAAAAAAGTATATAGATTACAACGTAATCCGGAAGCGTCTGGACGCATCAATTTAGCGGTTACGTAAGAATCATGCAAAAGGCGGTACGAGTTTTCAAGGTCAGCTTCCGTACGCGCCACTTCGATCGAAAAATTTTCGTCTAACGCAAAGGCGGGAACAGCTGCGCGGTTTCGGTAAATTTTATGACGAACAGATTCTGGTAATATTTGAAACAACTTGATACCTAGTTTTTTAATCATACTTCCCCCGAAGTCTAACGATTCAAAAATTACTCGCAGTACATCTCTTCAATGCCTAATGCTACACCGGCTCGGTTCACGTTAAAGCGCGCAACTATCTTTTGTACGGCCTTTTCAGATGGCTCTGATCCCGCTTCGTAAATGGCCCATTCATCTGTCGCCGTCTTTTTGATAACGATATCAAAGCTTCCCCAGTTTTTTTCTGTGTAAGCGTTCACGCAGGCCTTTGATAAATCTGATTCTGAAGTAAACGCCTTAGTTAAATTTAAACCCGTTAATTTAGAAAAAACTCGTTTCATGGCAAAAGCAAAAGACTCTTTTACAAAAATCTTTTTTAAAAAACCAAAGCGTAGTGTCCCGCCGCATGTCGAATCAAAGTCAGCGTTTAGTTGTAAAATATGAACTGGAAATAATCCAAGTGGGCCCACTTCGATCCCATCACGCATCGCTTGCACATCTAAACAAATGTCTGCGCCTAATTTGATTTTACGAATCTCGTTGGTTTCACTTAGCTCTAAGTTGATAACGATGCCGGAATTCATGAAGTAGTCAGAGCTTTTGCTTACGCGTAGATTTTTGCCAATGATCACTAAAGGAATAGGACTAGCCCCTACTGCTTCGTCCTGATACACGCATAATGTCTTTGAAGTGAAGTTGTCTGAATTCATAAGTACCCCCGATGAATTCAGAATACTTTGAAACGCCCGGCACTTAAAATTTCAAGTTCTGCCGAGATATGCCGAACAGTTCTATAGTTTCAAGACGTTAGCTTTGGTATCTCAGATCAAGACGATCTAAAAAAGGAAATTTAAACCCGCGTGGCCCAGGTAGAAAAAACATCAGAACAAGAATTGATTGCCCGCTTAGATGTTTTAACTAAGCAGGGGCAGCGCCTACAGGTTTTAAAAGAAATCACTCGCATCGTCAAGGGTGGCCCATCACGCACGATACGCCCGGCACTGGCGCGCTTAGCCAATCGTAATCACGCCTACGTTTTAGCATTACGTATTCTTCATCCGATTATTCGAGAAGACCGACTTAAAACCGGTGAAGCGGGCGCTGAAGTTTTGAATATCTACGCGACTTCACTGATGTGGATTGGCGCTTTAGAAGAAGCGCAGGAGTGTCTTCACCGCATCAAGGGATCACCCGACGCGCTACTAACGGAAGCCTTCGTTCACTTTGCGAAATGGGAATACCAAAAATCAATGCCGCTTCTTTTCAAATACATCAATTCGTCATCGACCACGGCCTATCAAAAACTGGTCGGACAAATAAATTTACTGGCCGCGGTGATTGCGGTGGGAGATGTCGAAAAAGCAAAAGCTATTTTCGAACCCTTAAGCGCGCAGTTAAAGTCAGACCCTAACTACAAACTTTTACACGGCAACTGTTTAGAACTTCGATCTCAGGTTGAAATTTTGCAGAAATCTTATGATACGGCGCTAGTTTATTTAAGCGAGTCTGAAGGGTTACTTTCCGATCAGCCGGGACGTTACTTACTTTACGTCAATAAATGGAAAGCGCTGGCTAAGCTTGGTCTATCGCCAAATAACCCGCAGGCCTTAATGGATCTATTAAAAGTTAAAACCGAAGCGACCAGTTTAAAAAATTGGGAGACTATCCGGGATTGCGATTTTCATTTAGCCCGCCTTAAAAATGACGATGAACTTCTGCAGCGAATTCTTTTGGGCACGCCCTACCAGGGCTACCATGACCGCATGCAATCGGTTTTTAATTTATCGCTACACGAAAGTAAGACGTTACAGTATTCGCCACTACAACCTGAGATTTCTCCGCAGCAGATCGGTCTTGATTTAAATCAGATCACCCAAAATTCTTTTTTAACGTCGACCTCGTGGCCGCTTCTGCAAGTGATGACTAAAGATATTTACCGCCCGCCTCGTATGGGTGTCGTGTTTAATAGTTTATACAAAGGTGAATACTTTGATCCGTTCACGTCACCGCAGCGGGTACGTAACAGTATCTTTCGATTTAATGTTTGGGCCGAAAGTGAAAAGTGTGAATTTCGTATTCGTATCACCGACGGAGATTTTCAATTCATTGGTCCTGCGGGAGTGGGTATCACGTGCATCCAGCGTGAACGACCGTTGGCGGCTTGGCAGGCGGGTTTAAAAGTTTTTAAAGAACAAAATCAAAGTAAAAGTTTTACAACGCACGATCTGGCAAAGACCTTGGCGATCACTCCACGAAATGCGTTGACGTTGATTCAAAAGGGACTAGCTTCCAAAAAATTACAAAAGATTGGCCACGGTAAAAACACCCGCTACATCTTTTTCTCGGGCCGCCGAAAAACTGCGGCCGCTTAATTAGAAGTTTTTTATAAATCAAAAGAGAATAACTTAATCACATTATTTAAATCGGGCCCGGTTAATATAATTCTATTCTTGTCGGCCGAAACTTCCATCTTCCAATTGCCATTGGCGCCGGGATTAAATTTTAATGGAGGTCGCCCGTCGATCGGCACAAAGACCGCTTCACGCGTCCAGCTTGGGTCTGAAACTGATATCGGATTCCCGAGTAAAAGTCCAAATCCGATATTGGTCGAAATTAATTTTGGAACGGTGGGGTAATCGCTTGGGATTTCTTTGATTCGCGCGCACTGAGGATAGGTGTTTCAAAGGCCATATCAGTCCATTCAATAAAGTATGAACGTCTAGTCTTGGTTCAATTTCGCCAGTTTTAAGCTGAAATTTCAATGAATTTGTCTGATTTGTATCTAGTCGGTGGTGATTTTTTTGAATTCGTATTGAAAAATTGATTTTTTGGTAAAGCAGTGGCTGCGCTGGT
>JACMQO010000159.1 GCA_014376935.1 Bdellovibrio sp.
ACTGGAATGACGCCACTTGATTTAAATTCAGCTCCATTAAGCAAAGGCCTAAGTAGTACTTAATTTGCGGACGTTCAGACGCTAAATCAGCGCGTCTTGATAGAACCAGTAAAGCATTCGCCGCTTGAGCGTACTGCCCTGATTTCATCAACCCAAGTGCTGATGAAATTTGCGCACGAATCGCAGTGTTTGTTTGATTCGTATAAACTTTTGGTCCCGCAGGAACCACCTTACGGGTTGTCGCTGGTTTAGCCGCGCCTTTAGCCGGAGCTGCTGCCGCCGCGATACTGATACCAATAACTAAGAGTGAAAGAATAATTTGTTTTTTCATCGGTATTTAGCCTCCGGAAAGAAGAAACTTAGGCCTGCGGTTAAGATCAAATCATTATAAGAATTTTTAGAAGCTTTCGTTGTTCCTGAATCAACAGGGGTCGCCGAAAACATGCTCCAACTGTAATCCCAGCGAAATGCGATCGATTTCGTGATGGCAAAGGTCTGTCCGGTCGCTACGTGAATTGTCGGCACGCTGCCCTCTTGAGAATTTGTACTTGAAGTTCCGCCGCCTGCGGCAAAGTACATATCAAATGGTATAATGCTATTATTAAGTAACGTTAATTTACCGTAGATGGGTACCCACATTAAATCGGCACCAACATAACTTTTTGTATTTACGAATTTTTCAGCTTGAACGCCGTTATTTTCACGAATTTCTTTTGCGACCTGACGCTCTGAATTTGTTAAAAACATTGAAGTTAATTCAACACCGAATGATTCAGTGAAGTGGTAGGCTAAATTAATTTTAACACCTAAGTTTAAAAACCACGGCGAATTTGTTGTCATTCCTGCGCCGGTGTAAAGCTGAAAGCGCTCTGTTTTAGGTAAGTATTTTTTCTGAATGACTGATACTTCACGGAAAGCCGATAATTTATTTAAATCCGTTAAGTTTTCAATTTTTTGCTCGGGAACTTTGACAGTTTCGACCGGCATCGTATTGATGTCTGCCGGTGGCGTCACCGTATTTACCGATTCCGTTGTTGCCGAAGTCGACGGCGTTTTAGCTTCAACTGGTTTAGGATCTGTTTTACGAACCGAAGGTATTTTATATAAATTTTCAATATTTAAAATCTCTTGATCGTCGATCACTTGATCGGCCGCTTTTGATTGCGCACCAACTACGGTTAATACCGCCGCTAGTAAAATAGATTTAATATCTGATGGTTGTACTTTCATCACGTCCCCTTAAAACAAGTAATTCAAACCAATTTCTAAGTTGGTCGTATAGGTTAAACGTTCATCGAAACTAGTATAACTCGGAACCGGATCGACGGGGCTACCATTCACGCCCGTTCGCAAGGCGTTCGCTTTGAACGGAATCGGCGCATTGTTCGCAAAAAACTTAAGATCCAATTTTAAAGCCCAGTGGTTGTCGAAATAAAACTTTTCACCAATGCCTACGGCGACTGCGGGATATGATTTGTGAGAATACTTAACAATACCGCCTGAACCTGAAAGATAGATGGATGTATTCATGACCGTATCTTTCGTGATACTTAATTTTCCGTAAAACAATTTAAAATTATAATCAGCCATTAACGTATAGTCTAAACTAGGGGCACGCGAATAATCTAAGCCGAAATCATCTTTTAAGCCTTGGGCATCCCGAGACAAACCCGTATTATTTTTAGCGTACGAAAATCCTAAAGAGTGAACTTCATTGAAATGATAGCTAGCAGCTAAACCAAATTTCGTCGTGCTTTGGATAGGTTCCGTTAATGCTAATCCACCAAACACGCCGACATCCATGGTTTTAAAATCTTTAATATTTCTATTTTTTAAACTGACCGGATTATCGAAGATGGGATAAACCGTCTCTTGTGCTAATTCGTCTTCAGGAACGTCAACATCAGCGGCAACCGCATGAACAGACACCATCATCATGGCCGAGATTGCTAAAAATAAATTTAAAACTTTGCGTTGCATGCTTACCTCAAGTTTTAGAATAGAAACCATATTTTAAAATAAAATCACATATTTCACGAACGGCCCCATTGCCACCCGGGCGTTTCGTTACGTACTGCGCGACATCAATAACCGAATCAACGGCATCGGGCACAGTCGCACCAAACCCAACGGCTTCAATCAGCGGGATATCAAAAATATCATCACCAACGTAGGCCATTTCTTCTTTTTTAATTCCAGACTCTTGTATTAATTTTTCAAAAGATGGGAGTTTATCCGTGGCGCCTTCGTAAAAATAATCAAAGCCCAATGATTTAGCGCGGGCTCTGATATCTGTGGCGCTCGAACCCGTGATAATGGCCGTCTTATAGCCTGCGGCCGCAATTTCTTTAATGCCGACGCCATCGCGAATAGAAAAAAAACGTTTCCATTCACCGTTAGAATCCAGCCACAAACGGCAATCTGTTAAGACGCCATCTACATCAAGAACTAACATCTTTATTGGTCGTAACTTTTGTATATCTAATACCACGATTTCATTGTGGAAAATTTAATTCTACACGGCAAGAAGCTTACCTGTTCTTAACCGACAAAGGTCGGTGTATCGATGCAAATAACTAGAATCGCAAGACCTTAGTCTGTGATTTCGAACTTACAATCAACATGTTTTCTAAAAGACCTGAACAACGAGAGGTTTAGCGAAAGTTTGACCGCGCTCATCGACGACCATAATTTCATATTTACCTGGGGCTAATTCGGCCATCATCGTTTCATTTGGGTCACTTTCACTCAATGGTTTTTGATTCGCAAACCAAAAAACTTTTTTTACATCTTGATCGACTTTTGCTTTCAGCGGAATTTTATCGTAACCCGTCGCTTGATTATACTGAACCGAGTATTTCACATCCGTTTTCGGAGAAACAATTTCAGGGGCCGCAATATCGAACGCATCGCCAAACCCCCACTCCGCTTCAAAAGGCGGAGTCTTCTTGTACGGCAATCCGTATTTCGTAAATAATTGAACGATATCACTTGGCCAAAATTCAAAGACTTCTTTATGGTACGCTTGATTGGAACCGATGCGACAAAGTCTTTTTTTGGATTGATCCGGAATTAAAACTTCGCGGTGAACTTGGCATTCTTCGATCGGCGAAACGCCAGCATTAAACCAAGCTTTTTTTGAATGCGGAAAACATGATCGCCAACAAGTCCGACCGTCCAGGCATCACGAAAGCCGTATGAGGTTCCGGTCTTCCAAGCGATAGCGACTTTATCTTTATCAACATCATCTATAATCGCGCTTTCTGAATGCGGATTTTTTTCAAAATATCTAAAAGCATAAATGTGGATTCAGATGACAAGATTTGTGATTTTTCTTTGGACCCTTTTTTTCGGAGCGTTCAATTGCCACTTCAATTCAGACCACGACCCTTGGTGGGCTATGCCGTATATAAGCTTGCAAGCTTTAATGGCGAAATTCCGGCGCTGCCTAAGGCGATTGAAAGACCATCGTACTTTTCATTTTGCGTGCCGACTATTGAAATTGCCCTAGATATTTCTTCATACGTTTCCATCCCTTGGTGAGTACTTAAATTCTTTAAATTTAAAATGTATATTTTTGAATTATCTGATCTTGGCGGCTAATAGATCTGAGTAGATCAACATGCCAACCGGGTTTTGTGGTGTCGCTGAACTTTTATCTAAAACGATCAGCATCTGAATCCGAAATTGCTCCATCAAAAAGAAAGCTTTTTCCGCTAGTTCATTCGCATCGATTGTTCTTGGAGTGTGAGACATCAAATCAGAAGCCGTTGTCGAAAACGGATCTTGTTGACGCTCTAAAAAGCGACGGATGTCACCGTCCGTAACCACACCAATTAATTGGCCTAGATCATTCACGACACCAGCCGCACCGCGAACATTTTGATGAGTCATTTTAGTTAATAGCTCTTTAGTTGATGTCGTTACTTTCACAAAAGGTAACGCGTCCCCTTTTTGCATCAAATCTTTCACGCGCAATAGTTTTGCGCCTAAAGACCCAGCCGGGTGAAGTTCGGCAAAGTTTTCAGATTTAAATCCACGTTTTTCTAAAACCGCCATCGCTAAAGCATCGCCCATCGCTAAAGTCGCCGTGCTTGAAGACGTCGGAGCCAAATTCAAAGGGCACGCTTCTTTTTCAACGCTAACATCTAATACCACCGTCGCTGCTTGAGCCAGCGTACTGGCCGACTTACCTGTTAACGCAACCAATTGAATTCCACGTCTAGAAATAAAATTAAGAATCGAATTCATTTCAGCGGCTTCACCACCGTATGACAAAGCTATAACCAAATCACCCGATGTCATGACACCTAAATCACCATGGCTAGACTCTGCCGGATGAAGATAAATAGCTGGCGATCCGGTGCTAGAAAATGTACTTGCTAGCTTTCGCGCGATTTGCCCAGATTTACCGATTCCGGTAAATACAAGTTTACCTTTGCAATTTAAAATCATGTCGGCGGCTTTTTCAAATTCAGCGCCGATACGTGGTATTAATGCCAAAATGCTGTCGGCTTCGATTTTTAAAGTTTTATGCGCGATCTCTAGATAAATAGACATTCTACTTCACTTTCTTAGTGGCCTTAACTAGACCTGATTTGTGACCCAGTTTCAAAGACGCCGCGACAAAGGCCGCGAACACGGGATGCGGACTGAGAGGTTTAGATTTAAATTCAGGATGATATTGAACACCGATAAAAAATGGATGCTTGGTATTTTCTAAAACTTCAACCAAATCACGTTCTTCGTTAATACCCGTCGCGCGTAAACCATTTTTTTCGAATAGATCTTTGTACTTATTATTAAATTCAAAACGATGACGGTGACGTTCTGAGATCAAATTTTTCTTATAAATTTTTAAAGCTAAACTTCTAGGTTGTAAACGGCAACTGAAAGCCCCTAAACGCATCGTTCCGCCCTTGTCGACGATACCACGCTGTTCAACCATCGAATCGATCACGATATTGCCACCGCGTTTATCACCAACAAATTCGCGCGACGTTGCGTCTTTAATGCCGCAAATGTTTCTAGCAAATTCAATCGCCGCTAACTGCATACCAAAACAAATACCGAAGAATGGAACCAATTTTTCACGGGCAAATTGGATCGCGATAATTTTACCATCCACACCACGCGTACCGAAACCGCCTGGAACTAAAATCCCATCAGCTTGACCTAATAACGATTTTACACTTTTAGGTGTGATTTTTTCTGAATCGACATAAATGATTTCAACTTTAGCTTGGTTGGCAAGGCCACCATGCACAAGGGCTTCGTGTAAAGATTTGTAGGATTCTTTTAAGTCCACATACTTTCCAACAACCGCGATCTTCACATTTTTTTGTGGAGCATTTTGAATACGCGCTACTTTTTGCCAGCCTAAAACATTTGATTTTGTTTTTTTCAACCCTAAACGCTCAACAACTAATTCGTCTAAATTTTCACGATGTAATGATAACGGCACATCGTAGATCGATGACGAGTCTTGCGCCGAAATAACATTTTCAGGTTTGATGGAACAGAATAAGCCAATTTTTGCTTTTAAGTTTTGATCGATCACTTTTTCACTACGACAAACTAAGAAATCAGGCTGCAAACCAATTTGACGTAACTCTTTGACCGAATGTTGCGTTGGTTTACTTTTTAATTCTCCGGCAACGGCAATATACGGAACGTAGGTCACGTGAATTAAAGCCGTGTTGTCTTGTCCTAAATCTAAACGAAGTTGACGAATGGCTTCAAAAAACGGTTGTGCTTCGATGTCACCAACAGTTCCGCCAATTTCAACGATGATAATTTCGCAGCCTTGAGCCGCCTCATAAAGACGAGATTTAATTTCATCGGTGATGTGCGGAATCACTTGAACTGTTCCACCTAAATAATCGCCGCGACGTTCACGTGTAATAACGGTGTCGTAAATTTGTCCGGCACTGACTGAATTCGCACGTAGTAATTGCGCATTTGTAAAACGCTCGTAGTGACCTAAATCTAAGTCAGTTTCGGCGCCGTCTTCGGTGACGTAGACTTCTCCGTGTTGCAAAGGCGACATTGTGCCCGGATCAACATTTAAGTACGGATCGAATTTCATAATCGTTACTTTAAAGCCGCGCGCTTCAAGTAAAGAACCAAGGCTTGCCGCCGTTAATCCTTTACCGATCGACGAGACGACCCCGCCCGTAACGAAGATAAATTTTTGTTTCAAACTTTTAGATTTTGATTGGTTCACTTTTCGTGAAGTGCTTGTGTTAACTTTCGAACTTTGTTTCGACTTTCTTGTAACTGCCATAATCCACCCGTTTTAGGTAGATAGTACCAGCAGCTACAACAAGGCTTCAAGCTTTTGCAAATCTTCTGGAGTATCAACACCGTACGTCGGTTTTTCGACCGGCAAGACTTTAATTCGTACGCCTAAGTACAAGGCGCGTAACTGCTCTAAACTTTCTTTTTTTTCTAACGCTGTCTGATCGGTTGTGCAGAATTTCTGTAAAAACTGTTTTGAATAGCCGTACAGACCAATATGCTTCATCACGGGCAATTGGTTTAACGTCAAACCGTCATTACCTTGAAATTTTTCGCGTGAAAAAGGAATCGGGAAACGACTAAAATAAATGGCTTCTTGATTAATATTCGTGATGACTTTAACCGCGTTCAAATTGTCTAAATCTTCAGCGTGCAGGGGATGAGCCAAAGTGGCCATTTCAAGCTTGGCGTCGTTCAAAAAAGCCTGCGCCAAAGGGTCAATGTAGTCTTTAGTAATTAACGGTTCATCGCCTTGAATATTTAAAACACAGTCAAAATCTAAATTTTTTGTGGCTTCATAGATACGGTCTGTTCCGGTTGGGCAATCAGACCTTGTCATTAAAACTTCGACGCCGATTGATTTACAGAAATCAGCAATCCGTTGATCATCGGTCGCGACATAAACGGCTTGCACCAAAGAACTGGTGCGCGCACCTTCAACGACCCACTGAATGATTTTTTTACCTTTAAGTTCGACTAAAGGTTTTCCTGGAAATCGTGTCGATCCAAAGCGGGCCGGAATGACGGCGATAATTTTCATTACGATTTAACCCAGACTTTATACATGAACTCTTCAACCTCATCGCAACCTTTTTTAGTTTGTGATGACGCCGCAAATACGTCTTCTAACCTAGATTGGAGTTTCATACGCGTAATCGCTTTTTCAATATCATTTTTTGAAAACTTATCACATTTCGTTAAAACAACCGCGACCGGAATATCATGCTTCATTACGTACTGAGCAATCGCTTCTTCATCGTCTTGCCATTCACGCGCCATATCGATGACTAACATCAAGCCCACTAACTGCGGACGCTGAGACAAATAACCTTCGATCATCTTTTTCCACGATTTGACTTCGTCTCCGCCGCGCGAAGCAAAGCCATAACCAGGCATATCCACTAAACAGTAGTTTTTTCCAACGCCAAAGAAATTTAATAAACGCGTTTTACCCGGAGTCTGACTGACTTTGGCAATTTTTTCGCGCGCCCAAACGTTAATAATCGATGATTTACCCGCATTCGACCGACCGGCGACCGCGATCTCTTTTAAAGGATGAACAGGAAATTCTGAGAACTTTACGGCACTTTTGATAAACGTCATTTTAGGCATGAAGTCTTTATAATCTACTTTATTAAAATTCTCAATTCTTAGATCTGATTCTTAAATTTAGAAATTTTTTGGCTCAGATCTGTTTTAAACGGTTTTCAGCCTTGTCAAAGCTGGGCCCAATCTTGAACTAGTGGTTGCCTGACGAACATCGAAACAATTTACGGGGGTAATTATGTTAGCACAATTTTCAATCGAACTGATGGATGGCACAGATCAACGCTGGGACCTACAAGACTATTTAAATATCGGAAAAGACAACACCTGCACGGTTCAGGTTTTTGACTCTTACATGTCTGAACGCCACGCTCGTCTTGAAGCTAAGGGCACAACTTGTCTAATCAAAGACTTACGTTCGGATTCAGGAACGTTCGTCAACGGGGCCCAAGTTTTAGAAGCTATTTTAAAAGATGGCGATTTAATTACTTTAGGCTCAACTGACTTTGTCGTGCATGATTCACGCGTTAAGAAAAAAGATTTTGGATTAACCAGTAAAAGTGAATTCTGGAAAAGCCAATTAGACAGTTTAGGATCAGTGGCCTCAACCAAGCATCCCGTTTTATTACTTGGACCTTCAGGAACTGGTAAAGACGTGATCGCCAACGCTCTTCATAATGCTAGCCCCAACGCCAAAGCGCCTTTCATTTCGGTGAACTGTTCGGCGCTAACTGAAACCTTAGTTGAAAGTGAATTATTCGGTCATACCAAAGGCAGTTTTACGGGCGCCATTGCCGACCGTAAAGGAGCTTTCGAGTCAGCTCGTGGCGGAACTTTGTTCTTAGATGAAATCGGAGATTTGACGTACAGCCTTCAAGCCAAACTTTTACGTGCTTTAGAAAATAATGAGATCCGCCCTGTCGGTAGCGATAAGTCGATTAAAACAGACGTAAGAATTGTGGCAGCCACCCACCAAAATTTATATCAAAAAATTCGGGAAGGAAGCTTTAGATCGGATCTTTATTATCGATTAAACGTCATAACAATTGAAACGCCTTCTTTAAAAGAACGTTTAGAAGATTTTGACGAGTTACTTTATAGCTTTGCCCGACAAATGAAAGTGCGATTTTCTTTTAACGCCATTCAGGCTTTAAAAAAGCACGACTGGCCCGGAAATATTCGTGAATTACGAAACGTGGTGGCGCGCGCGTCGGCCTTATTTCCGAAAAAATATATCGACGAAAACCATATTGATATTTTGTTAAACAAAAAAGAAAAATTAGCGCATTTACCAACAGGTGTTAGCTATGTTACGCCAGGCGACGCAAATCAAATGTCGGTGATTCGTGAAATCGAAAAACAGATGATTTTAAAAAGACTAGCGGCAAATCAAGGAAATCAGAAACGCACCGCGGTTGATTTAGGCATGCCAAAATCAACCCTGCATGATCGGATCCGTCACTACAATATCGATTTAGACCAATTTAAGATTTAATAGAAATTTTTATGAACAGCGCTACGGTTTTAAAATAAAAGACCGTAGCAATACGCGGCGAACCTGACCTTGAGTTAAACTTTTATTCATTTCAGTTCTAAAGCTATTCAAAAGTTCGCGTTTTCCATCAGTGGAATCTAACTGGCTGTAAGTAAAATCTTCGGCCTGTCTTAATAATATATCTTTAAATTCAGCTTCACGGTCTTTGATTTCAATTGTGACTTCGGCCGTCGTGCCTTCGATATTTAACTCAAGGGCTAACATCGGATTCGGACTAGAATCTTCAGATTTCTTGATGTTGGCCTTCATCTTAGACATCGTTACGACATTCTTTGCAAATTTAGGATTATCAAACAGCGGCTCGGACTCGGTTAACGGATTGTACGACTGTACATCTGAATTCAGCTCGGCATAGGATTTTAAGAAATGCTTGTCTGCAAATAGACGATTTAAAATCGTGGGCGCAAAGTAAACAACAGCAAACGCTACGGCGATTAAAAGCCATAGAAGTAAAACTTTCTTAGGGTTCGCTTTAATATTAACAGCATTTTTTAGATGACCTTTTACGACTCCTAAAAAACCAGAATCTTTATCCATTTTTGAAATCGCATCGTCCATGATCGAAAGACTGACGATCGCGGCGTCGATTTGAATCTGTTCAATTTCCTTTAAAAATTCGGGATCTTCTTCGTTCAGGATCTTATCGACGTCAGCCATCGCCTCGACTAAATCGACGGTCGGTTCTTCTTTAATTTCGGTGGCCAGTTTTGTATTTTCGCTCACTTCAAAATCTTAAACACAGTTAATGATAAAAGATACGCTTGACCTAGTCAAAAGTCGATGCTGGCTCATGCATTCTGTAAAACATTCGGTTACCATTATTGCATATGTCGAAAACTAGCAATTTAAAAATTCTATCTGTCATTTCGCTTTTTTTGGCAAACCTTGCGGCCTGTACGACCGCAACCGAAATCAAAACCGTTCACGGCGATGCTCAGTCACCTTCTGCGACGACCGAATTGCCGGCACCAGTCGCCGCGACTGTGTCGACGAATAATCCAAAATCGAATTCAGCTTTATTAGATAAAACAGAAAAACCAATGACCGAAGCCGAAATGCAAAAGTACGCCTACGAACTTGGTCTAGATCCAAAAAATGTATTAACTGACGACGAACACATCGTGATTCAGAAGCGCCGTAAAGTGCGTAACTTAGAGCGCCGTCTTGATTCACAAAAAGAACGCTTAAATTATTCGAAAGTTTTGCCGTGGCTTGAAAATGATGATGAGAAAATTAATTACCTATCTATTCCGTCTATCGAAGGCCGCCAAGCTTGGGTAAATAAAAATAAAATTTGGCTTCGTAATAAAAACGTTAAAGACTTCGAAAATGCCGTGGCCACCCAAGATATCGTGCTGGGCATGCCGGCTGATTTTGTTAAAAAATCGTGGGGCGAACCTGACGCGATCGAAAATAGTGGAAATCCAATTTATAAAAATGAACGCTGGAAATACTTAAAACAAGTTTCGACACCGAATGGATATCATCAAGAAAAAAGATATGTCTATTTAGAAGGTGGCCGAGTCGTAGGATGGGAGACAGAGTGAATCGATTATTAATAGGTCTATTACTGATTTCAGGCACGGCACAAGCCGCAACTATTCTACAAACCAAAGCAAAATCTGCGATCGTGCAAGTATCCGATTCCGAAGTGAACGATCTGCAATTATCAGCCGGACAAAGCATTCAGTTCTCGGCAGGTGGCGCCACGATTCAAGCATCAATCGTAAAACTTATTAAAAATAAGATCTTAATTAAATCAGATACCGATTTAACCGGCCAACAAAATGCAAACGTGGACATTAGCATTCCATTAGGCTCACCCACAGCTCAAGCCGCGGCTCCGCAACAACAAGCTGGTGTGGCACCTAGAAAAGTTGTGATGAAAGATCGCGCCTTCGTGAATAAATCAACGATGTCTAAAAAACCTTGGATGGCTGGTGTGAACGTTAAGTATGTGAATGGATCTTCAAAGATTAAATTTTCTCAAGCCGTTGGAACTGCAACGATTGAAACATCGTACAGTTTTCCGGTGACGGGTTTTGATTTGTCTGGCGTTGGTTTTTATTATTTCGGCCCATGGGGTGCTGGAGCCGAAGTTGAATACGCAACGTTAAAAGGTTCAGATTCAGGCAACACCGCGACAATTACGCAGATGCAGTTAAATGCGTTGGGCGAATACAAAATCAATCCAAAGATTACAGCCGGAGCGTCGTTAACAATCGCTTCAAACTATAAAGCCAGTGACAGTGTGGGAAATGATTCTTCATTAAATGGAATGCTAGGTTTTGGTGTTTTTGGAACTTACCAAGTGACACCAAACATTCGCGCGTTAGTTGAATACAAAACGATGAATTACAAATTGGATTCAAACACGGTCAGCACATCAGATATTCGTATCGGAGCTGGCTACTATTTCTAAAAAAGCGCACTTAGTGCGCTTCATCCCAGTTATCACCGATGGCGTAATTGACTTTCAATGGCACCTTTAGTTTAGCGATATTCTCCATCGTTTTTTTAATAAACGGCGTCGTTTCTAAAATCATTTCTTCGGTGCCTTCAAAAATCAATTCATCGTGCACTTGTAATAACATATCAACTTTAGATTTTGTCTTCGCATCTTGCGCAATTTCAATCATCGCCATTTTGACCAAGTCACTGGCCGTTCCTTGAATCGGAGCATTGATGGCTGCGCGCTCTCCAAATTTTTTCATCATCATATTCGTTGAATCTAATTCAGGAATATAGCGACGGCGTCCGAATAAAGTTTCAACGTACTTTTGTTCGTGCGCTTTTTGCGTCGTTGATTCGATGTAATTACGGATACCCGCAAATTTAATAAAATATTTTTCAATAATTTCGGCTGACTGTTTACGAGGGATTCCTAAAGTCTCTGCCAAACCGTATGTACCTTGGCCGTAGGCGATACCAAAATTCACGGCCTTAGCGATACGGCGCTGTTCTTTTGTTACTTGATCTAAAGCCACCGCAAAAATTTCTGAAGCGGTCGCCGTATGGATATCTAGATCTTCTTGAAAGGCTTTGATTAGACCTGGATCTTCAGAGATGTGCGCTAACACGCGTAACTCAATCTGTGAATAATCCACGGATAATAATTTTTTACCCGGGGCTGCGATAAAGCTTTTACGGACGCGCTGCCCACGTTCAGTCTTGATCGGAATATTTTGGATATTTGGATTTGTACTTGATAAACGACCCGTTGCCGTTAGGGCCTGATTAAACTGTGTGTGCACGCGATTTTGTTGGTCGACGGCTGCAGGTAACGCATCAACATACGTTGATTTCAGTTTTGCGATTTCGCGGTAACTAACAATTTCTTTCGCGATCGGATGTTCCAATTTTTCTAAAACGTCGTTATCGGTTGAATAGCCCGTTTTTGTTTTTTTAATGGCCTCAAGCCCTAATTTTTCAAATAAAATAACGCCTAATTGCTTAGGAGATCCGATATTAAAATCTTCGCCGGCTAATTCATGAATTTTTTTTTCTTGCCCCGCTAATTCGTTCGCCAGTTGCGCCGAATACTCGGCTAAAGCTTTCACATCAATGGCGATGCCTTTTAATTCCATGTTGTATAGAATCGCGATGACTGGCTTTTCTATTTTTTTATAAATCACCCAAAGATTTTTTTCTTCCAACTGCTTTTCGACCGCTTCGGTGATCTGTTGGTATAATTTGTATTGCTGATCAATCGTGATTTCTTTTTCGACTTCGGTATTTAAAAAGAATTTCGCTAATTTCTCTAAACTTGAACTATCGGCCTGGCGAATGACGTACGCCCCCAGCATTAAATCCCATTCTACATTAGGCTCTGCCGCTGAAAGCTTAAATCCAATTTTGTGCCATACTTTTTTTAAGTTAAAACCTGACCAAGTCACTTTTGAAAAATCTAATTTGCAATTTGAAACTTCGGTGACGTAAAGATCACTTCCAAAAGCAATGGCGACTTTTTCTTCGTGATTGAAAATAAAAAACTTTTCGTTCGCATCTAAGCGCTTTTGAATGACTTCGGGCTGCCAAGATTGCATTGAGCTGTCAGAAACTTCTGTGGCTTCAAACAATGACCCTTGCGTCGCTGTAGGCGCAACCACGGTCGGTTTTGTCACCGCAGCTTTTTCTTTTTTCGCCGCTTTTGGCTTTTCAGTTGCTTCGACTGATTCATCGACCGGCGTGTCTAATAAAGTTCTTTCGAATGTTTTAAAATTTAATTCTTGCAAAAAGGCGCGCAATTCGTCGCGCTGCATGGGTTTTAATTTAAAATCTTCCATCGTGCATTTGATATCGACATCGCAAACGATCGTTACTAAATGCTTTGATAAGATAGCATTTTTTTCTGAAGCAACTAGTTTTGCTTTGATCGAAGCGCTTTCGACCTGGTCGATATTTTTATAAATATTTTCGACCGTTCCAAATTGTTCGATCAACTTAATCGCGCCCTTGGGACCAATGCCCGCAACACCCGGAATATTATCTGAGGTGTCGCCCGTGATGGCTAAATAATCAAGGAATTGTTCGGGCGCTACGCCATGCTTTTCTTTCACTAATTCAGGCGTAAAAATCACATCTTTCATCGTGTCATATAAGAAAACGTCTTTACTAATTAACTGGCAAAAATCTTTATCGCCGCTGACGATAAATGTTTCGTAGTCTTCGCGCTCGGCTAATTTGGCGATGGTTCCAATCAGGTCATCGGCTTCAAACGAAGGAACCTCAATGTCTTTAATTCCAAACAGAGTCGCCACCTGTTTTAAGTATGGCATCTGCACTTGTAAATCATCAGGCATGGTTGTTCGATTGGCTTTGTATTCGGCGTAAACTTCTTTTCTGAACGACGGCTCTTTGCGGTCATAGCAAAAAACTAAGTGATCTGGTTTTTTCTCTTTCATTAATTTAGCGATCATCGAAATGAATCCGTAGACCGCATTAACGGGAACACCTTTGGTCGACGTTAAAGGACGGACGGCATAGAACGCCCGAAAGAACATCGAACTGACATCAACGACATAGATTTGCTTTTTCATAAGGGGTCTCCGCATCTAGCCGCAAACCCAGTTTGCAGCAGCGCCAAAGACTACTCGGTCGGTTCAAACTTGTCGACTTGATCCAAGGATTTTAGCTCGATCCAGCGTTCAGATAAGGCATCTAATTTTAATTCGCGTGAATTTTGATCAAGTTGTGCTTTTAAAATTTGAGGATCGATTTGCCCAAGCTCTAACCGGCGTTTTAATTCGCGTCGAGTAAGGCCTAAATATAAATGTGCATTTTTCATAGTTTCTGAGTTCATACTTCTATTATAGAGTTTTTACTCTATGTGTTAGCAAGACAATTTTTTTTGATCGTGCGCAACCTATTGGTGCACGCAACTGAGTCTAGGTTGCTACAGGCGTAAGTTAATGATTTTATTCTGGAAAAACAAAAACAAGATCGTTATCGCTAACCATGTCCAGCTTGTCGCGGGCCTGGCGTTCGATAAAAACTGGATCTTTGGCTTGTTTGATCTGAACATCTAATAAAGACGACTTCTTCTGCGCATTTTCAATCTGAGTTAAGATCGTCGCATGATCGCGGCGAAGAGCCCACACACGCCAAAGCGACCCGTTAATAAATAACGAGATCACAAAAACAAAAACGCAAAGAACTGCAATCTTGTAAGGCTTATTCAGCAATTGGCGAAAGTTAAAACTAAGGCGGCGTATGTCTTCCATCTGTATCTAATTGAATCACGCCAGACTCGGTTCGGCAACAGTGACTCTACTAGACCTTCGTCTACGGCAATAAGATCTGAATAATAATGTCAGTTAAAATTTAACAATCGCGACGTAAGACCCGACACGTAATTTGATGAGGCACTGCTTTCTATCACTTTTATTTCTATTCTGTAGCATTAGTTTCTCGGCAGAAACTACGTTGGAATCGTTTTATCGTAAAACGTACGAAGCCTTAAGTGGATCAAATTGCAATTCGACAAATCGGACTAGCGCATTTTCGTGCCCCGCTGCGCCAGCCGCTTTGAATAAAAAAGCGCTGGAGCAATTTTCAGAAACAGATTTTTTTAATGGGCTTTCTAAATTTGAGCTTGATCGTTTACAGTGCGGACAAAATTACTGGAAATCTTTATCTTCGTCCGAAAATGAAAAAACGATGATCCAAACTTACGAAAGTTCATTTAAAGTTTTAAACTCTTTAAAAACAAAAATGAATAAATTAAGTCAAATGAATGCGGCGTTGTGGTCAACGATGACTCGGTATACGAATCCGAAAGACCTTGTGCTACCTGGCGACATTGCCAAGAAGAAAGAATACGATGATCGTAATAAACAAATCACAGAATTAAAACAAGTTTACGAAGCGGCGATGGCACAAATTCCAAACAGTGACCTGCCTGCCGTGCGCGATTTTATTGAAGACCACGCCGGGCCACGAGCTTTTAGCAGTGACATTAAGAAAATCACGTCAGAAGAATTCAGAAAGCTAACGAACGACGTTTACGGAAAATTAGATGCTCGAAAGAATGATATTAACGACGGGGTCAAAAGCGGACAACTATCGTCAAGCCTTCGCGAAGAATTAGCCGGCGACGGCTACTTGATCGGACAACTATCGAAACAGTCACCCGACTTATCGGCTCCTATTTCTAAATATCAGTGTTTAGCGCAATCACGTAAACGTGGTAAAGCCGTTGTCGATACCGCGGTGACGGTCGCGTCCGTCGTGGTTCCCGTCGGCGCGGTTGCTATGGCCAAAGTTGCACGCGCGGCTTTTTTATTGCGAGCTCCCAAAGCCGTTGGCGCAGCAGCCAACATTCTTTCGCGTGGCCTGGGAATGAGCGCAGGAATTCTATCATCTTATACGGCGATTGACGCCATCTCGAATGCTTGTTTAAAAGGTGGCACGGCAAAGATCAGCGGCGCGTGCGAACAAACTCCTCAAACGATTATTGAACAGCGTGAAATTGGAAACTGTATCTTTGAATCAACGATGGCTGCTGTCGGAGGCGCTGGTGCCGTGCTTTCAGGGCGTATCGCCGACCGCACTTCGGCCCTTTCAAAATTTGTCGATGAAATGAAAGTTGATGGCCGGCTAAACAGAAGATCACAAGACTTAACAATGGCCGCCACTTTAACTGATGCCGAACGCATTGCTTCGACTGAAGGAATTTTAGGACGAAAATTATCGACGGTCGAAAGAAAGGCCTTGATCGACGCCCATAATATTGGGGATGGTTTCGGAACGTATACCCCTGCCCAAATTGCAGAAAAAAGAGCTTTATTGAAAGCGGCCGGAATGAAAAATTCTGATGTCGAAACCGTTTTATGGAAAGGTCTAGCCGGCAAAGAATCTGCGTCAGCTTCAACGACAATCGAAGATGCGGTCAAAGCGTCAGTGTCGGCCACGAAATTAGAACAAGAAGCGCGGCAAGCATTGGTGACCTTAGATCGAAAGAAAGCTGAATTGAAATTAAAAATGAACCAAGCTACGACCGATGACGATCGCAAAAAGATTCAAGCTCAATTGGATGCGGTCGATCAGCAAATAGCCGAAAAAAACGGTGACCTTTCGCGTGGACTTATTGCGGGTACCGATACCAATCAACTTAGCTTTCTAGAGCGACGAATTGGATCAAAAACTTTAGATATCGAACGCGCCGAAGAAAAAGGAACGAAGGTCGCACCTCTTCTTGAAAGCCGCGCAAAATATTTACAAGAGTCTGCCGAAACAAAAGCCGCCGCAAAATCTTACGATTCGGCTCGTAAAGATTATGAATTAGCAGCCCAAGATGTTGAAAAGGCATTATCTGAAGGCGGACTTAAAACCTACGATGATAAACTAGCGGCCCTTCGCATTTTAGAAAATGCAGGACCTGCTGATCACCGCGAAGCTTACGATAAATTAATTCGTGAAATCGCCACCGCTTCTAAAGGTAAACCAGATGCATCGTCTATCGTCTTTAGAGACCCCGCAGTCAGCCCTTCCGTTCTGAACCAGCAAAGGGATTCAGTTTGGTTTTTGGCCAAAGAATATAAAGATCAAACGATCCGTGTCGAGGCTCAACGCGAGCGTAACGAAATGACTTACGGTCACAATTGGGAAAACAACAAAAAGCTTGTCGATCAGTTTGAAGCGATGGTCGATAAAAGACAGAAAATAAAATCAAATGTTGAAGATAAATTGCGAAAAGATTTAGGCAGTTCAGGCGCATCGAAGGCACAAAAAGTACTTCAAGAGTTAGGCCTTGGAATATGATTTTTTTACTTAAGGGGAAATTATGAATCGCGACAGAAAAATGGGTCTTATTGGTGTGATCACCGTTGGTATTTTTTTTGGAACGACGATCTTTCAAAACTGCGCCAAGGTGAATTACCAAACCACCACCATGACTCCGACAAATACCAGCACGGCGACCGGCATCAGCAGATCAGTCACGATTGATCCAACCTTCAATCAACAAAAAGCTGACGTTAAAGTCCTATTCGTTGTAGATGATTCGTATACGATGAGTCAGTCACAGGCCCAGCTTGCGGCAGCCGTTGATTCATTGCTAACTCCGCTTCAAGGTCACAATGCTGAGTTTAAAATTGTTTCAACTTCGGGCGTTCCAAGTAATGAAGTAGACTACACAATCAGCACCCGCTATTTAACTGAACAGCGTGTTGAAATTCCTTTTTCACAAGTTACAAATGTTTTGTCTTATTTGGTTGAAAAAAATATTATCAATACGGCGGCCTACCGTCACCCGGCTTTAAAACTTTACCGCGATTCAACGACTTCACAATTTAACAGTTTAAAAACCCAAATTAAATCGGCAATTCAAAGTGTGGGCGTAAACGGTTCTGAAACTGAAGAAGGCTTTTGCGCCACGGCCCGTCAGCTATTTGATCAAACCAGTTCGAACTTTTTTAAACCTGGCGACAAGGCGGCCATCGTTATTTTATCAGATGAAAATGATTCAAGCGAATTTAGTAAATGTGTCACCCGCTACGTTCAACGCGTTTCAAGTAAACCTGTTGTTTATTATAACTACGGTCAATTACGCGCGCGCTTAACGTTAGAGTATCAAATTTCACGCGACGGCGTGACCAGTTGGGTGCCAGTTGTTTGGGGCGTCGGACTTTCGGGTGCGCAGTCAATTATGATCGGCGCCAATTGTTCAGCGAATGATAAAACAAGTTCTGTTCAAAAATTAACGGCGCAAGGTTATCAAATTAGAAATGTTTCAGCCTGCGTGTATGAATCGGTTCAGGCTTCGTATTACGGATCAGATATTGGTGATGATGGAAGCGATACGACAAAAAATTTATGTACGTCTTCAACCTACTTTCATGGCCAGTTCTTTTCAAATTTATATTCGATGGTTAATTCAATTGGGTATTCGGCCGAATCTGGAAGTTGCACCAAACAAATTGTGGCCGGAAGCGCCGTTAGCCAATCAATCGAATACGATTCGGTTGTTAAATCAGATATGTCGGCCAGTAACACTCAAGATTTAAAATACGCCATCTTTAATAAATCGAACGAGCTATTTGGCAGTGGCGGCTTTATCGTCGCCAGCATCGTGCATTTGCCCGGCGAAAGTTGCGGGCTAGCGACCGGCCAGTCTTACGGATCGAAATACCACGATTTAAAATTAATTCTAAACAATAGCGGTGCCGAAGCCTCTTTGTGTTCTGGTAATTTTGGTTCGATTCTTTCGCAAGTCTCGAATTTCGTAATTAACGAAGCCACAAAAAGTTATGTCGTTAGTTTAACAGATGCTGAAGCGATTACGTCCATTTCTGTTCGTCGCGGTGGAAACTTGATTCAATTAAGTGGCTCTGACTACGAAGTCGTCCGCGGCACAATAACGTTAACGAGGTTTACCTTAGTTTCTGGTGACGTGATCGAAGTTAAGATCGGCGACCGTGTTAATTAGTCGCCGTAAATTATAAATACTTATCATTTATTTACGATAGATTTTAAACTCGACACGGCGATTTTGCGCACGGCCTTCGTCGGTATCGTTTGAAACAAAAGGAACTGACTTGCCTTTTCCTACGGCTTCTAGCTTCGTGTCTAAGAAATCATACTTTTCGATTAGGTACTGTCGAAC